>JBFFDD010000020.1:0-24142 GCA_041559575.1 bacterium
AAGGTCGCCGATAAGTTCCCTTGTCGGACGGTGGTCGAGGAAGAGACCGGTGTCCAGATAGTCGGTGAGGTTGACCAGGAACCGGTATCTCCCCTCTGTGACCTCCACAAACCGGCCGGCGTCACCAAGCCTGCCGTACTGCTCAGGACCCCTCTGCCGGCGGCGGACCTTCAGAAAAACCTTCTCCTCAGGCACTTCCAGCACCTGGGACACGGCCTTTAAGGCCTCCCTCACCCGGGCGGCCGCTTTGGCTTTGGGGACCCTGGAAGGAGCCTCATATTCGGCAACCTGGACGGCTTTGTCGTAGACATCGACGGCCAGGTTGTACTCCGGGATGTCGGCGTCATAGATCCGGTAGCAGCTGACGCCTTGCCCTTCGGCCCACCGGCCGACGGTGCGCAGGTTCTTCCTCAGACGATTGGCGAACATCCCCGAAACCGGGTCGGTATCCGGGCCGTCCTCCGCTGAGGCATGCCGGCCGTCACGGATGACAAAACGCTCCCTGATAACATCGAAGTGGAGCAGGCGGCACTTGAGATTACCGTTGTACAGGTTGTTGGTCTTTACCGCCCGCATCTCCATCTTCCTTCCCAGATCGGGGTTGCCGGTAAACACCGCCGCCCGCCACCCTTCAAACGATTCTCTGAGAACCCGCCCCAGTTCAGCGTAGAGCGTCGCCAGTTCAGCGACCTCTCCTAGGCGCTCACCATAGGGGGGATTGACCACCACCAGACCTTTTCTGCCCCGGGCTGCCTCAGGAGGGGCCAGCGAGGCGACCTCCCGGCGCTCGATGTGTACCCTGCCCACCAGGCCTGAGCGCTCCACATTGGCCAGGGCCGCTCCCACAGCCCTCCGGTCGGAGTCGTACCCCACGACAGTCCGCAATTTCGCCAGTCCCTCCCTGCGGCGCTGCTCCGCCTCGTCCCGGAGATCGGCCCACAGCCGATCCTCATGTCCCTTCCAGCCCAGAAACCCGAAGTGGGACCTCGATAACCCGGGGGCGACGTCAGCGGCCATAAAGGCCGCCTCGATGGGAAGGGTTCCCGATCCGCACATGGGGTCGACGAAGGGCCCGCCCGCCGCAGCCACCTGAGGCCACCCGGCCCGCAGGAGGATGGCCGCGGCCAGGTTTTCCTTGAGGGGTGCTTTCCCCCCCTCCAACCGATATCCCCTCTGATGGAGGGCCTCCCCCGAAAGGTCAAAACTTACGGTTGCCATACCCCTGTGAAGATGGAGGTTGATGCGCACGTCCGGCTGATCGAGGGCCACCGAGGGACGGGAACCTGTTCTGTCACGGAAACGGTCCACCACCGCGTCCTTGACTTTCAGGGAGGCATAGTGGGTGTGGGTCAGCGATCCCGTCCTGCCGCTGGCACCCACCGCCAGAGTGGAACTGGCAGGAAAGTGCTCCTCCCAGGAGATGGACCTGACCCCGTCGTACAGATCGTCGGGGGTTCGGGCCTCGAATTCGGCCAGGGGGAGGAGGATCCGGCTGGCAACCCGGGACCACAGGCAGGCCCGGTAGCCGGTTTCCACGGACCCCGCGAAAGACACCCCCGCGGCGGATTCCCTGACCTCCGTGGCGCCCCAGGTTCTCGCCTCGTCGGCCAGCAGATCCCCCACCCCTTTGGGGCAGGTGGCGAAAAATTGAAGTCGGGAGGGCATGATCCCAGATTAAGGGCCTTTTATCGATCCGTCCAGTTCTTAGTTGACCCTTCCAAAAATGACCGCATCGAGGGCATGAATTCCACCAAACCCGGTGATCGATAATGTAGTATACTTCCTAAGTCCTTGAAGAAAGGAGCGCGACATGCCCCGGCGCAATCACCTGATTTTTTCTCTTCTCATCGTTGGCGTTCTCCTCTGCCTGGCGCTCCCCGGAACAGCCCAGAAAGGGGAGTACATCTTTAAAGTTTCCAATATCATTCAGCTCTCCCTTCAGGACCTGACTGGTGAGCTGAGGAAGGCCCGGGTGGTGGTCATCGGGGAGCAGCACGACAACTGGCGGCACCATGAGGCCCAGCTCTCGGTCATCCGCGCCCTGCACGAAGCGGGGCAGAAGATCGCCGTCGGCTTCGAGATGTTCCAAAAGGATGCCCAGGGCGACCTTGACCGGTGGGTGTCCGGAAGGATGAGCGAGGAGGAATTCTTCCGGGTTTACTCGGACAACTGGGATTTCAACCTCTGGCCCCTCTATCGCGGCATCTTCGATTATGCCAGGGAGCACCGGATCCCCATGCTGGGCCTCAACGTGCCCCGGTCTATCGTCAGCCGGGTGGCCCGGGAGGGTTTCAGCTCCCTGACCGAAAAAGAGCGGAAAAAAATCGGTTTTCTCTCCTGCAATGTCGACGCGAGGTACCGGGAAATACTGGCCCGGGTGTTGGGAGGCGGGGGGCATCTCGGCAATTCGATGTTCAACAATTTCTGCGAGGCCCAGGTGGTCTGGGACACCTCCATGGCCCTGAATATCATCGACTACGCCGAGAAAAACGGGGACACACTGGTCATCGCCCTGGCGGGCAATTTTCACGCCTGGAAGCGGGGGATCGCTGAGCAGATCAGCCAGCGCTCCGAATTAAAAAGCCTGGTGATCCTTCCCTCTGAGGACACCAGCCTGTTTAACTACAGCGTCGTCCTGGAGGACGCCGATTATGTCTGGTGGCTGCAGTAGCCTCCTCAACATCGAAACCCTTTCCCAAAAAAACGGACAGGGAATAGCAGGTATGAAACCATGACCGGATCGGGCGAGAAGGATACCGATCGACCCAGGCTGGGGATCAGCACATGCCTGCTGGGCGAGAACGTCCGCTGGGACGGCGGACATCAGCATGACCGTTTTCTCACCGGCACCCTGGGTCGATTTGTCGATTACGTTCCCGTGTGCCCGGAGGTGGAGTGCGGCTTTCCCATTCCCCGGGAGCCGTTCCACCTCGAGGGGGATCCGCAGCACCCGAGGCTGGTCACCTCCCGGACAAATGTGGATCACACCAAGCGCATGGAACGCTGGGCGGCGGATCGGGTGGCGGAGCTTGAGAAGGAGGAGCTCTGTGGGTTCATCTTCAAGAGCGGCTCACCCAGCAGCGGCATGGAGCGCGTCAAGGTGAGAAACGAAAAGGGCATGCCGGTCAAGAAGGGGAGGGGGATATTCGCCCGTGTGTTCATGGAAAAATTCCCCCTTCTGCCGGTGGAGGACGACGGACGTCTTCACGACATCCATCTCCGGGAGAATTTTATCGAACGGATCTTCACCCTCAAACGGTGGAGGGAGATGGTCAGGGATCGGAAGAACATGGGGGGCCTGGTGGACTTCCACACCCGCCACAAGATGCTTATCATGGCCCACCATCCGGAGATCTACAGAAAGATGGGAAAGCTGGTTGCCGGAGAGGGTCCCCAACCGCTGCCGCAGCGGCTGGAGAGATATCAGCAGCTGCTCATGGACGCCCTGAAATACAGGGCCACACAGCGAAAGAACAGCAACGTTCTTCAGCACGCAATGGGTTATTTCAAAAAACAGCTGAACCATGACGAAAAGCTGGAGCTTCTCGAGGTCATCGATGCCTACCGCCTCGGCCTGACCCCTCTGATCGTCCCGGTCACCCTCATGAGGCACTATGTGCGAAAATACGACCAGCCCTACCTGAAGGAACAGATCTACCTGAACCCCCATCCGCTGGAGCTTCAACTTCGCAACCACGCGTAAGGAGGATCCTGACGATCACCAGACCGGACCAGGCATACCGGCGGGCGGTGATCACCCACCGGGCCAGATATAGGGAAGGTCGTCACGCAGGCCGGGCCAGAACCGCCGATAATAGTCGTGGTCCTTACGCAGGAGGTTGCTCTGGTGGGCCTCGTGAAACGCCCGGTCTCCCAGCCAGGGCGGCGTGGGATAGTTCTCGGGAAGCGCGACCAGGAGCATGGTATTCCGATAACCCCTCCTTGCCCACTCGAGGATCATCTCGTTCATATACGCAGACAGGGCGAGATCATAGCCCTTCCACATTCTGACGGCCGGATGCCTTTGCCACCCCCGCGACATCCCGGAAAGGGTTCGAAGGATCTGATAGGCTTCCACTCGCTGCCTGCCCAGACGCTTCCAGTCCAGCGTTCGCGCTGTTCTGTTAAAATCCGGATAGGGAAGAAACGTCTGCACGGTCTCAAAGGTGTCCTATAGGGCCGATGGCGGCCACGGAACGGAAAATCGCCACGCGCGGTTATCCTGCGGGGCCTGGTGCGTAACAGCGGGTCAATTCATCGATCCATGGCCTGGATCTTTTCCAGGAAAGACCTGTTCTTCGGCACCCCCTTCTGGATGAGCCGGATGGTCCCTTCCCTGTCGATGAGGTAGTTGATCCTCCCCTTGGAATACAGGGATTTGAGCTTTCCGCCGGCATCCGGGATCAGAGGGAATGTAATGTTGTGTTCAGCGGCGAACCGGTTAAGGGTCTCCATGCTGTCGGAACTGACACCCAGGACCTGGGTGTTCAGGCTCTCAAACCGCTCCAGATCGAGTTTGAAAGCCAAGACGGTGCTTTTTCACGCCGGTGTGAAGATGGCGAAATAGAAGGCGAGGATCACATTCTTCTTGCCCAGGTAATCATCCAGGGAGACCTCTCCCTGGTTGGACAAGACCGTAAATGCCGGGGCCCTGTCACCCACATTGAGCGCCAGTGCGCTGCTGGCCGCCGTCACCAGGAAGAGAACCGCTAAAAGTACGTGCAACCATTTCCGCATAACCCACTCTCCTTTCCCTTTAGCTGCGATGGCCCGGGAGGATGCCGGATGCCCTACTATTTTTGCAGGTCCCGGAACAGAGGTCAAATCGGCAGCAGCCCAGGCTGCCCGTCAAAGGTGGCCCGGTGTCAAATATTCATCCTCCAGATGGCGTGGTTCAGGGCAACGGCGAAACTCAGCCATACCAGATATGGGAGCCCCAGGAGGCCGGAGATCCGCTGGATCCTCCCGAAGCCGATCAGCATGAGCCAGGCCGTCCCCCACAGGACAACGATCTCCGCTAAAGCCCAACCGGGCTTTTTCAGGGCAAAGAACAGGCCCGACCAGAGTACGTTCAGAAGGAGCTGGAGGAAGAACAGGGAGAGGGGCAGACGTGCAGAGCCCTGTTCGGATCTGAGCCAGACGAGCCACGCCGCCACCGCCAGGGAGATGTAAAGAACCGTCCACACTGGGCCGAAGACCCATGGAGGCGGCGTCCAATCCGGCTTGTCGATGCTCTGGTACCAGCCGGACCGCAAGGCCGGAGCGGTGAGGACCCAGCCGGCCAATTGGACCACCGCACAGGACAAAAGGAAAGAGATCAACCCCGCCACAGATTTCGCTCTCGTCATAACAGCCCGCCATATCTCGCACCCGGACTCCATCTTTCCTGATGCGTTCAAATCCCGCGCCCTGATCCGCCCTGGCCCTTATTGAAGGGTAGACGATCCACAGGCGCCGTCAACATATTGTTCGTCGGAAAAGACCCCCGACATGCTATGATTGTCTGGTGGGAAAACGCTGTTGATCTTTCCCGTCGTCGACTCCACGATAACCTTGATCGAGGTAACCGCGTCCAGGGAGTTAAATCAACCTCGACAATATCTCACCTGGCGAAATGAAAGGAAATCCATGACAGAGACAGCTGGAGGCGAAATCCTCATCTTCGATTTCAGACAGACACCATGGGTTGAGTCGTGGGGACCCATCGATGACAGGGTCATGGGGGGAGTATCCCAAAGCCGTTTTATAACCAGCGGTTCGGAGTCAGCCGTCTTCTCCGGCAGCGTCTCCTTTGAACACCACGGGGGGTTCGCCTCGGTGCGTTCCGAACCGGGAAACTACGACCTGTCTGATTTTTACGGCATCGTTCTGCGGGTCAAAGGGGACGGCAAAAACTACAAACTGTCCCTCACCACCGAACCGCGTTACGATTCGGTGGTCTACCGGGCCCGGTTTGCTACGGAGTCCGGCAGATGGACTGAGACGATGATCCCTTTTGAGGAATTTTCACCGACTTTCCGCGGCAACGTCGTCTCTGAGGCACCGGATCTTGACCCCTCCTCCATAACCACTTTCGGCTTCCTCATATCGGACCGGCAGGAGGGCGCTTTCCGACTGGAGATCCAGTGGATCAAGGCCTACCGGGATCCGGAATCAGCTCAACAGTCCTGATCCGGGGCGAATGGAGGAGCCGATTCGATGATTACCTTCGCCCCCAGGATCGACATTTCTTTCCTCCGCCTGCAGGCATCCCTCAACCATGTTACCTCGGCCGGTCCGAGCACAGGTCACTGAGAGGACCCCACGCCTTCCAGGCCTCCTCGGAGCGCTGTCTGAGCCGGTCATCGACACACTGGCCGCGGGAGTAATTTTCCTCATCGATCAGACTCTCGAATCGACCGAAAGCGGCGGCGTCACCGACGTACAGACATCGGCAGTATTTTGAATCGGCGTAGACGTAATAAACCTCATCCCCACCGGCCTGGACGAAGGCGGCCCGCTGTGGGAACACCTTGCGCTGGGGCAGGGATTTAATGTCCGCCATCTTCTCAGGGGTATCCGCCGGGTTTCTGACGAAGCCCGACCGGGTCAGAATCCGTTCCATGTCCGAGGGCCGCAGGGCCGTTCTCGTCTGCTGAAAGGCGCAGGCCGAAAGGAGAAAAATCATTAGGGCGGGGAATACGATGACCGGCGTCCATCCCCTTGAAATATTCATGGTGATCCCTCCATGGTTGCGGTTCATGGGCCTCAGTTCCCGGTTCTCAGTCCTTGGCTCTTGGCTCTTGGCTCTTGGCCCTCAGCACACAGATCTTCCCGAGGACGCGGCCCTCACTGTCCTTTCAACAGCATCCTCCGGCAGATCGTAGTGCGTGACCATCCTCACCCTTTCCCTGCCCAGTGCCAGGGCCAGTACACCCTGGCCTGCAAGGTGCCGGACAAAGCCGGCAGCCCAATCGTCGTTCTCGGGCCCCCCATGACCGAACCATTTCCGGTCAACTTCAAGGATGATGATGTTCGTATCCGGCATAACGGGGACTTTGAGACCGGGGATCCGGGAGATCCTTTCCGCTATCCTGCCAGCGTTCGCGTTATCCTCGATAACACGGAAGGCTGTCTCCTCCAGGGCGACCAGACCGGCCGCGGCGATGACACCGGCCTGCCTCATTCCCCCTCCGAACATCTTTCTTACCCGGCGGGCCTCCCGGATAAAATCTGCCGATCCACACAACATGGAACCAACAGGGGCCCCCAGGCCTTTCGAAAGACAGAACATCACGGAGTCGAACCCAGACGCCACCTCCCCTACCGGAACCTCCAGATGGGCAGCCGCGTTGAAGATCCTGGCCCCGTCCAGGTGGAGGGCAAGCCCCTTTCCTCGAGAGACGTCCTGGATCTCCCTCTGAATCTGAAGGGGGATGACCCGGCCGCCGGCCATGTTGTGGGTGTTCTCCAGGGCCACCAGGCGTGTCCGGGCATAGTAGTAGATATCCGGCCGAACGGCGCTTCGCACCTGCTCCGACGTCATCATTCCATCCTCGGTGTAGATGGCATTGGGCAACAGACCGGAGATGGCGGCCATGGCCGCCATCTCGTAGTTGAGAATATGGCTTTTGGCCTCCACCACAACCTCTGTTCCCGGCCGGCAGTGGACAAAGAGGGCTGTCTGATTTCCCATGGTCCCGCTGGGCATGAAGAGGGAGTCCTCGAATCCCAGCAGATCAGCGGCCTTTTCCTGGAGGAGGTTGATCGTCGGATCCTCTCCGTACACGTCATCGCCGACCACAGCGTCGGCCATGGCCCGCCGCATGGCGGGTGTTGGTCTGGTGACGGTGTCCGACCGCAGGTCGACGACGGGCAGCTTTTGGGTCAATGGGATCGCCTTTCCAAACAAATTCAAAATTTAAAATTCAAATAATTCAACCTAAATCTTCTATCTGGGGCCTATGTAGCCGTTATTTTAAATCTGTTATTTTCTATCTTGAATTCTTATTTTTTCACCACATTCACCGGACGTCCCTCGATCCACGATTTTACATTGCCCGTAACCGTATCCATAAGCCTCTGGCGGGCCGCCATGGTCGCCCAGGCGATGTGGGGGGTAATGACGCAGTTTTTCGCTGTGAGAAGTGGATTGGCAGCCGACGGCGGTTCCGTGGACAGGACATCAACCGCGGCCCCGGCGATCCTGCCTCTGTTAAGGGCGTCAGCCAGGGCCTGCTCGTCCACCACCGGGCCCCTGCTGGCATTGATGACGAAGGCGGTTTCTTTCATGAGGCCCAGCCGCCGGTCATTGACCATCCCTTCTGTCTGCGGCGTCAGCGGGCAGTGAAAGGTAACGACGTCACAGTCTGTGAAGAGCGTATCCAGGTCCACAAAAACGGCCTCGGGATAACGGTCCGGATCCGGGGTCCGGGTGTGGATCAGGACCTCCATGCCGAGGGCTTCCGATGCCCTGGCTACCTCCCGCCCTATATCACCGTAACCCACGATCCCCATTTTCAAACCGGCAAGCTCGACCAGGGGGTAATCCCGGAAGGTAAAATCAGGGCTGTCGGTCCACCGTCCTGACCTTACAGCACGGGAATGATCCCCGACGTGATGGCACAGTTCCAGGAGGAGGGCGAGGACGAACTGGGCCACAGACCGGGTGCTGTAGGCCGGAACGTTGGTCACCACGACCCCTTCGTCCTCCGCAGCCTCCATATCCACCACATTGAACCCGGTGGCCGTGACGCCGATGTATTTCAGCTCCTCCAGGGACTTGAGGGTCCCGGAGTCGAGGACGACCTTGTTGGTAAGGACAGCATCGGCCCCTTCACACCGCTCCAGAACGAGCTCCGGGGAGGTACGGTCGTGGACGGCAAGTTCTCCTAAAGCCCGCAATCCGTCCCAGCTCAGGTCGCCGGGATTAAGGGTATAGCCATCGAGAACGACGATCTTCACGGGCGCCTCCTGACATGTTATCGGATGTGTGACGACCCGCCATATATACCTTCCTTGGCCCCACCTGGCAACACCCCGAACAGGCCAAGGTCAGGCGAGGCGATCTGGTCCCATTTCCCGGCGAACCGGGCTGAGACGGTCTGTGGTTCTCTGATTTTAGCGAAAAGGGAATTGGGCTGAGGGGTGGTTCCGACACAACCCTCCACCAGTTTAAAACCAGGGTCAATAGAGCATCGTGCCGGCCTCGAAGTATTCCTGGAAGGATATCCTGAACTCGGTACCTTCCTCCCTGGCCACCTCCAGGGTGGCCCCCAACTGATCGATCAGCAAGGTCACCAACTGCAGGCCCAGGGTCCGTGTCTGGCGGACATCCATATCCTCCGGCAATCCAATGCCGTCATCCGACACGATCAACTGAAACATGCGATCACCTGTTTGTCTGAAGTCCACCCGGATTGTCCCCTCCCGGTTATCGGGAAAAGCGTGCTTCAGCGAATTGGAGATCAGTTCATTGACGATGAGTCCACAGGGAATGGCCGTGTCGACAACCATCTGGAAGTGCTCTGTCTCCAGGGCCAGCTGGATCAATTCCTGTTTCACCCCGTAGGATATGAACAGGTTCGACGCCAGATTCTGAATGTAGGCCGCGAAATCGACCTGGGCCAGATCCCTGGCCTGATAGAGTTCCTCGTGGATAAGGGCCATGGTGATGACCCTGTTCTGGCTCTCCTTGTAAACCTCCCTCGTCTCGCCGTCCTTGATGTGATGGGCCTGAAGGTTCAGGAGACCCGATATCACCTGAAGGTTGTTCTTGACCCGATGATGGATCTCCTTCAGAAGGATGCTCTTCTCCCCCAGCGAGTCCCGGAGTTTATCCTGGGCCCTCTTCAATTCGGTTATATCCCTGGTAATGGACAGGATGTGGGGTTCTCCATGGATGTTCATGATTTTCGCCGACATCAGTCCGTGCAAAACGGTGCCGTCCTTCATCCTGAAAGGTGCTTCCAGGTTCTCCATTTTCCCGTGCTTCCGCAGATTTTCCACCAGTTTTTCCCGATCCTCCATATTGACCCAGATGCCAAGATCCAGGGATGACCTGCCGATGACATCCTCCCGGGTGTAGCCGGAGATGGCCGTAAACCCCTCGTTGATATCCACGTAAACCCCATCGTCGATCCGGTTGATGTTGATGGAATCAGGGCTTGTCCTGAACGCGGTCCTGAAACGTTCCTCGCTTTCCCTGAGGGCCTGCTCGGTTTCTTTTCGCTTGGTGATGTCGCGGGTCACCCCCAGAATCCCCACCGCCTTTCCGTTCTCATCGCGCAGCAGGCTCGCTGTAATCTCACCCCATACCGTTCCCCCGTCCTTGCGGTAAAACTCGAGTTCCAGGGAACGCACGCGATCAGGATCCGCTCCGGGATCCTCCTCCCGGGCGATCTCCTCACCAAAGGTCTGTCTTGCCAAACTGTACGATTCGGGAGTCACCACATCCTCAAGCTTGCGGGTCATCATCTCCTCCACGGTGTATCCCCTCATGCGGATTACCGAAGGACTGATGTAGGTCCACTGAAGATTCATGTCCATGGTCCAGATAATATCGGTGACATTATCGGCCAGCAGGCGATATCTTCTCTCGCTGTCGCGCAGCTGCTCCTCAGCCCTGATCCGTTCCGTGATATCCCGGACGTATTCAATAACGCCGGTGAGCTGGCCGGTATTTGTATCCAGCATGGGGAAGGTGAACAGTTCCAGCCACCCGGTGGAATCCCCACTGGGCCCTATCCTGGGTACGACACCGAAGCTGATCGTGCCCAGATCAAGGGTCTCGCGGCTGGGACAGTGGTCGCACTCCCTGTCCCGATTGTGATAGATCTCGTAGCACTTCCTCCCGACCAGTGGCGACATATGCTCGTACCATTTCTCCATTGTCCGGTTCACCCGGACGATACGCATGTCTGTATCGAGGATGCTGATGCCATCCTGAATGCTGTTGAACACATTGGCCAGGAACCCTTCCCTTTCCTCGAGAGAGTTCATCATCTCAGCGATGCTCTCGCTGAGGTATTCGAACTCCCGGATCCCCTGGTACCGGGGAGGTTTGCCCCGCTGGACAGCCGAGATGATCCTTTTAATGGGCCTGCTGACATTTACCCTCAGCGACCAGTAGAGGAGGATGGCCAGCATGACGAGAATGACCGAGGTCGCCATATGAGCCCTTCCCACCTTGTCCATGAGGGCCCCATAGCTCTGGACGTCCTGGAACAGGATGATATGCCAGTTCCAGGGACTGAAATGAACGTGATAGGAAAAATAATCTCTGCCACCTATGGCCACCCTGTTGACCACATTTTCCTCGCTGCCGCGCTCAACGCCGAATACGATGTGTTCAGGGATATTCTCATTGAGCAGAACTCTGTCGGTGGGATCATCGAGCACAACCAGATGGAGGTTCTTCTGTCGCATGAAGTCTTCCAGCTCCCCCAGCGCATTGCCCTTCGCGATCCGCTCCCTTCTCTCGTCACCCATGGACCCGAGTTGGATCAGGTCGTAGTAATGCTTGTTGATAATGCTCTGGCTGAATCTCGATGACCACTGCAGATCTTCCTTGATGGAACTGAACTCGAACTCGTTGATGAACTGAAGCACGAAGGTGTTCAGTGCGACACCCACAAGGGCGACCAGGATAATGACCGGGAAAAGGGTCCTAAAGCCCAGTCTCTTGAAGAATTCGGAGCTACCTGGCATCGGGATCTTCCACAAAAACGGGATCAGCCGTTCTGAGTTCCTTGGGCCAAACGATCTCCTTCCGGCCCTTCTGCCATTGGATAATCACCGGAAACTGTCTGATCTGCATCCCCGTCCGGTCAACACCAAAGCGCCCGATAAGGCTCATGGTGTCCAACCCGTACAGGACTTCCGATACCCTCTTTCTGTCCAGGGTGCCGGCTTTTATAATAGCCTTTTCGAGGATCGACCCCGCGGCAAAGGCGGTCGCCGCGTGGTAGGACGGAGCCTTATGGTATGCCGCCTCGAAATCCCTCAGGAACTCCTTTGATCCGGGAAAGTCGAGATCGGGATGGGGCTCCCACTGGGAGGAGGAAAAGGTGAAATCCGCCAACTCACCAAGCTGATTCATATAATCCTCAAGGACCGGCCCCACAGAGGCAAAGTAGGCCAGGGGTTGCCAGCCCGCACTGGATATGGCCTCCCGAACCGCCACTGATTCCTGGAAATGCCCGCACACGATGAGGGCCTGCGCTCCCGACTGTCTCATCTCCTCAACCAGTTCACCGAAGGCCTCCGTCCCCTTCTTGAAGTTGCGGGTGAGGGCCACATCGAGGCCATAGCGGCCGGCCCATTTCACCGTTCCCTCCGAGATACTGATCGAGAAACTGTCGTCCGCGGATACGACTGCCAGTTTTCCGATGTCACTCATCACCAGCATCTCCAGGAAGCCGACTGCATATCTGGAAGCCGGTGTGTAAACACCAAATACATTCTGGTAGCCCTGCTTCCACAACCGGTTCGACGAGGCCCCCCCCACCAGTAAAGGATACCCGTGCCGCGAGGCCACCGGCAGGATTGCGTTTGTGATGGAACTGGAGTACGGGCCCAATATGTGATCCACCTTGTCGGCGGCGATCATCCTTTCGTACAAGTTGGCCGCCGTCGGACCATCGCTCTCGTCATCCTTGATAAGGACCTCAACCCGCCGTCCGAGAAGGCCTCCCCGGCTGTTCACCTGACCCTCCCACAGCCGGTATCCCTTCATCTGCATATCGGACATCTGCTTGTACTTCCCCGTCAGGCCGAGGGTAACCCCGATCCTGACCGGTTCGGCCCCGAGGGCGGTCCCCCCCATTAACACCGCAAGAATAAAGATCGACAGAAAACACCTTTTCAGCATCCCGTTCTCCTTGTGGGCGGCCAGGAAGACAGGTTCAGGTAATACCTCCCTCCCCGGAACATGACCCGACGTGAAAGAACCTGCAATCAATCCTGGCCAGTAAAGTTTACAGCACAGGATTACAATTTTGCAACCTTGGCGTTGGGATGGAATCGACGCACGAACGGGGAAGGGAGTATCCTTGTAATATGGTGTTGGGCTCAGGTCAATGATGTGAGTCTATGGATACACCATTGGCGGGTCGGTTACTGCAGTTGAGGCGAGGCGGTTTCCGGGTCCTCAAAGGGACCTTGGGCTGCAGATCCAGTTCCAGGTGGTTAAGAGCGGGTTCATGAATCGGAACCGCTCAGCCTCCCGGCCCAGTGTTCCAGGAGTTCCTCCAGTTCTTCGGTAATGGTGAACAGCTCTCTGTAGCTGGATTCGATCTGATCGGTGAGGCTCCGGCTTTCCCTGGACAGTTCGGCTATCCGATCCGCGTCCTGAGCATTGGCTGCCTCAACCAGACGGCTGTTGACTGTCTCGAACCTGACCTCAAGGTCCTGAATGGTCGATTCCATTTCATCCGCCTTATCCTGAAGGGGTTTTAACTGCCGGGTCCGGTCCTGGATCAACCGGGCACGCTGCTGACGGGCCACTTTATTTTTCCGGGCCTTCGCCTTAACGATCCCTCGACCTGGTCTCCCGTCGTTCGGCAGGCCCTCTTCGGCCTGCCAACCCGTCTCGTCAAGGAAGTCCCGATATGTCCCGTCGAAAAGGGTCACCATCCCCTTATCGAAAACGATGAGCCGCTGGGCCAGGGTATGGAGGAACTTCTCATTGTGGGTGACGATAATCACAGCTCCATCGAAGCCCTCCAGGGCCGCCAGAAGGGCCTCACTGGATTCCATGTCCAGGTGGTTGGTGGGTTCATCCAGAAGGAGAAGGTTGTGGGGCTCCAAGAGAAGCTTGCCAAGCAGGACCCGACTTCGCTCACCGCCTGACAGGACGGAGATCCTCTTCAGGCCGTGGTCCCCCTCGAACATCATCCTTCCGGCGACCGTCCGTGCCCGCTGATGGGATCTCTCCGGGTCGGTCGACTGGATCTCCTCGACGACGGTCCTGTTCCCGATCAGCCGGTCGACATTTGTCTGTCCGTAGTAGCCCGGCTTCATTTTCGGATGGATCTTGATCTGGCCGGCCAGTGGCCTCAACTCCCCGGCCAGGATCCTGAGCAAGGTTGATTTGCCCTTTCCGTTGGCCCCCACCACGCCAATACGGTCACCCCTGCCGACGTTCAGCCTGAGATCCTCCATGAGGTAGGGGGACGATCCCGAGTAGGAAAAGGTCACACCGTCAACGTCCATCATGATTTTGGGGGCAAAGGGTTCCGACCGGAAGGAAAAGCTAAGCTTGGGAATCTTAATCAGCTTTTCCGGGGCCTCTATCTTCTCCAGTGTCCGGATCCGTGACTGCACGAGACCTACCAGCCTCGCCTTCGCCCGGAATTTCCGGATGAATTCCTCCGTCTGCTGTCTTTTTCTCTCGATGTTGATCCGGGACTTCTCGTGGACCTCCTCCTCCATGGCGATCTGATCGTAATACTTCCCGGTATCGCCCTTGATCTTGCGGATCCTCTGACGATGGATCCCCATGGTGTGGGTAGTGACGCTGTCCATAAAGCTTCGATCGTGGGTGATGACCAGGACTTCACCCCTCCAAGTGTTCAGATACCTCTCCAGCCAGCGAATAGCAACGATATCGAGAAAATTTGTCGGTTCGTCGAGGAGGAGGAGGTCCGGTTCGGAGACCAGGAGCTTGGCCAGATTCAGCCTGACCTGGTAGCCGCCGGAGAACTCGGAAGGGGAACGGATCAGGTCACCTGTGTCGAATCCCAGGCCCGCCAGGACCTTCTCCGCCTTCCAGACCTGATCCTGGTCTTCCTCCCGGAGGCCCGTTGCCACCTCCTCCAGAATGGACGGCCTGGTGAAATCAAGGGCCTGCCTGAGGTACCCTGTCCTATATCCCTTAGAGGAAGATATGGTCCCCGAATCGGGCGATTCCTCCCCAACGATGAGACGAAACAAGGTGGTCTTTCCGTGGCCGTTTCGGCCAACAAGTCCGATCCGCTCCCCACGATTGACGTTGAAGGTCGCGTCTGCAATGAGAAGGTGGTCGCCGTAGGATTTGGTGAGGTTCTGTATTTTGAGCATGGGAGAACAGGCGTTAGTCGCCGGCGATAATGGCTTTATCGGCGGACCGGGGCATGCCGGTACCTCCTGTGGAGTGAGCCCGCACTTTCTGACCGGAAACGGGAAGGTGCTTGTGAATATCGTTTTGAAATACCATGGCGCTCCTCCATTTTACCCCGGCTCCGGGGTCCTTTATCCGACATCAGTGGATTGCCGATCCCGCCTCCCGGTACTCTCTGAAGGTGATCCGGAATTCGGTCCCTTCCCCCTGTTCAAGGTCGATGGTCCCCCCCAACTGCTCAACCAGGATGTTTACCAGCTGAAGGCCCAGGGTTCTGGTTTCCCGGAAATTCAGCTCCTCGGGCATCCCCACACCATCATCGGCGACAACCAGATGAAATTCATCCCCCTCTTTACGGTCAAATTCGATCCGGATACATCCCCCCTTCTTCGGGAAGGCGTGTTTGAGGGCGTTGGACACCAGCTCATTGATGATCAGGCCGCATGGAATAGCCGTATCGACCACCAGATCGACATCCGCCATTTTCAGATCAAGCATGACGCTGCCGGGATCGGTCCGGTAGGAGCGGATCAGGTTGGTTGCCAATTGACGGATATATTCCCTAAAACCGACGCTTGCCAGGTTCCCCTCCTGGTAAAGTTCCTCATGAATGAGGGCCATGGTCTTCACCCGGTTCTGGCTTTCCTTGTAGATCTCCTTGGCCCTCTTGCCGGTGATGTGATGAGCCTGAAGGTTCAGGAGGCCGGAAATGACCTGGAGGTTGTTCTTGACCCTGTGGTGAATCTCCTTGAGCAGAACATCCTTTTCCCGCAGGCTGGCCTGAATACTTCGCTCCGCGACCTTCCTCTCGGTGATGTCCCTTGCAACAGCGAGAATGGTGGCTTTGCCCTTGAGTTCGAAGACATGGGAATTGACCTCAACGGGGATTTTCAGGCCGCCCTTGGTTACAAAAACCCGTTCGAATACGGCAAACCCCTGGTCGTTCAGCTTCTTCCTGACATCCCGGCCATCGGTGATGGAGTCAGGATCCACCAGATCCGGCGGCTTCTTGCCGAGGAGTTCCTCCTTGGAGTATCCGGTCATGGAGCAAAGCCGGCTGTTGACCTCCAGGATCCTGCCGGGACTCGAATCAAAAAATTCGTGCACCAGGAGACCGTCGTTGATGGCGTCGAAGAGGAGACGGTAGCGTTCCTCGCTCTCCAGAAGGGCCTCCTGAACCTGTTTGGTCTCGGTGATGTCCTCCAGGACGCTGAGGATGTTGGAAACATCTCCCGCGCTATCGAAGATGGGCAGGATCGTCTCCCTGAGATATCTGCCGGGCAGTGGGGACTCTATATCCTGGGGGCCAATTGTTACTCCCTCATCCCTGACCTGTTCCATCCGCTTTATTATCCCACTCCGCCTGATCCCCTCAGGCATGAACTCCTTCAGCTTCCTGCCCACAACTTCCGAGGTCTTAAAACCCGTCACCTCATCGAAGACACGGCTGACCCTCAGGATCCGCAGCTCCCTGTCGTGCAGCACGAAAGCCACCGGTGAACCGTGGAGGATCTTCTCATCCAGTTCCTGAACCTGCCTCAACTGGGCCTCCACCGTTTTCAGATCTGAAATATCCTCGAGCACGGAAAGGCATTGGGCGACACTTCCATCGTGTTCGAAAATGGGGATGAGGGTTTCCCTGATATACTTATCGCTGGCACTGGGGGCCAAAAAATCCTCGGGACCCATCTGAACCCCTTCCTGAAACACCCTGTTTATCCTGGCGATCAACGCCTCTTTTCCCGGTGAATCGGGCATGAATTCCTGAACGGTCCTGCCCATGACCGCATCGGACCTGAGGCCGCTGACCTTTTCAAAGGCTTTTGACAGCCTTATGACACGCTGATCCCAGTCCCGCAGCACGAAAGCGACCGGGGAAACATCGAGAATCGTCTCATCAAGGCTCTGGATCTCCTTGAGCTTCTCCTCGGTGAATCCCTGCAGGAAGGTGTACAGGAAAAAACCCCACAGAGAGGCGGTCAGGACCTCCAGATAATCCTCGATGGGGTCATAGAAGGCCGTGATCCCCATCCACTCCAGGAAGTTTCCGGCATCGTGGGCCAGGGTCAGGACAACGATTAACAGCATGAGGATCGATTCGTGCCTGCCGGGCCTCGTCTTCCAGCCGACAAGGATAAGGACCAGGGCGGCTGCGGACGCCAGTGCCCCTGCGAGATCGACAACGTTGATCGCGCTCAAGGTCCGGCCCTTTCTCTGACAAAGTAGGACCAGCACCAGATGGCAATCAGGATGGAACTCAGCGAGTAGCAGACGTGCTCCAGGAAATTGAACAGGTCAAACAGGAACAGCCCTTCGAGGACGGTCAGTACCCATCCGGAGAGAGTGAGCAGAAAAGCGGCATAGAGAATCGGAAAGGAGGGGATGCGGATCAGGCGCTTGAAGTTGGCCGTGATAAAGATGACCACTCCGATGCCCACCAGCAGGGTGATAATTTCGCTTTCCTGGATCAAAGCTATACCCTTTCTTTCCCCCCGTCCGGTCCGGAGGAAAGGATTCATCCGGCAACTGGATGTTTTCGGCCAGGGATCATTTCTGGCCTTAGGGACTGTAAAAAATATAACAAGTGCCGGGTTTTTTGGGAAGGAGGATGGAAGATCGGAAACAGTAGCCGGACAGTTAATTGTCAGCGTTAATTATCCCGGACCCCTGAACTTCGGTTCTTCGCAAAAACAAGTACCTGACATGCGACTTTTGGCGGAGCGCTGTTTTTCTCTCGCCCGCCCGTCACGCCATGGGCGTGGCTCGCCTAAAGCGCCAGGACGCTGAGGGGTCTTGAGAGTAATGGGAGATTACCCCCATATCGAGTTTGCCTTTCCCGGCGCTTTTAGAGGCTTTGCGAGAGATCGGCTTTACCGTTTTCAAACCTGTGTTACCGCCTCGGGCCCTTCGAAATCCGGTCCTTTTAGGGTATGATGGTGCCTGTTGATCCGCGTTGACAGAACAGGGCAAAGGAGATCGGGTGAACCTATACCTGGTTAGACATGGGGAGGCCGTCAGCAAACTGGAAGATCCATCGAGGCCCCTTTCGGAAGCCGGAAGGTCAGAGGTTTCCGGTGTCGCCGACTTCATCGGGGGGAACTTCAGGATCCACCTGGGATCGATCTATCATAGCCCCAAAGCCCGGGCTGCGGACACCGCCCAGATTATGGCCGACCGCCTCGGTTTTGCCGGCAGCGTGAAGGCGACCGATGGGCTGCTTCCCATGGACGATCCTGCCGTCTGGGCTGAGCGGTCAGCCGGCATTCAGATGGACACCATGCTGGTCGGTCACCTGCCTCACCTTTCCAGCCTGACCTCACTGCTTGTCGGATGGAACTCCGCAGACGCCATCGCCCATTTCGACACAGCCACGGTGGTCTGTCTTGAGGGCGACTCGAGGGGCTGGATGGTCAAGTGGATGATCTCACCGAGCGCCCTGAAGGGTCCGGGGTCAAAGAGGTGAAGTTTGAGGTTTGATGTTTGAGGAAGCAGAACCGAGAGCTGAGAACTGGGAATATAATAGTATTCAGTATCCAGTATTCGGTATTCAGGAGAAAGGCCGTTATACGCTTGCCACGCCGCAGCCGAATAGAGCGAAGGCGGGCGATTCGTGAAAATCAGTGGAAAGTGGCAAGGTTAAAGAAGTCCTGAGTGCCAAGTGTAAGTGATAAGGAACAACGCTGTTCCCTTTCCACTTGTCCCTTTGTACTTTCCACTGCGCCAACGGCGCTCCCCGACACCAGATTTTACTTCGCCCCGTCGCCCCCTCGCCCAATCGCCGATCTCCCCTCCCTTTCTACTTTCCACTTTCCACCGTCATTAATGTCCGCATCCCCCCGGACCGTGGGGATGGCCGTGCTCCTGTTCCTCCGTCGAGGCATCCCTCACCCCGACGATCTCGACTTCAAAGTGAAGGGTCGAACCTGCGAGGGGATGGTTCTGGTCCAGAGTGACCTTGTCGCCATCAATATCGGCAATGGTCAGGATCACCGGTCCCTGCTCCGCGTGGGCCTGAAGTTGCATTCCAGCCTCGATCTCGCCTTCGACGTCTATGAAGCTGCGCTCGACGACCTGGAGCAGGGATTCGTCCCTCAAGCCATAGGCCTCCTCCGGTGGAATGGAAACGACAAATCGATCGCCGACCTCCTGCCCCTCGATGGATTTCTCCAGCCCCTCGATAATGTTGCCGGCACCGTGGATATAATCGAGGGGCGCCCTCCCCCTAGAGGTGTCGATCACCTCTCCACTGTCATCCTTGAGGGTGTATTCAATGGATACAACCTTGCCCTTGTCCGCTTTCATGGATTCCTCCTGAAAGGAAAATGGTTGAAATCGGCATCGAGAAATTAGAGATTAGACATTTGAGATCAGATATTAGAGATTAAACCGGAAACCGGAAACTGTAAACCGGAAACTATTCCCCAGGAGGGTCCATGGCCCCGTCCTCGAAGACATTCATCTATGCCGCCCTGATCGGCAACGCCCTCATCGCGGCCACCAAGTTTGTCGCCGCTTCGATCACCGGCAGTTCCGCCATGCTCTCCGAGGGGATCCATTCCATTGTGGATACGGGAAACCAGGTCCTCCTCCTCCACGGCCTGAAGAGAGCCCAGTTACCGGCCGACGACAGGTTTCCCTTCGGACACGGCAAGGAGGTCTACTTCTGGAGTTTCGTGGTGGCCATCCTCATCTTCGCGGTGGGGTCAGGCGTCTCCCTTTACGAGGGCATTCACCACATCACCCACCCCACCTCCATGGAGAATCCCACGGTGAACTATATCGTCCTGGGATTGGCCGTGGTCTTCGAGGGGATCGCCTGGCTGTTTGCTGTTCGGGAGTTCAACAGGGCCAAGGGCCGGCGAGGCTTTTTCGAGGCCGTCAAGAGGGGTAAAAACCCGTCCCTTTTCGTGGTCCTGTTTGAGGACTCCGCAGCCCTCCTGGGTCTGGTGGCGGCCTTCTTCGGGGTTTTACTGAACCAGGTGACCGGCAACCCCGTCTACGACGGAGCGGCGTCCATTGTCATCGGTTTCATCCTTGGCGGCACCGCCATCTGGCTTGCCTACGAGACCAAGGGCCTCCTTATCGGCGAGGGAGCTCATCCGGAGGTGGTCACCGGCATCCGGAACCTTGCAGCCTCCTTCCCCGGCGTCGAAAGGGTTAACGAGGTTCTGACCCTCCACATGGGACCGGATTTCGTCCTGGTCAATATCAGCGTGGACTTCTCCGACTCCATCCCCGCCGGACGGGTGGAAGAGATCCTCGCCGCCATGGATCAGCGGATCAAGGAGCGCCATCCGAATGTCAAGCGGGTGTTTATAGAATTGGAGAAATCGTCTTTCCCTCGCAACAATGAGATTGAAGGAACGGATAGAAAATAGAAAATTGAGAATGGAGATTAGAGTCAGAAAATAGAACTGGAAATAAGCTTGTCGTTTTCAGCCTGACTCTGGAAAGTTAAATGCCACCAGGTTGTTCCAATTTCCATTCTCCAATTTCCATTCTCCAATTTCCAATTTCCATTCTCCATTCTCAATTCTCAACACCGCTCCCCCTCATCCTGACCAACGAATGACCGATAAGGGTCCCGACCAGGATGCCCCCTCCGAGGAAGGTCTCCATCGGCGGAGCTTCCCTGACGACCAGCCACACCCAAAGGGGTCCGAGAAACGTCTCGAGCAGCATGATCAGACTGACCTCCGCTGCCGGAATGAGCTTTGGGGCAATGGTCATGAGGGCGAGGGGAACCGGGAGGACCACCGACCCCATAAGGGCCAGGAGAAGGAGGTCTCCGCTGGTGATGTCCAACGGAGTCGCAACGGCTAACATGGCTCCTGTGGTTATGATGCCGCCCAGGACAACCGCCGGGATCATGCTCACCTTACGATGGTGGCGGATGATAACGAAATTTCCGGCCATGAAGCTGGCTGTCGCCAGGGCCAGGGCATCACCGAGGAGGGATCCTCCCCCGATGCTGCCCTTGAAAACAAGGGCAATGCCGGCGAAACCGGCCGTCACGGCGATCCACGTGACAAGGGGCACGATCTCCCGCAGGAAGATCCGGCTGAATAGAGCGGCGAACAGGGGCATGGCGGCAATGATCACCAGCGTGTTGGCAGCCGTGGTCATCCGGACGGACATGACGAAGGAGAGGGTACTCGAACCGAAGAAGACTCCCACGACCACCCCCGGCCAGCCGATGCGGCCCACCTCGACTAACGCCCCCCTGCCGTGAGCTACCAGGAGGGAGACGGTCATGGTGATGGCTGTGATCAGGCCCCTCCACAGGACCAAAGTCCATGGGTCGGTCCTGATCAGCGATATCAGCAGGGCATCGGGACTGAGCACCAGGACCCCCGCGACCATCATCAGGACGCCGCTGAGATGTTCTCTTCTCCGATTCATTCAGGTTTTTGAGGGCACGAGGCGCCTGCTGAACGGACAGTGAGAAGGAGGAAGAGGAGGGCTCAGTCCCGGATCCAGAAGAACACCGTGACCGGCTTCTCATCCATGCTGAACCAGATCTCTGTGACGTAACCCCTGTCGGTTTCCGTTTCGCCTCCCGAGAAGGGTTCAGCTGTGAGGATATTGGGCTTCAGGCTGATCTGGCCCCCCTTGTCCCGGGTTCTGACGGATTGGCGGGACAGATAACAGACCTTCTCCTTTTCCTTGGCCTTCTCCACACCGATCCACCTTCCCGGTTCGACCAGGGTGATCTTCTGGGGCTGGCCCCACCTGTCGGTGAAATACTCCACCGACGCACTGAAAACAACCTCGGGATCGATGAACTGCAGGGCCTCCTTGAGATAACCTTCCCGGGCCTTCGGGTCATCGAGGGAGTTGGCCAGTCTGAGGATCATCCTGATGGCCTCATTCTGGTACTTGTCGCCATAACGGATAGAGGCAAGGACCAGTTTCAGGCTCTCCTCCCCCACAGCTGCCTTGGCTCTGGCGAAGAAGATGTCGCAGATCCTCCCCCTGAGGGATCTGTTGATGGAGGCGGCGAAACGGAACAGGGCATCCGCTTCCTGTCCCTGTCCCTCCTCGAGATACGCCTCGCCCCTGTCGACGCATGCCCGGGAGACCCTGGCGTTGATGGAAGGCTGGTATCTGATCAGCACGTCGAAAGCCTTTTGGGCCACCTCCACCTGGTCATCCTCGAGACGGGTGATGATAAATTTCTCGAACTCCCCGGTCACGCCCGCCTTCAGAGCTTCGTTCAGTGCGAACGCTTTCCTAAAATACCCGTCGGCCGCGCCGATATCATCCTGCCACAGAGTGCATACCCCCATCAGGTATTGTCCCTCGGCGTTGTTCGGGGTGTCGCTGAGAATCTCCTCCAACAGGGGGACGGCCGAACTGTATTCGCCCTTTTCGACAAATTCACGGGCCGCGTTCATGTTTACGGTGGTAGCCTGGACAGGGGAGGAAAACAGAATAAAGAACAGAGCAGTAACGGTGGTATGGGACAGGATTTTTCCGGCCATCTCGCTCCTTTCAGGACCGGGCAGTCACCCCGGGACCTGACCTGTTGCTGCGGGACCTCGGGGTGGTACCGGGCTTACTCTAAGGGAGACCAGCTTGTGAAAGAATGACACGAGGTGGGCTGGAAATCAAGGGGGGGGAGAAGATATTCCCGGTGAGGATTCGAGGATCCCACCTCCCGGAGGTTTAACCTTAAGTCACCCTCAGGGTGGTCGATGAGACCTGTTGATCCCGCCACCCGGACGAGTCGGATATACTAAAGAAGTCCCTGTCATGCCGAACCATGATGTGACATTTCTGTGACCATTGACCGCTAGCGTGAGCGGAGACAATTCAGACCCGATCCCCTTGACGGCGGAGGAGTTTACTTGATCCCCCGGAGGTCGAAACCGTTTTGGAAGTCCTGATCCTCTCCACCAACCGGACCGATCAGCCGGTCACCGTCATGCCCTACGGCGCCTGCCTGGTCGCCGACGCCGCCGAACGGGCGGGACATCGGGTCCGGTTCATCGATCTGATGCACGCCACACATCCCGCCCGAACCCTGCAGTCGGCCCTGAGCCGCCAGGTCCCCGATGTGGTGGGCATCTCGGTGAGGAACATCGACAATAACGACCTGCTCAGCCCGGTCGCATATCACAGGGAACTCAGCCCTCTCATCCAGGTTGTCAGGAGCAACACCAACGCCCCTGTCGTTCTCGGAGGGCCGGCAGTGGGGGTCATGACTGAGGCTCTCCTCCGCTACACGGGTGCGGATCTCGCCATCCCGAGGGATGGGGAGACCGTTTTCCCCGCCGCTCTCAAAACCCTGGAGAACGGAGGCAAGATGACGGAGGTCCCCGGCACCGCCTGGATCGAAGATGGTGCCTTGCGATTTAACAACGGTCAACTGGCCGATCTCAGCCGATCCTCTCAGGTGGCTGATTTTCACCGCTGGCTGGATATGGGGGCCTACCGATCCCGGATGGCCACCGTTCCTCTCCAGTCGAAAAGGGGGTGCCCCTTTGAATGCGTTTACTGCACTTACGGGATCAGTGAGGGGAACATCTATCGCCTGTGCCCGCCGGCGGATGTAGCGGAGTCCGTCCGGGAACTGGCTTTCAAGGGCGCCCGGGACATCGAGTTCGTGGACAACGTCTTCAACGCACCCTACGATCACTCCATGGAGGTCTGTGATCACCTGTGCCGTCTTCCGACCGGTGCCCGCCTGCTGAGCATGGAGATCAACCCCGGCTTTCTGGACGGACCGCTGGTGAAGGCCATGGAAAGTGCGGGTTTTTCGGGGATCGGCATAACCGCTGAGAGTGCCGCCGGGCCCGTTCTCACCCGATTGGCAAAGGGTTTCCATGCGGACCACGTCCACAGGGCCGCAGAGACCATCCGCCGAAGCAACCTGCCTTGCTTCTGGATCTTCATGCTGGGAGGACCCGGTGAGACGGAAAGGACCGTCCTCGAGACGATCCGTTTTGCCGAATCCAGCCTTCGGCCCCGGGATGCGGCATTCTTCAATGTGGGCGTCCGGATCTATCCCGGCACCGCCCTGGAATCCATCGCCCGCGATGAGGGCATCCTCGAGGAAAC
>JBFFDD010000021.1:0-23014 GCA_041559575.1 bacterium
AACTCCGGATATAGCAGTCATCCGACAACCCTGCCGATTCAGGGCATCATCAATTACAGAAAAATCGTCTTTTTGTTACGCGTTTTCAGGTGGCCTGCCGAGATCATCTGTTGTTCAATCCATTGCCCCTCGACACACTCCCTTGTAGAAACTGGTCGTTCGCTCGGGACAACTCGCCGCTGCTCGTTCCAATCGGTTGCTGATTCCGGCCTGCCACGAGCAAATAAAATTCTCAGTGTGAAAGAGAATTTTATGCGTCGAGTGGCGGAGAGAGAGGGATTCGAACCCCCGGTCCGCAAAAGCGAACAATAGCTTTCGAGGCTACCGCCTTCAACCACTCGGCCATCTCTCCGGGCGGCTCAATCGGCCCTCCGCAGTGATCGCTTGTGGCGGAGAGAGAGGGATTCGAACCCTCGAAACCGATCTCTCAGTTTACTCGCTTAGCAGGCGAGTGCCTTCAGCCAGCTCGGCCATCTCTCCATAACAGGCGGAGGGAACGATTGAACCAAGAGTCACAAATTATCCACAACTTACCGAAAGGTCAAGGGGGAAAGGACAGGGAAGCAGGTTCAAGGTCCAAACAGAAGTTCAGACCGCTGTCTGTAATGCGAAAGGTGTTTTTGAATCCTGTATTTTGAATCCAGGACAGGCCTGGGGCTAATTGAATGTGCGTCTTCGCCCCTGGGCCTTCGACGTGACAGTCTTCGCTTCTAGATCAAACGGGTGGCCGGCCTGCCGACCCGGAGCTTCCTTCACGAAGCGAAGGCTGGCGGAGGAGGAGGGATTCGAACCCCCGGTCCGCTATAAACGGACTGCGGTTTTCAAGACCGCCGCCTTAAGCCAACTCGGCCACTCCTCCGCGAATTCTGAATGTATCGGGGTGTCGGGGTATGGGGGTATCGGGGTCTTCACCGATACTCCGTTACGCCGATACTCCGTTACATTATCACCCGAATGGTTTAATCGGTGCGGGTGATAATTTCCATTCCCCCCATGTAGGGCCGCAATACTTCGGGAATAACAACCGTCCCGTCCCCCTGCTGGTAGTTCTCCAGGATCGCCACCATGCAGCGGCCAACCGCAAGCCCCGACCCGTTCAGGGTGTGGACAAACCGGGTTCCCTTTTCGCCTTCGGCGCGGAACCGGATCCTTGCCCGCCGGGCCTGAAAATCCTCAAAGTTGCTGCACGACGAGATCTCCCGGTAAGTGCCCTGAGCTGGAAGCCACACCTCCAGGTCATAGGTCTTGGCCGCCGAAAACCCCAGGTCCCCCGTACTCAGGAGGCTCACCCGGTAATGCAGGCCAAGACGCTTCAGAACCTCCTCAGCGTCGGCGGTCAGGGTTTCCAGTTCCTCGTAGGAGTTCTCCGGTGAACAGAATTTAACCAGCTCGACCTTGTTGAATTGATGCAGCCTGATCAGTCCCCGCGTGTCCTTGCCGTGGGATCCCGCCTCCCGACGAAAGCATGGGCTGAAGGACACATACCTGAGGGGAAGATCCACCTCTTTAAGGATCTCCTCACGGTGCAGGTTGGTCACCGGCACCTCGGCCGTGGGTATGAGGTAATACTGCCCTTCCTCCACACTGAAAAGATCATCCTCGAATTTCGGCAGCTGCCCTGTTCCCAGCATGCTGGCGGCATTGACCATAAACGGTGTCAGGACCTCGCGGTACCCGTGCTGCCGGGTGTGCAGGTCGAGCATGAAGGAGATAAGGGCCCTCTCGAGCAGGGCGCCGGCGCCGGTGAGCACGGAGAACCTCGCCCCGGCCATGCGGGACGCCCTCGGGAAATCCAGGATATCCAGGGATTCTCCCAGATCCCAGTGGGGGGCGGGCTCGAAGTTCATCTCCGGCCTGTCCCCCCAGGTGCGGACGACTACATTGGCGCTGTCATCCTCGCCCTGCGGAACCGAGCCATGGGGAAGGTTTGGAACCGTGAGCAGAAACTCCTCCAGGTCATCCTCGATATTCTTCAGACGTTCATCGTTTGCCTTGATCCGGTCACCGAGGGCCCTGACCTCCTCCATTCGATCGGCGGCATCGATCCCATCCTTTCGGAGCTTTCCTATCTCTGCCGACTCCGTGTTGCGGCGGGCCTTCATGTCCTCCGTTTCACGGAGGAGGGACCGTCTCTCCCCGTCCAGCTTTCGGAAGAGGCCAAGATCCAGATTCTCGCCCCTGGAAGACAGTCTCTCCTCCACGAAATCGGTGTTCTCTCTCAGGAAACGGACATCAAGCATTGAGGAAGCCTCCCTGTTAAAATCGCAATCTATAACATCCTCGATGGGGGTTGTCAAACGGCCAGGGTCGTGCTAACTTCCCGCCATGCAAAGGTTTTTTATCCTTATCGCCGCGTGCTTCGCACTGCTCCCGTCTCCTTTTCCGACCGCGGCCGATCCTGCCGACCGCCAGCGCATAGTTTTCTTAGGAGACTTCCTGCCATCCGGCAGCGCCGATGATGTGATCGCGGTGAAAGGGTACTCCTATCTGTTTGGCGGTGTCCATGACATTCTAGCAGAATCCGACGCGGCTTTCCTCAACCTGGAAACCCCCCTTTCCGGGAGGGGCGCACCCGTTGAGGGCAAGGCCTACACCTTTCGGGCCGACCCTGCCGCCGCGGACGCCATGTACGCCGAGGGCATCCGGGCGGTTTCCCTCGCCAACAACCACATCCTCGACTTCGGCCCTGGCGCCCTTTCGGACACCCTGGACAACCTCAGGAAAGCCGGCATCCAGACCGTCGGCGCGGGAATGGATGTCAGCGAGGCAGCCGAACCGGCGGTTGTCCTCACCGACAGCGGAAGTGTAGTCCTTCTGGCCTTCAGTAACACCTTCCCCGATTCCTACTGGGCAAAAAGGGGCCGGCCGGGCACGCTGTTCGGTTCACCAAAAATGGTCCGGAAGGCGGTTTCCGGGGCCGCCGAAAAGGGTCCGGTCATCGTCTCCTTTCACTGGGGTCAGGAACTGATGGAGCAGCCGAAGGAGTACCAGGTAAATCTTTCCCATCTGGCCATCGACAGCGGCGCGGACCTCGTTGTGGGGCATCACCCCCACGTCCCCCAGCCCATAGAGATCTACCGGGGCGTCCCCATCCTCTACAGCCTGGGCAACTTCTCCTTCGGGTCCTACAGCCAGAATGCCCTGACCGGTCTCATGGCCCGGGCGGAATTCGGAGAAGAGGGTACCTGTGACAAGCTTGAGATCTATCCCCTGTTGGTGGACAACGCCCGTGTGCTGTTCCGCCCCAGGACCCTTTCAGGGATCGAAGGCCAGAGGGTGTTTGAAGACCTCACCCGGGGGATTTCCACGGAGGCGGCCGAAGTGACCTGGGATGGGGAAAAGGGGGTTATTGAGCTAAAAGAAATTGGAGATTAGACTTTGGAGATTGGGAACGGGTTCATCGGCTGAATTCCATATTTCAAATCCCAAAACAGATTTAAAACCCAAAATAATTCCAATCTTTATTCGTAAATTCCCAGACTCCAGACGCTGGACCCAAGACACTAGAAACCAGACCCTAACACTGCTTCATTTTGCCACAGGCCCCCCGGACATGAACTTGCACTCCTTCAGGTAGCGGGCCAGCCCACTGCTTGAGATAAAGGCAATTTCGGGGCCAAGGGCTCCATCCTTTGAGTCCGCGACCATGAGGAACACGAGCGTCTCTCCGCGGTCCCAGACACCCACCAGAGCAGGTGAATAATAGGCGTGAGCCTCGGCTGTGAACTGTTGATAGGTCCCCTCGTGAACGGCAGGTTCTGATTCAACCTGAGAAGCGATCCGCTCCTCCCAGATATGGTAGAGGCTGCGGAAATTAAAAACCGTTGCCTCCGGTTTGGAGTGTTTCTTCTTGATCATGAACAGCCGATAGGGCTGTTTCGGGGCGTCAAAACCCTGGAAATACAGGGTCAGCTCCTCAAGGTCGCTGGAATCCGGATAGGTGACGACGTACTTTTTCACCACGTCAGGGTAGAAGCAGTTCCCCTTTTCCTCGTCCTTGACGAGACCCCCTTCCAGGTAGTCCTCCAGGACATAGTCGCCGATGGCCTCGATGTAGGGTGTTTTATCCTCCCTTGTCTCCATCCCCTGAAAAGCCGCCATGACCTCGTCGAGGGGCTCATCAAAGGGGATCGATCCCAACTCCAGACTCGGCGGCGACGCCGGAAGGGACGCCGGTGTGCTGGCACAGGCTGTTGTGATGGCCGCCAGCAGAATCCTTCCCAATAATCGCCGCATACCTTTCTCCTCGAGGATGGTGGATAATGCCCACACCGTTGGTTCTGAATCGTCCTTCACCATAATATCATGACGGATTATGGAGTTGAATCTAAAACGCCTGGGAATGGTGGATTTTAACTGGAAACTGTAAACTGGAAACTGGAAACTGGAAACTGAAAACTGGAAACTGGAAACTAACAACGAGTCACTAATCACGGCTAGAAAGATCTTTTGAAAGGAACGGTGCGACATGGCTGATGACTTTTTGCCTGAAAACAGACGGGAACCAGAGGCTGAAGTGGATGATCTTTTCCTTGACAGATGGTCACCCAGGGCTTTCAGCCCGGAACCTGTTTCCGAGGAAGCCCTGAGGACACTCTTCGAGGCGGCAAGGTGGGCTCCATCCTGTAACAATGAGCAGCCCTGGCTTTTCCTGTATTCCGGAACCGAGGAGGAACGGCTTGAGTACCTCAGCATCCTGGTAGAGAGAAACCAGGCCTGGGCGAAAAACGCACCGGTACTCTCCTTCGCCTTTGCCCGCCGTACATTCAAAAATAATCAGAAACCCAACCGGTGGGCCGCCTTTGACTGCGGCGCCGCCTGGATGTCCCTGACGATCCAGGCCCGCCTTCTTGGACTTTACACCCACGGCATGGCAGGCTATCACCGTTCCATGGCCTATGAGGTCTTGGGTGTCCCGGAGGAGGATTACGAGGTGATCTGCGCCATCGCCATCGGGAAGTACGGTGACCGGGACGCCCTCCCGGAGGAGGTCCGGGCCAGGGAACACCCCAACGACCGCAAGCCGCTGGCCGAAGTAGCAATTGCTGGACATTTTGAGAATAGGAGCGGCTAGGGGCAAGGGGGGAGGATACGGTCCAAGGTCCAACGAAGTCATTGCGAGGAGTTTCGAGGCTAACGAGAGCGGCGCGGCAATCTCGAAGATCAAAAGCTTTAACACAGAGGGCACAGAGCGACCGTTTGCTGGTCGTATCACAGAGGGCCACAGAGAAAAGCTGACCAATACACGTGGTGGTGCGGCTCCAGTGGAAGCGGTAAAAGTCAACTCACCGCAATACAGCCAACTGAAGGCTGCACCGCAGGGTTCGGTAGGGCAAAAACCAGATGAGCGGCAAGGAAATATATGTACCTCTTAAAAGTCCTTCTTTGCTAAATCAACTTAGATTATGATTTGCTCTGCGTAAACCCGCGCACTTTGCGGCAAATGATTTCTTTGGAACTTGAAACCTGGAACCTGGAACCAACTCTTCCCTATGGCTGACTTCACACCCAACACCTTCATCTTCAACCTGGCCGGGATCTGCCGTGATCACCTCCTGGCCGGGAAGTGGCTCATCGCCCCCAGCCTGCGGGTGGGACACCAGTGGGTGGAACAGGTGGCCCGCTCGGGCCAGCCGGCGGTGAACCTGCGGGTGACAACGGTGAGGAGCCTGGTCCTGGAGTTATCCGGGACGGCCCCGGGCCGGCTCATCCTCGGTCGCGGTCCTGAGATCCTGGTCTCCCGGGTCCTTTCGGACCTTCGCAGGAAAGAGCCCCGGTACTTCACGACCTTAGAACCCTTCCCCTCCCTTATCACCGCGCTGACGAGGTCGTTAGATGACCTCAGGACGGCGGGAGTGAAGCCGGAGAATCTCCGTGAGGTGGCGAAGAGGAGGGGAGGAAAGGGTGAGAAAAGCCAAAATCTTAAAATGACTGAACTGACGGATCTTCTGGCCGGGTATGAAGAGGGGCTCGAACAGGCCGGGCTGGTGGATTACGGGGGTCTGCTGTCGGCCCTGGTGAAGAAGCTTCACGACGGGCAAAAATCCTTGCCGGCCGAAACCATGTTCCTCGCGCCGGACAACCTGGACTACCGGGGCCTGGAGCGTGAGTTGGCAGAGCTTCTGCCGGTGTACACCGTCACTGGGTTGGAGCCCTCCCCGGAAAGACCTCCTGAGGACGACAAGCTGACGGACCTGAAACGCCTGGCCTGGATGGACGCACCACGGGATGCGCCGCCGCCCTTAAGAGACGGCACCCTGGAGATCTCAGGTGCCGCGGGGGAGGTCAACGAAGTCCGCCTGGCATTAAGGCGGTGCCTTGCCGGCGGGTGGCCTTTGGACGAGGTGGAGATCCTGTACACGGACCGTGCCACATACCTTCCTCTCCTGTTCGAGCAGCTGGCACGCCACTTCCCCTTCGAAACCGGCGACCTGGACAACCTTCCAGCGAGCTTCTCGGAGGGAATCCCCTCGGTGTATTCCCGCCCGGGCAAGGCGCTTAAAAGCTGGGCCGTCTGGGCCATGGAAGGGTACCCCGCAAAGACCCTGGCAGGCATGGTGGCCGAGGGACTGCTCATGATCGACGGGGAAGAGAGCCGGGCCTCCCGTGCCGCGGCGGCAGACCTTCTCAGGAGCCTTGGGGCCGGAGCCGGGCCCGGGGCGGCCGCGACCGCTGTCCGGGCTGCAATGATGGACCTTGCCGAAAGGCCCGCCAAACGTTACGACGAGAACGGCGAGGAGGTCTCCGGCCGCTGGACCAGCCGCGATATCCTGCGGTCCCTCGACGCCCTCCTCTCCCGCCTGGAAAAGTGCACCCCCCTCGAGCATCACGGATTTACAGACATCCTGGCAGGGGCCCTTTGTTTTCTCGAGACCACCGTGCGCACCGCGGGGGAGTTCGACGAGTATGCCGCAAGGGCCCTCACGCTGGATCTTCAGGGGGTCCTGGAACAGGTGATGACTCTGGGCCATGTTCCGGAGAGTGACCCCCTGGGGTGGGTCGTCTCCGCCGTGGACGAGGTGAGGGTCGCGGGAAGCGGCCCCCGTCCTGGCCGCCTCCATGCGGCGCCCCTCCTCCTGGGAGGGCACACCGGACGGCCCCACACTTTCGTTCTGGGCCTTGACGACGCCCGGTTCCCGGGCTCTGACAGGCAGGAGCCGGTCCTGTTGGATGACGAGAGGATGTCCCTTTCGCCCCTGCTTGGCCTTTCCGGCGAACCCTTAAAAGTCAGGGAAAGGGCCGTCCAGGCCCTGGCCGGCCGGATCAGTGGTACCTTGACGCTGACCTGCTCCCTGGCAGACCTGGTCGACGACCGGGAGACCTTTCCTGGCTCCTCCCTGGTCCGAGCCTTCCGCATCCTGGCAGACCCCGAAGCGGACCAGGAAGCGGTCACGGCGCACCTGTCCCCGCCCGCCGGATTTGTTGACCCCGCCGGCGAGACTTTTCTTGATTCCGCCGAGTGGTGGACTCGCAAGCTGGCCGGCCCCGCCCTGGTCTCAAATGCCGAGGCAGCCATCGGCAGCCGGTTCCCCGACCTGGCGAGGGGGATGGCCGCGGCCTTAAGGAGATCGGCCCTCGAGGTTTCCCCCTTCGACGGCCTCACGGGCCGTCCTCCGGAGGAGCTCGACATCCTATCGGCCACCGGCCCCTCTGTGTCGTCGAATCGTCTTCAGACGATAGGCTCCTGCCCCTTAAGGTACTTTTTCCAGTACATCCTGGAACTCGAATCCGTCGAGGAGGCAGCGCCCGAGCCCGGAAAGTGGCTCACTCCTTCCGACCGGGGGAGCCTCCTGCACGATCTGTTTCAGGTTTACATGGACGGGCTCATCAGGGAGGGCCGTGCGCCCGATTACGACCGGGACATCGACGGTCTTTACAGCATGCTGGACGACCTGCTGGAAAACCACGCCAGGACCAACCCTCCACCAGGTGTCCATGAGCGGGACCACGAACGCATCCAGATGGCCGAATCGGTTCGCATTTTTTTACGGGAGGAAGAGCTTTTTACCCGGGGCCACAAGCCCCTTTTCGCGGAAGCCTCCATCGGCCTGCCCTCCACCGACCTTCCCACGGGGCTCGACAGGGCCGAGCCGGTAACGGTGGAGCTTATCCCCGGAGCAAGGGTCCGGGTGCGGGGCCGCATCGACCGCATCGACAGGAGGACAAGCGATGGAGCTTACGTGATCACGGATTACAAGTCCGGAAGCAACTGGCTCTACAAACAGAAAGACCCCTTCTGCCAAGGACGGGTGGTTCAGCACCTGCTTTACGTGCTGGCGGTCGGGCAGTGCCTCGCCGATTCCGGGGAACCGGGTGCCCGTGTGGCCGCCTTCCGTTTCCTCTTTCCCACCTCGCAGGCTCAGGGAGAGGCTGTGGTCCTCGACAGGCAGAAACTTCAAGAGGGCCGTGCGGTGCTGGGTCACCTGCTCGACATCGCGGAGGCCGGATGCTTCACACCCACCGACACCGCTGACGACTGTAACTGGTGCGACTACAAACTCATCTGCGGGGACATCGCTTCCCAGGCTCTTGCCATGGCCGAAAAGCTGCGCGGCGACGACCCTGCTCTGAACGCCTTGAGAAAGCTGCGGGGATATGGGTAACCAGAACTTGCATCAGCTCCCTGACGCCGCAGAGCGCACGAAGATCGAGACGAACCTCGACACGAACTATCTCGTTGAGGCGGCGGCCGGCACCGGGAAGACCACCAGCATGGTCCGGCGCATGGCGGCCCTCGTCGCCTCCGGTAAGGCCCCGGTCCACCAGATCGCCGCCGTGACTTTTACCCGCAAGGCGGCCTCCGAGCTCAAGGTCCGCTTCATCCTTCAGCTAGAAGAAGCGCTGGCAGAGGCGGTCAAAAAAGGGGACGGGGAAAGGGCGGACCGCATCCGCGGCGCCGCCGAAAACGCCGGCCGGTGTTTCGTGGGAACGATCCACTCTTTCTGCGCCCGGCTTTTGCGGGAACGGCCGGTGGAAGCTGGCGTAGATCCGGCCTTTACCGAGATGGATGAGGATGAGGACGAGCGGATGCGCCGTGTCTCCTGGGAGGAGCAGGTTTCCGGTTTAGGCGCCGGCGAAGAAATCGACCGGATCCTCACAGCGGGCCTGTCGCCGGGAGAGCTTTTCGGGCTCTTCGAAACCGTGGCCGGACAGCCTGATGTTAACACCTGGCCCGCACCGGAACGGGTCCTCCCGGACATGGCCGAGGCTCTCGGGGCGCTCACGGAATACCTGGCCCACCTGGAGGTCCTGCTGCCGCAACTGCCCGACGAAACAGGATCCGACACTCTCATCCCCAGAATGCGCCGGGTGCGCCGCATGGCGAGGAACGCCCGAAACCTTTCCGACCCGCTCACCTTGTTCCAGATCCTCGAGCCCTTTTCCTTAAGCGTCAAGCCTGTCCAAAGGAACTTCCCCGGAAAAAAGGACCAGGCCCTGGCAGAGGCAGAGAGGTGGGAGAGGTTCAACACTGAGGTGGCGGCGCCCGCCGTCGCCGCCTTTAAGGCGTACCGCTACGCCGTGGCCCTCAAGACCGTCCTGCCCGCCGTAGACCGTTTCCGGAAGCTGAGGACCCTCACCGGTTCCCTCAACTACGGGGATCTCCTGCTAAGGGCCGCCGCCCTGCTCCGGCAGAGCCCCGAGGTGAGACGCTTCTTCAAGGACCGGTACCGGTACCTTCTGGTGGACGAGTTCCAGGACACCGACCCGGTCCAGGCCGAGGTGATGATGTACCTCACCGCCACGGATGCCGGTGAGAAGGACTGGCGCAGGTGTGTTCCGGGTCCCGGCTCCCTCTTCGTCGTGGGCGACCCCAAACAGTCCATCTACCGGTTCAGGCGGGCGGACATCACCATCTACAACGAGGTCCGGGACATCATCACCGGCCCGGGCGGCGGGGAGAAGATCGAGCTGGGAGCCAACTTCCGGTCCCGTTCCGAGATCCTCCAGTGGGTCAACGAGGTGTTCGAGCACCACTTCCCCGCCGAGGAGACCGACGAGGCTCCCCGGTACGTTTCTCTCCACCCGGGAAGGCTTCCGGTGGAGAGCGCTCCTCAGCCAGACCTTTCAGGCATCCGGACCGTCACCCTTCCGGGTTGGTGCACCAGCAAGGAGAAGATCGCCGAGGTCGAGCCGGAGAGGATCGCGCGCACCATCCGCCACCTGGTGGACTCGGGCGCCACCGTGACTGGAAAGGACGGGAACCCGCGGCCGTGCTCCTGGGGTGATTTTCTCATCGTCGCCATGAAGAAGGAGAACCTTACACCCTTCTCCAGGAACCTCGACCGCTGGTCCATCCCACACCAGGTGACCGGGGGGACCGCTTTAGGAGAGGTGTCCGAACTGCGTGACCTTTACGCCGCGGTGAGGGCGGCCGCTCGGCCCCACGACCCGGTGGCTTTTGTCGCGGTGCTTCGAAGCGCCATGGTCGGCTTTTCCGACGCTGAGCTTTTAGCGTGCCGGCTGGCCGGGAGTAGGTTCAGGTGGGACGACCCTGTTTCCGGGGAACTCGAGAAGGGGCTGGCAGGAAGGCTCAGGGAGGTCAAGGAAAGGCTCTCCCTGTACGCCCGGTGGCTGGCAACCCTGCCTTCCGTTGCCGCCTTAGAGCGCATGGCCGAGAACCTGGGCCTTCCCGCCAAGGCGGCCCTTAGAGAAGACGGGAACCTGAGGGTGGGGAGCCTCTACAAAGCCCTTGAGATCTTAAGAGCCGCCGCCGCCCAGCGGCCGACGTTAGACCACATCCTGGAAACCCTGGAAGGTCTCCTCACCGGCACTGAGGTCCACGACGGCATGGAGGCCCTGCCCCGGCCCGCCTCCGTCGTGCGCATCATGAACCTGCACAAGGTCAAGGGGCTCGAGGCACCCATCGTGTTCCTAGCCGCGCCGGCGGGGCAGTGGAGTACCACACCATCTCTGCATGTCCAAAGAGAGGGCACCGAGGTGCTCGGGTATACGGAGGTCCATGGGCCGAGCGGCCCTCGGGGCCGCGGCCCGACGGTCGCCCACCCCTCCGGATGGCTTACGAACTGGGCGCCTAAAGAGGAGGCGTTTTTGGAGGCAGAGCTTGTCCGCCTCCGTTACGTCGCGGCCACCCGGGCGGGAAGCATGCTGGTGATCACGAAAGTCCAGAGGGCCGATTCCCACCCGTGGGGGTTCTTCTACAGCCACCTCGAGGGGGCCCCCGAGCTGGTGGATCCGGAAGGCATCCTGCCGCCCGCGACCGAGGAGGAAGAGATCGGCCTCGACGAGCCGGGCGATCCGGCCGCCTACCGGCACCGTTGGCAGGATCTGCTCAAGCCTGGCTACGGGAAGATTTTTCCCTCGCGCCTTGCCGCACCCGGCAAGGCCCCCCAGCCTCCCACCGGGGAACACGGCACCGCCTGGGGCACCGTCATCCACCGGCTCCTGGAAGCGGCCATTGGCACTGATTTAGGGAGCGTGGAACTGGAAAGACTGGCCTCCGTATACCTCTCTGACGAGGAACTACCCAGGGAAGTGGCCCCGCGGGCCGCCGCCACGGTTCGCTCCGTCATCGTTTCGGACACCTGGAAGAGGGCCCAAGGGGCATCACGACGCTTCACCGAGATCCCCTACACCCGCCTCCTGGAAGGAAGGGAGGTCCAGAAGACCTTAGAGACCGGCGTCATGGACCTGGTCTTCGAGGAGGACGGCGGCTGGGTCATCGTGGACTACAAGACGGGGACGAAAGACCTGGAGAAGTACCGGCCCCAGCTTGAGGCGTACAGGGAGGCTTGGGAGACTATGGGTTGCGGGGAGGTGAAGGAGGTGGGGATATTGTGGGTTGATCACGATCGATATGATCCGCTTTAGATCCAAGATTCAAAACTCAAGATTAAAAATTAAAGCTTTGTTCCTGTGCAATTGGTATAAGCCTTAACGCCGCCTGTTCGCCATCTTGTCCGTCGTAGCTCAAAGAGCGAAGTCGGAAGCTGTTCGGAAGGCGTTAGCGACGGCGGAAGGGCCACCGGAACGCCACCTCCCAGGCGTTGACCTGGCCCCCACGATCCCCCGATCATGTGTCCTCATTAATATGAAATGCTGGGTGTCTTGTGCAGATAGTTGTTATCAGCCAACTGCTTTAACATAAAGTCGGCAGTATCTGCGCGTGAGATCTTGTTCGTGACTGTTTTGTTATCAGAAGAATAGCCATGCTGGTAAGAACCTGTGTGCTCACCGTCGGTTAAAGCTACGGGGCGCACAATGATCCAATCCAGTTGGCTCTCTTTGATATAATTTTCCTGGATCTCATGATCTGCAAACGCGCGGCGCAGCATGAGCGGGACAATAAGATATTTCATGAGGAACGGCAGCGTGTCACGACTGTCTCCGACGCCATGAGATGACTGGCAGACTAATCGATTGACACCGGTTTTTTCCATGGCACGGATAATGTTTTTCGTTCCGTTTGCCCGCAGATTGCTTCTGTCCGTAGGGGGCATACCCAGCGTGCATAACACGACATCCTGTCCATGTATCGCACGCTCTACCGAATCAAGATCCAGTACATCTCCCTTTATTACCTGTAATTTTTCATGTTTTTGATCGAGTTTTTCAGGACTGCGTGCGAACGCGGTAACGTCATGTCCCTGCTCAAGAGCCTGTGTCACAACCTGGCGGCCTGTGGAACCGGTTGGGCCGAAAATAATCAATTTCATTTTTTCTCCTTGTTTGTTTCGATATTTTTAAGCAATTGTTAAGCGATCGCTTTTCATCCAACGTATTGCCTCTATTCACGACCTCCCTTGGTGATTGTGCCCCTGTCGCAGCAGGTGTCAACCGAAGTCGTGGATGTCATTAAGTGGATCAGGCTTTGCCTCTCCCCTTGCTACCCAGTTCCACGTAATGTCACTGATCTGGTCCGTCTTCTTTTCTCGATCACCTATGATGACAAGGAATTCACTGTCCTCGGCGATCAAATGACCAGAATCATCGACGCTTCTCCATGTATCCGTGAGCTTGCTTCCTATGGCAGAGGGATTTTTGTTAACCCCTTGATCCGCCTGATAGGGGGCGTATGTTATCAAAACTTTCAGTGGCGCTTCACTGTTAATGAGCCTGGCCATTTCAGTGTCAATATCGCTGAATATGTTTTCATGCACGATGACGACTTCTACCCGTGATTCCGATCGGCTCGCATCACTTTCAACACCAGCGCTTTTGTCTCCCGACAGGTACACGCAGTCGTAATTGTTCCAATCCCTGTGAAAAGACAGTTTGAGCTGTTGTCTATTGGACATGTTTTCCATGACCCTTCTGAGAAATCCATCTGAAGAAAGCATGAATTCGGTCCAGGCTGTGTCGTTCTCGTAAGTATCCGTTATTTCGTATGGATGTTCCTGACCTATCCTCTGCCACTCGTTTATGAAAGCTGCGCGAAAATCGTTCGAGGTTATCGCCATCGGCCTGCCTCCCTGAAGTACTAATGCCTACAGAATAATTATACATTAAAGCGAATCACACGAATGGGATCGAGGGAGTCAGGGCGGGGAGAAAATCAGTAACAAGTAACAAGGCTGCATAATCTTTCTACTTTCTACATTCCACTTTCAACTGATCTTGGGAACCTCCCTCGGTGTCAGAGACTGTGGGGACAGCAGATGGCATGGCAATCCTAATCATAAACGCTTGCATTAACACTCCGGCACCATTGAAGTCCTTTTCGTGAGGATGATCTGTGAGCTAAATGAAGGAATATCCGATGTCTGAGCCCAAACACACTGGCGGCTGCTTATCCGGTGCCGTACGGTAAGAGATCCTCAGCGAGGTCCCCGGCGTGGCCTGCTGCCACTGCTCTAAGTACCGCGCCTTCCACGGCAACTTCGCCGCCTACGTCATGACCATTGTTGAAGACCTTAAGCTCGTCAAGGATGGAGAAAAAGTGCTCTGACCCTGTTCCGGCACGCCTGATGTAAAACTCCGGACGTGGTACAATTCCCCCAGTTGATCTTTCCTTGATGGAACCTGCCAGGGAGACTGGAAACCGTGAGCCTTGAGGTGGCGGCCGTCGTCCTGCTGGCGGCCCTGTTGCACGCCGGTTGGAACGCCCTCGTCAAGCTCCAGGACGACCGGCTGATCGTGCTGGCCGTCATCACCCTTTTCGGGAGTGTCTTCGCGCTCTTTCTGGCCCCTTTCGTCGCCTTCCCCCGCCCCGCTGTCTGGCCCCTGTTGGGGGTGAGCCTTCTCCTGCACGCGGCGTATCACGTGCTGCTCACCACGGCCTACGATCACGGCGACCTGGGCCAGGTGTATCCCATCGCCAGGGGCTCGGCTCCGCTGCTGGTGGCGGCAGGAGCACTGGCCGCTGCCGGGGAACGGCTGTCACTCCTGGCCGCCGTCGGTGTCCTCTGCCTCGCCTCCGGCGTGATGGCGCTCGCCTTCGAGCACGGAAGCGGCCTCAGGAAAAAGCCGAAGGCGGTGATCTTTGCCCTGATGACCGGTGCGCTGATCGCCTCGTACTCTGTGGTGGACGGGCTGGGCGTGCGGCTGACGGGCACCGTGCTCAGCTTCGCCGTGTGGCTCACAATCGGCGACGGCCTGGCGACGTTCCTGGTCGTCTGGTTGTTAAAGGGGCGCGAAACGCTGTTGGTGGCGAGGCGTAATTTAGGAGCCGGCTTGCTGGGCGCCGCCATGCAGACCGCCGCCTACTGGATCATCCTGTGGGCGATGGCCAGGGCCCCCATGGCAACGGTCTCGGCCCTCAGGGAGACCAGTGTCCTGTTCGCCGCCCTGTTATCGACCTTCCTGCTGCGCGAGGGTTTCGGGGTCTGGCGTTTCGTGTCGGCGGGCCTGGTGACATTGGGACTCCTGGCCACGAAGGCCGGAAAATAGGGAACCAACGGGGCCGGGGAATTATGATCAGTGGAAGGTGACAGGTAACAAGTGGAAAGGTTTCTCTCCCCTGCTACTTTCCACTTTCCACTGAATCCATTGGCAACAGTTCCAGGTCTAAGACATTCTCTCTTCCCAGACCCTGCTTTTCTCTGTGGCCCTCCGCGGAGCGACCTTACAGCGGTCGCCCTCTGCGGTCCCCTGTGTTATGGCTCTTAAGAGGTCCCCGGACACCACCCTTCCCCTGTTACTTTCTACCTTCTACTTTCCACTGGATTCTTTGGCCCCAGGACCAGGACTAAGACTTCCCCTCCCCCATCAGGCCGCGTACTTTTGCATGCCGTAACGCTGGGCCAGTTCGACGCGCTGCTCGTCGGGCATGGAGGTTATATATTTCCTGAATCCTGGACACCAGCCGGCGTGCCAACGCCAGAGGCGTCCTAAAAGACTCTCCGGCTTATCCTCGTACCTGGCGCGAAAGCCACAATCCTCACATCTTGATCTCTTTTCCATGGTACCCCCCGTCCCGCCATAAGGGCAATCTTGTCATTACTCAGGACCTTTAACTAAAATATAGCACAGGGGAGGACCAAGGGGGTCAGGAGGGGAATCAAAATCAGTGGAAAGTGGCAAGGAACACGTGGAAAGATTGCCCTTTCCTGTTACTTTGTTCTCTGAAGTGATCAGAGCTTCCTTAATATAAACGAGCAACGATCGAAACATAGAAACAGGAGGCCCGGAATGACCAAGTACGTTTTCGAGCCGGCAGCACCGGCAAGTCTGCCCATCCGCGGTTCCGACGAACGGTTCCCCGTTCGCCGCGTTTACTGTGTAGGCCGCAACTATGCCGCCCACACGATCGAAATGGGCGGTGACCCCGACCGGGAAGAACCGTTCTTTTTCCAGAAAAACCCCGACAACCTCTTGACCGGTGGCGCTGATTTTCCCTACCCGGACAAGTCCAGCGATGTCCACCATGAGATCGAAATGGTCGTCGCACTGCACAAGGGCGGCGCTAATATTCCCCTCGAGACGGCACTGGACCATGTCTGGGGCTATGGTGTCGGTCTTGACATGACGCGCCGCGACCTGCAGGCCCAGTGCAAGGAAGCCAGGCGCCCGTGGGAGATCGGCAAGGCCTTCGATCATTCCGTACCTGCCTCTGAGCTCGTGCCCGCCAGCGAAATCGGCCATCCTACGGACGGCGCCATCTGGCTGAAGGTCAATGGCGAGATGCGCCAACAGGGGGATCTGAACCACATGATCTGGAAGGTGCCCGAGATGATCTCCTACCTGTCCGGCCTGTTCACCCTCGCACCCGGCGACCTGATCCTGTCCGGCACTCCCTCCGGTGTCGGCCCTGTTCAGCGGGGCGATCAACTGGAAGGGCACATCGACGGCGTGTGCGACCTGCACTGCAAAGTCGTCTGAAGGTTAAAGGTTAAAGGGGAAAGGAAAAAGGGAAAGCGCGCCCGCTTTAACCTTTCCCCTTTTCCCTTTCCCCTTATCTTTTCAGGTCACCCGGATGATGAACTCGGGGCAGGCCGCCCCGCAGTAGCCGCACAGCACGCACACCGATGGGTCCACCGAGGCGGCGCCGTCCACCATGGAAAGGGCCCCGTCCTCGCACACCTCGACACACTCCCCGCAGCCTGTGCAGAACTCCCGCATGATGGTGAGGGTCCTCCTGCCGCCCTCCAGAACCCCCCACACCTCCTCCGGCGCAGCCCCCTCGCCGACCAGGGCGACGTTGGCCTCGATCTCGGCCTCGGAAAGCATGCCCAGGGCGATGGCGTGGACACCTTCCAGCTGCGCCACCCAGGAGATCATCTCCCGGGCGCTGGAGATGAAGTTGCCCCCGGCGAGGGCCTTCATGGCGTAGATCCCTTTCCCCTCCGCGGAGGCCAGTGCGATGGCCCCGGCCATCTCATCGGCCCCGCCATCGAGGATCCCCATCCCCTCCCGGTTGATCAGGGGATGGATGACATCGATCTCGGGGTGCACGGCCGCGGCGCGAACCGCGCTTATGTAATGGGATGACAGGCCGATGGCCGCGGCGAGGCCCTCGTCCCTCATGCGGCACAGCTCCTCAAAAACGCCGGCCCGCTCCGTGAACGGGTCGGCGATCCTCGCCCCGTGCAGGAGGAGGACATCCAGGCGCTCGAGGCCCATCTGCCGCAGGGCTTCCTCCACGTGCATGCGGGCGGCGGCGGCGTCCGGGGCGTGGGTCTTGGAGGCTACCAGGACCTCGCCCGGGTATCCATGGATCCCCTCCCTGACGTGGTCGAAGGTCCGGTACAGGTGGGCCGTGTCGATCATGTTCACTCCCCGCTCCAGGGCGGCGCGGATGAGCTCCCCTCCCCGCTTCGGGGACATGTCGGCCTGCAGCGGCCCCAGGGGAAGGGTTCCGAAAACGAGGGGGGAGACAGTTAAACCGGTGTCTCCGAACTTGACTGTACCCAGGGGGATCCTCCTTTTTTTGGGTCTACTCCCGGCGGTGTGTTATTCTCTTATATCTCATAAGGGAATCCGGGGATCGAGTGCAAGCGTGGGTTTCATGGGGAAAGGTTAAAGGCTAAGGGATAAAGGGGAAAGGAGTTGACGAATGCCTACTGATTCCGAGGGCAGGATAACCGCCTCCGGCGGCTGCCTGTGCGGGGCCGTTCGTTACCAGATCACCGGTGCCCTGCGGGGTGTCGTTCACTGTCACTGTTCCAAGTGCCGCCGTTTCCACGGCAATTTTTCCGCCTACGTGGGAACGCATCCCAACAACCTGGACATTACTGAAAGCAAGGGCCTGAAGTGGTTCCGCTCCGTTATGGATGAGACCCCCAACGTCCATCGGGGGTTCTGCGGACATTGCGGTTCCTCAATTTTCTGGCACCCCAAAGGCGAGGACAGGATCGCTGTTGCCGCTGGGTCGCTGGACGAACCGACGGGCCTGCAGGTTGTCGGCCACGTCTGGGTCAGCCAGATCGGCGACTACTATCAGATCAACGATGACCTGCCGAGGTACGCAGAGAGGTGGGAAAATTCCGAGCGTTTGCTTTAATCTTTGATCTTTTTCCGTAGCGGTAAAAACTGTCTCACGCTCGCTCGTTTTACTCGCTAAAGACGCAAATACAGCAAAGTAAAGCAAAGAACTGAAAAAACACCTTTTCAGTTTATAATCTGATTCTCTTGGCGTCTTGAGAGAGCCCCGACACGGGCGTGATGCCGGCTTTAAGGAATTACAATATGGTTTCAATCGTCCCCATATCAGACCCCGCCGGGTATCCCGGTGCGGTGGCCCGCGCCCTGGACGAGGTCGGCGCCGTCGACGCGCTGTCCGGGTTCGACCGTATTGTCCTCAAGCCCAACATGGTCAACTCCAGTCCGCCGCCGATCACCACGGACGTGCGGTTTGTCATAGCGGTGGTCCAGTATCTGAAGGAGCGTCTGGATGCCGAGATCGTGGTGGCGGAAGGGTCGGGCGAGGGGAGCACCCTGGAGAACTTCAGGCGCCACGGCTATGGACAGATCGGTGTCCCGCTCGTGGACCTGGACGCCCTGCCGGTTAAACATTACGAGGACTCCCGGGCCGGTGAATACAAGAAGATCCACCTGCCGGAGTATCTGGAGGGAGCGGCGCTGATTTCGGTACCCCCCGCCAAGGACCACACCATCACCCGCGTGACCCTGGGGCTGAAGAACATGGTCGGCTGCCTGCCGGCGGTCCACTACGGCGGCTATTGGAGCTACAAGAAATCCCAGATCCACGCTGTGGACGAGCACCAGGCGGTAGCCGACCTGATACTGTACATTAAGCCCCATCTGACGGTGATCGATGCCCGCCAGGGCCTGGTCGGCGGACACCTTTCGGGAAGGGTTCCCAAACCACCCCTGGAGAGGATCATCGCCAGCAGGGATGTGCTGGCGGCGGACCGGGAAGCGGCGAGGCTTTTGGGGCATGATCCGGAAGGGATCCGGTATCTCGTACTTGCGGAGCAGCTTCAGGATTGAGGAGACCGGTGAAAAGCGCAGGTCGGATGTTGTCATCACGGGCCACTATCCGGGCGAAACGATCCCGGTTTCTCTAAGAGCGGGATTTTTTAACACATAGCTTCAAGTTTTGGACTTGGGATTGCCTTTTCCGCTTACCCGGCTCCCCTATCTTTCGGTCCCCTTCTCCTTTCTTCCGCTACGCCTCCCTCCCGATTTCGTTGATGATCTCGTCAAGCCTGGACAGGAACCGCGAGCGGCTTTTCTTGTCCATGGGAGGCGGCCCGCCCGTTGCCTCGCCAATCTGGCGCAGGTGATCGTTCAGGGCCCGCATGGCCAGGGCGTCGCCGATCCCCGCCTCCGTGAACTCTTCCCCCCTGGTGCCCAGGACCCTGGCCCCGGACCGGATACACCGGGCCGCCAACGGGATGTCGCCGGTGACGACAATGTCCCCGGGCCCGGCACGGTCCACGATCCAGTCATCGGCGGCGTCAAAATCACCCGGGACCACCTGGAGAACCACCCGCTCGTTGTGGGGTGTTCTCATCCAGCTGTTGGCAACCACACAGACATCCACACGGTAACGATCGGCCACCCTGTAGGTCTCCTCCTTGACCGGACATGCGTCAGCGTCGATATAGATCACTGAAAAGATCTCCATGGACCAGCGCTGATGAGAGATCGCCTTGATCGACAACCGATCACTGATGAACGGTCACCGGGGCTTTTCCGTGCCCTCTGTCTGGTCACCCTGTCGGGGGGTTCTGTGGGCCAGGCTGCTGACTTCCTTCCGAACACTGGCTAATGAATACCGCACTTCGCACCCTAAAACGCTTCCCCGAACACAAACCGTACAGCCCTCTGATCCTCGGACCACGCAATGTCCATCCTGGCCTTCTTGATCCAGTCCGGCGGCAGGGCTGCCCGGAAGCCAAACCCTGCGGACCATTTGGGGTTATCGAAGGAATCATCCGCCACGTCACCCAGGCCGGCGAATACCGCCCCGGTGATTACCCAGAACAGGGAAAATCTCGTCTCCCACTGAACGAGGTAGAAATGATTGCCCCGAAAGCGATTGAAAAGATATCCGCGGAGATCATCAGGGCCGCCAAGGGTGTGACGAAACAGATACGAGGAATCACCGAGGGAGAACCCGGCATGGAACCTCCCGCCGATGATCCAGCCCGGCCTCAGGGAGTCAAAGGACCTGATGTCCACCTCACCGACGCCGAAGCCATCCTTGATATCGAGGGATGTCAGCACATCCGGCACGAAGAGCAGCCTGAACTCAGCGTACTTTCCCCACGTGGGGCTCGCGGCGCTGTCCCGGGTGTCGTATACGAGAGACAGGCCCAATCCCACGGAGGTCTCGTCGGGAAGGCCGCTCCTGACACTTGGGTCATCGTCAACACCATCCTCCTCCCTGGACCTCAGATCCAGGTAAGGCCCGAAGGTAAAGGAGTCACCGAACTTCGATTTCCTGAAGACCTGCAGGAGGAGTTTGGTGCCATCGATCTGGACCTCACTGTCCTTATCGGTGTCGTTGCCCTCTCCGTAGTAGGGGTCGAAAAAGGTTGAATAGGAAAGTCTCGCCTGGTAGAGCCTATCCCGATTGAGCCATTTATCGTAGTGAAAAACAAAGCTCTCTCCATCTTTGGTTCCAAAATTGAGACTGGTTCCGTATTCAAAGCCCGGCTTTTCCAGGAGGGACCGGAAATAGGCAAATCCGACGATGGTGTCATAGACAGGATTGACATCGATGGTCGGCGTGAAGGACGTGCCCGACCTCTTCCTCTCCACCCGAGGGCCCTCGAGGATCTCCTCGGCCGGCCGGCCGGGGACCGCCCCGGCGGCCATCGGATGGGTGGACGGGTATCCCGCCCCCGGGGCCACCAGGGTCAGAACGAGGATCGAAACAAGGATGAACCTGTAAGCCATATCTCCCTGTCCCCCCGGTTGATAGTCCCTCCCATCCCGCTCGCAAAGCTCCCCTGCAAAGAACCTGGCACTACAGGATCCTGGCGGCCGTGGTGGCCAATCGGCTCCTTTCGCCTTTATCCAGGAAGAGGGTGGCGGAGATCTTCTCGTCGGACATGCGGAATTTTTCCGAGGCAACCGCCAGGCCATTGTCCATAGGGCTCATGTAGGGGCTGTCGATCTGATAGATATCGCCGGTAAGGATGATCTTGGTGTTTTCACCTGCCCTGGTGATGATGGTCTTGATCTCATGGGGCGTCAGATTCTGCGCCTCGTCGATCATGAAGATCCCGTTGGAGACGTTCCGCCCTCTTATGTAGGCCAACGGCTGGACCTCTATGAGTTTGGAGTCAAAAAGATACTGCAGGGTAATATCGTGGGCCCCATGATGGAGATCCTTTCCCTTTCCGTGGGATCCCCCGTTGGCCAGATTGTCCACCAGGAACTCCAGATTATCGTAGATGGGCTGAAGCCAGGGCCTGACCTTTTCGAACTCACTGCCGGGAAGCGCCCCCGGGTCCGGTCCCATGGGGATGATGGGCCGGGCGATGATCAGGCGTTTGAATTTCTCCTCGAGAACCATGTCCAGGGCACAGGCCAGGGAGACAAGGGTCTTTCCGCTTCCGGCGATTCCCATGCAGAAGATCAGGTCGATATCGGGATCGAGGATGGCGTCCATGAGAAAGCGCTGCTTGTGGTTCCGTGGCCGAATGCCGAAAACATCATCCTGCTTGCCGAGCAGGTGGAGATATCCATCGCCCCTCTCGTCTTCCCCGTACCGAACCAGGGCGCCCTGATTCAGGTCGGCCTCGTTCTTGAGGACAAAATAATCATTGGCGTGAGGGTCGAACTCCTCGCCATCGCTTCGGTAGCCGGCCATGGGCATGACCTTCTCCCGGTAAAGACGATCGATGTAGGATCCCTCCACCAGAAGGTATCTGGAATCCTCCTGGATGTTCGATATGGTCTTGTTGTGATAGTAGTCGTCCGAGTCGATACCGAGGATGTTCGCTTTTATGCGGACGTTGATGTCCTTGCTGACGACTATGGTTGGCCGCTTGGTCTCCCTTTCCACGCTGAGGGCCACGTTGAGAATAATATTGTCGCTGGCTGTCTTGGCGCTGACGATCTCCAATTCACGGGGCAGCTCGATGTCCTCGTCATAGAACCGGACGAAGATCTTCCCTCCCGCCTGCAGTGGAACCCCTTTCGTCAGGTCGCCCTTCAGCCGGAACTCATCCAGCTGCCTTGAAAATTGCCGCGCCGCAAAACCCCTTGGGTCGTAATGCCTTTTGAAATTGTCCAGTTCCTCGAGAACCACCGAGGGGATAATGACATTGTTTTCCTCGAAGGTGTCCAGGCAGTTCGGTGAGTAGAGTATAACATTGGTGTCCAGGACAAAATTCTTCAAACACGTCCTCCCTGCCGGAACGGCCGACCCGGAAGAAACCTCAGGATTACAGGTTGCCGGGTGTTCTGGAAAAAACCCTGTCCCTGTCCACAACAGAAAAAACAGTCGGCTGCCTCCATTTCCTCTTTTTCGCAGCCGACTCAATTATCAATTTACACATCGTAACTGGAAAGTGCAAAGGCCACCACCCCGACGAATCCGTCGGGACGTGGGGAAGTGCATTTCCCCAGTTAATTGGATCCTGGAAAAGGAACTTCGGGACATGAGACGCGGGGCAGGCCTAATACCGGACCAGGCCAGCGAAAAGCCTCCTGGAAAGTCCCGGGTTGATCGATTTTAAGGCCTGGCAGATCTCCAGGGCGGAGCTCAAATCACCACTGTAATAGTAGGTCAGCGCCAACTGCCAGTACGCCGCGCCGCTGTCGGGTTTGATAGCCAGGGCCTTTCGGAGGACCCTGGCGGCATCGTAATGAAGCCCCATGCACCGAAAGGAGATGCCGGCCTCCACATAGGCACCGACCAGGGACGGTTCGAGTCTTATGGCCGCATAGCTGCATGCCAGGGCATTCCGGAAGGCTCCCGTAGAATTATAGATGCCGGATAGCAACAGAAAGGCTCTTGAGTCAGAGTGGTTCATCCTGATGGCGTGCCAGCAGTATTTTACAGCCTGATCAGGATCGCCGATTTTCAGGAATGCTTCGGAAAGTGCCAGAAAGCATTCCGAGGACCTGTTCCCCAGTTTGACCGCCATTGTGTAGGCATCCAGGGCATTATCGTATCCCCCCAGGGCATCATAGC
>JBFFDD010000022.1:0-22659 GCA_041559575.1 bacterium
GGCGGGTGAAATGGTAAGGGAGACCTCAGTGGCCAGACAGGAAATCATGACCATCAACATGGGCCCCCACCATCCCTCGACCCATGGTGTCCTCAGGGTGATCCTGGAGCTGGATGGGGAAGTGGTGGTCAACGCTATTCCGGATATCGGGTTCCTTCATCGCGGAGTGGAGAAACTCGCCGAGGACAAGAAATATCTCCAGGTCCTGCCTTTGACGGACAGGCTGGATTACCTGGCTTCAGGAACCAACAACCTGTCCTACATCCTTGCGGTGGAGAAGCTGTTCGGGCTGGAGGTGCCCCGTCGTGCCAGGTATATAAGGACCATGTTCGCGGAGCTGGCCCGGATCGCCAGCCATCTCCTCTGGCTGGGAACCCATGCCGCGGATATCGGTGCGGTCACGGTCCTGATGTACACCATGCGGGAGAGGGAGGACGTCCTCGACATCCTCGAGGACACGGCCGGTACCAGGTTGATGATGACCTATTTCAGGCCCGGCGGGGTTGTCCGCGACATATCCCCCGACTTTGAAAGGAAAGTCGTGAAATTCATCGACATGTTCGAGGGGCGGATCGATGAATATGAGCGGCTCCTGACCAAGAACAGGATCTGGCTGGGGCGGACGAAGAACGTGGGGGTCATCAGCCGGGACGATGCCATCGCCCTCGGCCTGTCCGGACCGTCCGTTCGAGCCTCGGGGGTCGACTGGGACGTCCGCCGGGACGAACCCTATGAGGCCTACGACGAGATCAATTTCAGGATCCCGGTGTACCCGGAGGGAGATGTCTACGCCCGGTACATGGTGAGGCTGGAGGAGATGAGGCAGAGCACCCGGATGATCCGGCAGCTCATGGAGGGCCTCCCGGAAGGGCCTTTCATAGAACGTTCCGCAAAATACGTCCTGCCGGACAAGGACCGGCTGGACACCTCCATAGAGGCCATGATCCACCACTTCAAACTGATTGTGGAGGGCATGACACCGCCCAAAGGGGAGGTCTACTCCACCATCGAGTGCCCCAAGGGCGAACTTGGGTTCTACATTGTCAGCGAGGGGCTTCCCAAGCCCTACAGGATGAGAATCCGTCCGCCGTCATTCGTCAACCTTCAGTCCCTGCTGACCATGTCCAAGGGAAACATGATCGCTGACGTGGTGGCGATCATCGGGAGCCTGGACATCGTTCTGGGGGAGATCGACCGATGATCAAGGGAACCGAGATCTTCAACCCCCAGGAGCAAAAGGATATGGAGAGGATCCGAGCCCGGTACGACAATCCGGCCTCCGCCATCCTTCCCCTCTTCCATTACATCCAGGGTTCCCACGGGTATCTTTCTGAGGATGCCCTGACCTTCGTGGCCGAGTTCATCGGGGTCCCCCATGTCAGGGCGTTCGAGGTGGCAACCTATTATACGATGCTGTTCACCGATGCGCCCGGCAGACACCTGATCCAGGTGTGCAGGAACCTGAGCTGCTATGCCAACGGTTCCATGGATCTGCTTGCCGCTTTGAAGAGGGAGCTGAATATCGAGGTCGGGGAAAAGACGGAGGACGGGATTTTCTCCCTGGTGGAAGTGGAATGCATCGGCGCCTGCGATCTCGCCCCGGCCATGATGATCGATGAAGACCTTCACGGTAATGTGTCGCCGGATTCGGTTCGGCGGATTCTGGACTCCTATAGAGAAAAGGCTTAAAAGCATTGAAGATCCTGACCAGAAACATCGACAGACCAAACCCTGCCCATATCGATTCGTACCTCGTCAACGAGGGGTACATGGCTCTGCCCCGCGCCCTCAATGACATGACCCCTGAGGAGGTCATCGATGAGGTGAGGTTCTCCCGGCTGCGCGGCCGCGGGGGGGCGGGTTTCCCGGCGGGAATGAAATGGGACTTCGCGTCGCGGGACCGGAGGACCCCCAAGTACATCATCTGCAACGCCGATGAGGGGGAGCCGGGCACCTTCAAGGACCGGGTTCTCATCGAAAAGGACCCCCACGCCATTCTGGAGGGGATGGCGATCGCCGGCTACGCCGTGGGGGCCGAATACGGTTTCATCTATATCCGGGGTGAGTATCCTGTAGGAGCCAGGATCCTGGAGAGGGCCATCGCTGAAGCCGAGCAGAGATCCTTTTTAGGGAAAAACATCCTGAACTCGGGGTTCGATTTTACCATCATGGTCCATCGCGGGGCGGGGGCCTACATATGCGGAGAGGAGACGGCCCTCATCGAATCCCTGGAGGGAAAGAGAGGGCAGTCACGCATAAGGCCGCCGTTCCCGGTCAATGTGGGCTACAGTAACCTTCCCACGGTGGTGAACAACGTCGAGACCCTGGCATCCGTGGCACCGATCATCCTCAGGGGAGGAGCCTGGTACGCGAGCATCGGGACCCATGAGTGCCCGGGGACCAAGCTGTATTCGGTGAGCGGTCATGTGGCCAAACCGGGTGTTTACGAGCTTCCCATGGGTGTGACCCTGAGGGAGTTGATCTTCGAACACGCCGGAGGCATGAGGGAAGGAAGGCCTTTCAAGGCCGCCTTCCCCGGCGGCGCCTCGTCCGCCTGTCTGGACGAGTCCGAACTGGATGTGGCCCTGGACTTTAACTCTCTGGCGGCAGCGGGAAGCATGCTGGGTTCCGGGGCGGTCATGGTGCTTGATGATACTGCCGACATGGTCGAGGCGACCTATGTGCTGACGAAGTTCTTCGAGCATGAATCGTGCGGCAAGTGCACGCCCTGCAGGGAGGGCGTGTTCTGGGTCCGACAGATCCTCAGCGCCATCCTCGAGGGCAAGGGAAGCGAGGGCGACCTGGATCTCCTGCTGGATATCTGCGATGGCATCCAGTCCACTTCCTTCTGTGGGCTCGGTGAGGCGTCCGTGAACCCAATCGTCAGCACCATCAAGAAATTCCGCGGTGAATACCTGGCCTACATGAAAGGCAGCAGGGAGACCGGAAACGACCTGGAGGCGGCATCATGATGGTCCGGCTGGAGATCGACGGCAAGCAGGTCATGGTGGACGGTCACCTGAAAATCCTGGACGCGGCCAGCAAGCTGGGCATCCACATTCCCACCTTCTGCGACCATCCCAGACTGGGTGAACTGGGAGCCTGCCGGATGTGTCTCGTGGAAGTCGAGGGGATGGGGAAACTCCAGACCGCCTGCACCCTGGCGGTGGCCGACGGCATGGTGGTCAGGACGGACACGCCCCGTGTCGACCACGCCCGCAGGATGATGTTGGAGTTCCTGTTGATCAATCATCCCCTTGAGTGCACTGTGTGCGACGCTTCCGGAGAGTGCACCCTCCAGGACCTTGCCTTCCAGCACGGAAGCGCAGAAACCCGGTTCAGGGGAAAGAAAAGAGTGCTCAGGGATCACATCATCAGCCCCCTGATCGATCGCAACCTCAACCGCTGCATTCAGTGCAAGAGATGCGTGCGTATCTGTGACGAGGTCCAGGGCGTCACCGCTCTTGGTATGTCTTACAGGGGAGCGGCCACCGTCGTCGGTCCCTTTATGGACAAGGACCTGGATTGCGAATACTGCAGCCACTGCATCTGGGCCTGCCCGGTGGGGGCGATCACCTCCCGTGCAATGAAGCAGAAGGTGCGAACCTGGGAACTGGAGAAGACAGAGGCCATCTGTCCCTACTGCAGCTGCGGATGCACGCTCCTTTACAACCACAGGGACAATATCGTTCACCGCGTGACCCATGCCCAAGGGCGAGGGATCAATCTGGGGAGCCTTTGCTCCAGGGGATACTTCGGTCAGGACGTGATCAACCACCCGGACCGGATCAGGGTCCCCATGGTCAGGGACTCGAGCGGCACCCTGAGGGCGTCCACCTGGGAGGAGGCCTTGAGCACGGTTGCCTCCAGGCTGGGCCAGGTTGCCGACGGCGACGGAGGCAAGGCCATTGGCGGGATCGCCTCGGACCGGCTCACCAACGAGGATCTCTTCCTGTTCCAGAAGCTCCTCAGGGTCGTTTTCGGTTCCAACAACATCGACACGCCTTCGGGCATCTGGTCGCGGACGGTGATGCCCGTGCTGGAGGACCGCCTGGGTGTTTTTGCGGCCACCAATTCCATGGACGAACTCAACTATGCCGAGGCTCTCCTGATCGTCGGGTGCGACATTACCGTCACCAGCCCCATCTCCGGCCTCAAAGTCAAACAGGCCATACACCGGGGAGGGCAGGTCACCGAGATCAATGCCAGGAGGACGGCGCTCTCCCGCCTGGCCACAAGGACCATGGTGGTTCCGGTGGGCCAGGAACTGGGTTTTGTCAAGGGTCTCATCAAGGTGGTCCTGGACGAAGAACTCTACGACAAGGAGGCTCTGGCTGGATACGAGAGGTTCTCCGAGCTGGAATATACCGTCAAAGGTCGCGACCTGACAGCCATCGCCAGGGATACCGATGTGAAGGTAGAGGATATTGAGGCCACAGCCCGTGAATTCGCGGGGGCCAGAAAGGCTGCCGTTATTTTCGGTGAGACGGCAGCCCTTCAGCCGGGAGGCACAGACCTGATCAACGCTCTGATCGACCTCCAGATGCTGACCGGCAAACTCGGCCAGGAGGGATGCGGCCTGTACCCCACTATCGCCAACACCAACGCTCAGGGTGCTGTCGACATGGGTGTCGGACCCGATCGCCTTCCCGGTCACCTCCCGATCAGTTCCCAGAAGGACAGAAAGGCGCTGGAGAAGAGGTGGAAGGCCAAACTTCCGGCCGATGGGGGGATGAATGCCCTGGAGATGATCCAGGCGGCTTCCGATGGCAGGCTTAAGGCCATGTACCTGGCGGGGATCAACCCCGTGGACACCTTCCCCGGCGGGCGGGTGGTTGCCGAAGCCCTGACCAAACTGGACTTTCTGGTTGTCCAGGAACTCTTCCTCACCGAGACGGCCCTCCTGGCGGATGTGGTGCTTCCCGCCGGCCCCACCGCTGAGAAGGACGGAACCATGACCAATCTGGAACGGCGGGTGCAGAGGACCCGCAAGGCCATCGAAGGGACCGGCCTGACGATGCCGGATTGGAAGATCTTTTCCGACGTGGGCGTGACGGCCGGTGTGCAGGGCATGAAGTATGTCAATGCGGCTGAGGTCCTGGAGGAGATCGCCGAGTCGGTTTCCTACTACTCCGGTATCAGCCACCGCATCCTGGCCGACAACGGTCTTCAGTGGCCCTTCTCCAAAGAGGATGCCAGAGAGGTCTACCACGAGGGTTACCTGGGGACCCGCCACCTCCTCGAGGACGGTCCGCCGGAGGCGAAGCGCCGCTTCGTGGGTGTTGAGGGGTGGGAGACGCTCAATCCGGACTCAAAATATCCGATGACCCTTATCATCGGGGACCTCCTCTTTCACTCCGGAAGCTATACCAGGTATTCCGAATCACTGAACAAACTGGTCTCCGAGGCCACCCTTCTGATGAACCCCCAGACCGGCATCGGCCTTGATGTTCAGGACGGGAGCACCGTTCGTACAGTTTCGGCCCAGGGTGAGTTCTCCGTGACGGTTACCTACTCGGACGACCTGGCCCCGGGCGTGCTTTTCATGCCGCGCCATTTCGCCAACGCCCCGGCAAACTCCCTGATGGTATTGGCCAATGAGGATGAAGCCGAAACATCGGTGGTCCGGGTCCGGGTGGTGAAGGCGTGAGGAGGAAAGACCAATGATCGAAGTCAGCCAACTGAAGGAAATAGAATCGTTAAAAGAGGTGTCCGACGAGGCGCTGGGTTTCCTGGCGGATGCCCTTCAGAAGAGGACCTATAACGATCAGGAACCTCTGTTCAACGAGGGAACGCCCGGTGGAGATCTCTACCTGATAGGTGAGGGCTCGGTCAAGATCACCAAGCGGGCCAAGGAAGGAGAGGCCCAGAGCCTGGCCATGGTGCCCGCCGGGCAGTTCGTGGGGATCATGACCTTCCTGACCGGCGGCAATCATTCAGCCAATGCCAGCGCCCACGGAAGCTGCGTCCTTTATCTGTTGGACAGGAGCGATTTCGACCGCTTCGCGGAGCAGTTCCCGGCCGACGCGGTCAAGGTCATGCAGCTGTTCATCAACCGGCTGGTCGATAGCCTCAGGAGCATGAATGAGCGATACATCGATATGGTGAACTATATGTGGAGGTGGCGGTGAGCACCGACCTAACGATAGAGGATGTCAGGGAGGACGCTGGTCTTCTGGAGACGGAGGAGCCCCTCGACCTGGCCCCGGTTCAGAAGATCGTCGAATCCCTCGAGGATCGAAAGGGAATGCTGATACCGGTGCTCCAGGAAGTTCAGAATGTCTACGGTTATGTGCCGGAAGAGGCGGCCAATATGGTGGCCGATCTGATGGGGATCTACCGCAGCCAGGTTTTCGGTGTCCTCACTTTCTACACCCAGTTTCACCTGACACCCCGCGGCCGCCACATCATGAGGGCCTGTTCGGGGACGGCCTGTCACGTAAGGGGCGGAAAGGCCGTGATCTCCAAGCTGGAAAACGTCCTGGGCATCGGCCACGGCGAGACCACGGAGGACATGTTCGCCTCCTTTGAGAAGGTGGCCTGCCTGGGAGCCTGCGGTCTGGCGCCGGTGATCATGATCGACAACGATGCGCACGGCCAGCTCGACCCTGTCAAAACGGAGAGGATCCTCGAGAATCTGAGGGAAATGGACATGATGAAGAGGGCAGAGAAGTAACCGCTCTTCAGGAGGATAAATCGTTCCATGGGATACGAAAGCGATAAGCTGATTGTGATCGGGATGGGAACCTGCGGACTGGCTTCCGGCGCCAGGGGTGTCCTCTCCGAGGTGGAGCAGCAGATGGACAAACTGTCCATCGAGGTCCCGATCCTCAAGACGGGCTGCATCGGGATGTGCTACCAGGAGGTTCTGGTCGACATCGCCCTTCCCGGAAGGGCCCGGGTGACCTATGCCAAGGTCGAACCGGAGATGATCCAGTCCATCATCAATAACCATGTGGTCAAAGGCAAGCCGGTGACGGACTACGCCATTGGCCAGATCACCACCAACGGGGAGAAGATCTACAAGGGGATCCCCACCTATCAGGAGCTCGACTTTTTCAAAAAGCAGAACCGGATCGTCCTGAGACGCTGCGGATTCATCGATCCGGACAAGATAGAGGATTACCTGGAGACGGACGGCTACCGGGCGGCGGAAAAAGCCCTGGGGACCATGTCGCCGACCATCGTCCGGGAGGTGGTTAAAAAATCCGGCCTCAGGGGGAGAGGAGGAGGCGGGTTCCCGACCGGCCTGAAATGGGAGTTCTGCTCCAATGCCGCCGGAGATCCGAAATATCTGATCTGCAACGCCGATGAGGGCGATCCGGGAGCCTTCATGGACCGAAGCGTGCTGGAGGGTGATCCGCATGCCGTCCTCGAGGGGATGATCATCGCCGCCTACGCCATCGGCGCCAGGTATGGCTACATCTACTGCCGGGCGGAGTACCCCCTGGCCATCGAGCGCCTCATCCGCGCCATCGAGCAGGCCGAAGAGAGAAACTTTCTCGGCGAGAACATATTCGGTTCCGATTTCTCCTTCCACCTCAAGGTCAAGGAGGGCGCCGGCGCCTTCGTGTGCGGAGAGGAAACGGCCCTCATGGCCTCCATCGAGGGAAAGCGGGGGATGCCCAGGTCCCGGCCGCCGTTTCCCGCCCACAGGGGCCTGTGGAATCAGCCGTCCAACATCAACAATGTGGAGACATTCGCCAGTGTTGCCCCGATCATTCTGAACGGGGCTGACAGTTATGCCGGCATCGGAACCGAGAGCACCAAAGGTACCAAGGTTTTCGCTCTCACCGGAAAGATCAACAATACCGGCCTTATTGAGGTGCCGGCAGGAACCCAGCTGAAAGAGATCGTCTACGACATCGGTGGTGGGATCGTGGGAGGCGGAAAGTTCAAGGCCGCCCAGCTCGGTGGTCCGTCGGGAGGATGTCTGCCGGCGGAGATCATAGAGACCCCCATCGACTACGACTCCCTGATCGAAGCCGGAGCCATGATGGGCTCCGGGGGTGTGGTCGTGATGGACGAGAGGACCTGCATGGTGGATGTCGCCAGGTTCTTTCTCGAATTCACCACTGCCGAGTCGTGCGGAAAGTGCGTGCCGTGCAGGATGGGAACGAGGACCATGCTGGGGATCCTGGAGCGCATATCGGCAGGCCTGGGGGCCATGGAGGACATCAAGAATCTGGAGGAACTGGCTCAGGAGATCAAAAACACCTCCCTCTGCGGGCTGGGCCAAAGCGCCCCCAATCCCGTCCTGTCGACACTCCGCTACTTCCGGCGGGAGTACGAATCCCACATCAAGGAGAAGAGATGTCCCGCGGTGGTGTGCAAGACGATCATCTCGTCACCGTGCCAGCATGTCTGCCCCATTGAGACCGACGTCCCGGCCTATGTCACCCTAATCGGTCAGGGCAAATTCAGCGAGGCTCTGGAGCTGATCAGGATCACCAACCCGCTGCCGGCTGTCTGCGGCAGGGTGTGCCACCACCCCTGCGAGAGCAAGTGCCGTCGGGGCGACCTGGATGAGTCGATCAGTATCCGTACCCTCAAACGGGTGGCCGCGGACTTCGCGGCGAAGGAGGAGGCCACCGGCAAGTACAAAATCAACGTCAGCAAGATCTCGGGGACGGGCAAGAAGGTGGCCATTGTCGGAGGGGGCCCTGCCGGGCTCACCGCCGCCCATTTCCTGGCGCAATCAGACTTCTCGCCGGTGATCTTCGAGGCCCAGCGGGTTGCCGGCGGCATGCTCATCCTGGGCATCCCGGAATACAGGCTCCCCCGGGAGACCCTGCAGCATGAGATCAGGGCTATCGAGAGCATGGGGGCGACTTTCCACCTCAACACACAGGTGGGTAAGGCGATCTCCTTTGACCAGATCCGCATGGACCACGAGGCGGTCTTCATCGCTACCGGCGCCCATGTCGACCTTAAGATGGGCATCCCCGGTGAGGACGCCGAAGGTGTCTACGAGAGCCTTTCCTTCCTGAGGAGGGTCAACCTGGGTGAGGAGGTTCCCCTGGGCAAGAACGTCGCCGTCGTCGGGGGCGGTAACACAGCCATCGACGCGGCCCGGGTCGCCCGGAGGATGGGGGCCGAGGTCACCATCCTTTACCGGAGGACCCGCAGGGAAATGCCCGCCGACGAGATGGAGATCGAGGAGGCTATTAACGAGGGTGTGGATCTGCAGACCCTGGTGGCCCCGGTTCAGATAATGATCTCCGGCGGCAGGATGGCCAAGGTCCAGTGCATCAAGATGGAACTGGGTGAACCGGATTCGTCCGGAAGAAGGCGACCGGAGCCGATCGAGGGGTCCGAGTTTGAGGTGGAGTTTGACAACCTCATCGTCGCTGTCAGCGGCCAGCCCGACCTGTCCTTCCTGGAGGAGGGGCACGGCCTGAGCATCAGCAAGTGGAACTCCATTGATGTGCATCCGTACACCCAGATGACCAACGTCGAGGGGGTCTTCGCCGGGGGCGACGTGGTGACCGGACCGTGGATGGTCATCGACGCGATAGCTGCCGGCAAGAGGGCTGCCGCCCACATGGAGCTTTTCCTCAACGGTGAGGAAGTGGTGCCTCAGTACGGGGTGACGAAACCTAATATCGATCCCGTCGAGGCCATTGGACTGACGGAAGAGGACATGCATCTGACCAGGCCGGGTATGCCGACCATGGAGGTGGAGAAGAGGCTCCGCGACTTCGCGGAGGTCGAACTGGGATACACCAAGGAGATGGCCATGAAGGAAGCGCGGCGCTGTCTCCGATGCGATACCGAGGAATAGTACACAGATTTGATGCCCGATCTTCACAGATCATAGAGGAAATTAGATGTTCACTGTCAACGTAGACGGCAAACAGGTCAAGGTTCCAAGGGGTTCCACCATTTTGGATGCCGCCAGGAAGCTGGAAATCGACATCCCCACATTCTGTGACCACAAGTATCTGCTCCCCTTCGGATCCTGCCGCATGTGCGTGGTGGAGGTGGAGGGGACGGACAGGCTCTTTGCGTCCTGTGTGGTGCCGGTGACCGACGGTATGGAAATCCACACCGATACCGCCCGTGTCCGGAGGGCACGTGAGACGGTCCTGGAACTCCTTCTCGCCTACCACCCCCTCGAGTGTCCCGTGTGCCCGCAGTCCGGGCGCTGCCTGCTTCAGGATATGGTCTTCGAGCACGGCAAGGATTACGGCCGCTTCGGATCCATAGCGGTGGACAAGAGGATCGATTATCTCTCCCCCCTGATCGAGATGAACCAGAACAGGTGCATCCTCTGCGGGCGCTGCAGCCGGATATGCGACGAGGTCCAGGCCGAAGGGGAACTCGATTTCTCAGGGCGGGGCTTCCCCACTGTGGTCGAGCCCTCCTTTGCGCGCCCCATGGACTGTGAGTTCTGCGGCCAGTGCATCCAGGCCTGCCCCGTGGGGTCCCTTTACAGCAGGATCTTCAAGCACACGGCGCCCGTCTGGGAGCTGACGCCCGTACGGACCACCTGTCCCTTCTGCGGTGTGGGGTGCACCCTGAGTCTCGAGGTGAAGGGCGACCATATCTATCACGTCCTGGGGGTCGACGATGAGGGGTCCAACAACAACGGCTTCCTGTGCTGCAAGGGGCGTTTCGGCTACGAGTATGTCCATCATCCCGACCGGATCACCGAGCCGATGATCCGCAAGGAGGGCGAACTGGTCCCCGTCACATGGGAGGAGGCCTATGACCGGATCACCCAGGACCTGGTAAGGATCCGTGAGGCGCATGGGTCCGATGCCCTGGGGGGGATCGCCTCGGCACGATGCACCAATGAGGAGAATTTCCTCTTTCAGAAATTCATGAGGGTGGTGCTGGGCACCAACAACGTTGATTCCATCGCCCGGTTCGGGCACTTCCCGGGGATGGAGGCCCTTCGCAAGGCCTTCGGAGTTGAAGCCCCTACAAATTCATTGAACGATCTGCAGCACTCGGACCTCATCTTCGTCCTGGACTCGAATATCACCGAGGACGATCATGTTGCCGGACTGAAGGTCCTCAAACAGGTCCGATCCGGAAGGGCGAAACTGATAGCGGCCAACAGCCGCAAGGTCAAGATCACCCGGTTCGCGGAGAGCTGGATGCGGCATAATCCCGGGACGAGTGTGGCGCTTCTCAATGCCATGGCTTCCGTGGTCCTGGAGGAGGGCCTCGAGGATTCCGGATTCTGCCGCAACCGCGTGTCCGGTCTCGAGGAGCTTCGCACTTCCCTGGCCGAATACACGCCCGAGAAGGTGGAGGCGATTACCGGCGTTCCGGCCAGCCAGGTCAGAGAGGCGGCCCGGTCCTTTGCGGAGGCCAGGAACGCTACGGTGATAATAACCCTTGGCGGGGCCAGCCCTTACACCGGGGAGGATACGGTAGCCGCCGCTGTCAATCTCATTCTCATCACCGGAAATGTCGGCCGGGTGGGTGCGGGAATCATCCCGATGTCCGAGTACAACAACGTTCAGGGCACGATGGACATGGGAGCTCTGGCTGAATTTCTGCCCGGCTACCAGCCGGTTTCGGATGACGGGATCAGGGAGTGGTTCGAGGGGCAGTGGAATGTGAAGCTTTCCGACCAGCCGGGGCTGGATGCCAACGGTATGATCCAGGGTGCCGCCGCCGGGACCCTCAAGGCCCTGTACGTCATGGGTGAGAATCCCCTCTCGTCTTTTCCGGACCAGGGGAAGGTGGTGGATGCCCTGGAGAACCTGGACCTTTTGGTGGTTCAGGACATGTTCCTCACCGAAACTGCCATGTTCGCCGATGTGGTCCTGCCCGCATCCTGCGGCCCTGAGAAGGACGGGACCTTTACCAACACCGACCGCCGGGTTCAGCGGGTGAAAAAAGCGATCAATGCCCCGGGTGATGCCAGGGACGACTGGAAGATCATCACCGAGTTAGCCACAGCTATGGGTTATGAGATGAACTACGGATCGGCCATGGACGTGCTCAGGGAGATCACCAACACCATTCCCTTCTACGCCGGCATCCTTCCGGAGCGTCTTGACACCTCCGGCATTCACTGGCCATGCCCCCGCCCGGACCATCCCGGCACCGAGGTCCTCCACCTGGACAGGTTTCCCAGCGGCCTGGGTAGAACCCGTCCGGTGCCTTTTAAGGAGGCCGGCAAGGCGAGCGCGAACTACCCCTATCTCCTGGTGCCGGGGACAGTTCTGTATCACTCCGGCACCACCACCACCATGGCCAGAGGGCTCAATGAGGTTGCCCCCTCCGCCGTGGCGGAGGTCCATCCGGCGGACGCGAGCGAACTGGATCTGTCCAGCGGCGACTGGGTGAGGTTGACCAGCCGTATCGGGATTACGGAGGTCCAGATCAAGGTCAGTGATCGCAGCAGGGAGGGGACCATTTTCGTGCCTACCCATTTCAGGGACGTATCGGTTAACGCCCTGATGTCTCACGAACCGGCCAAGGAGCAGGGTGTAACCTACGTTGCCATCGAGAGGGTCCAGAGGGTAGAGGTTGAGGACAGGGGGGTTGAAGGGCCGGTCTCAAGGTTGAAGAGGACGGTTCAGGAGATCCAGGAGATGAAACGCCGGATGGCTGAGCAGGCCGGTCCGGACGTATAAGGAGGATAACGGTTATGATCTGCCCGGAATGCAATCTGATGATTCCAGAGGACAGCCGATTCTGTAAGGAGTGCGGTATCCGGCTGGAAGCCACCGTCGCGGAGCAGGAAGCCCTCACCAACCAGGAAAAGGCCGAGAGGCTCTACCGGGAGGGGATTTCCCTTTATCATCGGGGCTTGTTCGACGACGCCATCGCCCGGTGGGAGGAGACCCTCGAGCTGATACCTGACTTCCAGATGACCTCCTATTATATGGGGACCGCCTACTACGATAAGGGAATGCTGTCAACAGCCCTGGAGTGCTTCAAGAAGGCCGAAGCCGCCAATCCCACCTCTCCGGCTGTCCACTACCGGCTGGGGATGGCCTACTACGCCATGGGTCTTCTGCCCGATTCGGAGTTCCACTTCAAGAAGGTGGGCAACATCATTCCCGACACCGCACAGATCCACTACCGGCTGGCTCTTCTTCACCAGAAGAACGCCAATCTTGACGATGCGGTCGCGGAACTGAACAAAGCGCTCGAGATCTCCCCCAAATTCGCCAGGGCCCTTTACATCCTGGGGACCGTCTATTTCCAGAAGGGGATGCTCAAGGAGGCTGCGGAATCACTGAGGCAGGTTGTCGATATCTCTCCCGGATACGTGATGGCCTATTTCTGGTTGGGGCAGGTCTATTTCCACAAGGGCAACATGAAGGACGCCGTCGAGGCCTACGAGAAGGCGATCTCCCTGTCCCCGAAATTCACCGCTGCATACTATCACCTGGGCATCGCCCAGGCCCGGAAAGGGCAGCACGAGGACGCGGCGGCCAGCTTCAACAAGGTCAAGAATCTGGATCCCACGGACTCCAGTGCCCTCTACCACCTCGGTAACAGCTATGTGCATCTGGGTATGCTGGACAAGGCCGAGGATATCCTCAATGAGGCGATCAAACTCAACCCCGAAAACACTCAGGCCTTCTTTCTCCTTGAAAAGGTCGGGGAAATTAAACGCTCCGGAGCCATGGAGTACTGAGGATCGGATAGCAGAGGAGAGTCATGGAACACCTCGGTCTCATCGATTTGCTGTGGATGGTCATCAGAATGGTGATCGTCCTGTCCATCGCCCTGGGCAGCGTGCCTGTGATGGTCTGGGTGGAGAGGAAGGTCTCCGGACATATCCAGAACAGGCACGGTCCTCTTTACGTGGGTCCCATCGGACTGCTTCAGCCGTTTGCCGACGCCTTTAAGCTGCTCATCAAGGAGGACATCACGCCGGCCAACGTCGACAAGGTGCTCTATTACATGGCACCTCTCATGGCTTTCGTGCCTGCTCTGATGACCTTCTCGGTCATCCCCTTCTCACCGTGGTTGAGGATCGCCGACGTCAACATCGGTATCGTTCTCATCCTTTCCGTGGCTTCCCTGGGGATCTACGGGCTGGTCATGGCAGGCTGGGCATCGAACAACAAGTACGCCCTCCTCGGTGGGTTGAGGACGTCAGCACAGATGATCAGCTACGAGATCGCCCTCGGCCTGTCCATCATCGGCGTGATCATGCATTCCCGGTCCCTGTCCCTGGTGCAGATCGTGGAGCGTCAGGCGGAGACCATATGGTTCATCATCCCCCAGTTTATAGGGTTCGCCGTGTTCGTCGTGGCGGCCTTTGCCGAGACGAACAGGCTGCCCTTCGACCTGCCGGAGGCGGAACAGGAGCTGGTGGCCGGCTATCACGTGGAATACTCCAGCATGAAGTTCGCCATGTTCTTCATGTCCGAGTATGTCGCCATGCTTTCGCAGGCCTGTGTTCTGACCGTGCTTTTCCTGGGCGGCTGGCTTCCGTTGCCTTTTGTCGGGCCGATCATCGAGGGCTTCCTTCCTCCGCTGGTGGTGCAGTGGATCATGCCCCTGGTCTGGTTCTTCATGAAAGCGGGTGCGTTCATGTTCTTCTACGTATGGGTGCGGTGGACCATTCCCCGCCTCCGCTACGATCAGCTGATGACCCTGGGTTGGAAGATCCTTCTTCCCCTGGCCCTGTTCAATGTTTTCTTCACCGGTCTGATCCGGCTGAGCCTGATGAAATAAGGAGTGCTTCGAAGTGGGACTGATGACCAATATCCTGCAGACCGACCTCATCAAGGGTCTGACCCTGACAATCCAGAATTTCTTCAAGAAGCCGGTCACCCTTCGATATCCAGAGGTCCGCTATGAGCTCCCGGATAATTTCCGGGGCGCTCAGATCCTTAAGAGGAATCCGGACGGGACCGAGCGCTGCGTCGGATGCGGACTCTGCCCGGAGATCTGTCCGTCAGACGCCATCACCCTGATCACCTCCGAGGATGAGGAGGGAGAGAAGAGGGTCGATTTCTACCAGATCCATCTCGGCCTGTGCATCTTCTGTGGGTTCTGTCAGGAGGTCTGTCCGGTAAACGCCGTGTGGATGGGCGAGGATTATGAACTTTCCACCACCGATCCTTCCCGGCTGAAGGTCAGCAAGGATGAGATGCTCCGGAAGGGGGACGACCCCCGTTACGACAATCTCTAGGGGAGCCTGGAATATGGGACTTGAATCATTTCTCTTTTATTACTTCGCTATCGTCATCGTCGCCACAGCGGCCCTGACGATATCCAGGAAGAACCCCGTTCATTCGGTGATGTTCCTCGTGCCCTGTTTCGTCCACACTGCGGGCCTCTTCCTGCTGCTGGGGGCCGAGTTCGTGGCGGCCACCCAGGTTCTGGTGTACACGGGCGCCATAATGGTCCTGTATCTGTTCGTGATCTTCCTCCTCGATCTTCCATCTTGGCGCACCAGGAGGATCACCCACAGGCAGAGACCGCTGGCCGTGGTGGTCGGCCTCGTCCTGGTGACCCAGCTTGTCGTGTTGACCATCATCGCCAAGTTTCCCCGGCCGATCCCCGGGGCGCAGGGCGCCTCCCTCGGCGGGAATACCGAAAGCGTGGGTGCGGTTCTGTACACGACCTTCCTGTTCCCCTTCGAACTGGCCTCCCTGGTCCTTCTGGTGGCCATCTTCGGGGCGGTTGTTCTCGCCCGGAAGGAGAAGAAGGAGGCGTCGTCATGATCAGCGTCACCCACTACTTGATCCTGGGGGCCATCGTCTTCCTCATCGGCGTCATGGGGGTGCTTCTGAGGCGGAACATCATCATCATCCTCCTGTCCATCGAGCTGATGCTGAACGCCGTCAACATAAACCTGGTAGCCTTCTCCGATCACCTCCAGAGTATGGCGGGCCAGGTTTTCGTTTTCTTTGTCATGACCGTGGCCGCCGCTGAAGCGGCCATCGGACTGGCCATCGTGGTGGTCCTGTTCAGAAATCGAGAGACTATCGATGTGGACGAGATCAATATCATGAAGTGGTAGGAGCCGTTATGACCGACGCAGTCGCACTGGTACCGCTTTTCCCTCTTTTGGCCGTGCTGATCAACCTTTTCTTCGGCAAGAGGTTGTCCAAGACGGTGGTTGGTTTCATGGCCTGCGGCGCTGTTGGCGCCTCCTTCGCCGCCTCTGTCGTTTCCGTGGCTGGTCTCGTGGCCATGGACGCGGGCCACCGGACGGCGGAGGTGGTCCTGTTTCCGTGGATCGTTTCAGGGAGTTTCAACGTGCCCTTCGGTTTCCTCCTGGATCCCCTGTCCGCGGTGATGATCCTGGTTGTCACCGGGGTAGGTTTCCTGATCCACGTCTACAGCACGGGATACATGCATGAGGACGAGGCGTTCGCCCGTTATTTCCTGTACCTCAACCTTTTTGTATTCGCCATGCTTCTCCTGGTGCTGGGCAACAGCTATCTTCTCCTGTTCGTCGGTTGGGAAGGGGTGGGGCTCTGTTCCTACCTGCTGATCGGGTTCTGGTTCAAGAAGGACAGCGCCTCGGACGCTGGCAAAAAGGCGTTTATCGTCAACCGGGTGGGCGACTTCGGCTTTATCCTCGGCATGCTTCTGATCGTCTATCATTTTGGCACCCTGCAGTACACCGAGGTCTTCGAGCAGGCGTCGCAAGTTTTCCACACGGGGGATCTGGCGGTGGTCGTCATAACCCTCCTCCTGTTTGTGGGAGCCATGGGCAAATCGGCCCAGCTGCCCCTCCACGTCTGGCTGCCGGACGCCATGGAGGGCCCTACACCGGTGTCCGCACTGATCCATGCCGCCACCATGGTGACGGCAGGTGTCTATATGGTCTGCCGCAGCAGCGCCCTGTATGAACTGGCACCGGTTGTCATGAGCATTGTGGCCGTCATCGGCTGCCTGACAGCGTTTTTCGCCGGCACCATCGCTCTGACCCAGAACGATATCAAGAGGGTTCTCGCCTACTCGACGGTGAGCCAGTTGGGGTATATGTTCCTGGCCGCCGGGGTAGGGGCCTACGTGGCCGCCATATTCCACCTGGTGACCCACGCCTTCTTCAAGGCCCTGCTCTTTCTGGGATCCGGAAGCGTGATCCATGCCCTTCACGAGGAACAGGACATCAGGAAGATGGGGGGGCTGAAGAAGTATATGCCCGTCACCTACAGGACCTTCCTCATCGCCTCTCTGGCCATCTCCGGTATCCCGCCCCTCGCCGGCTTTATGTCCAAGGACGAGATCCTCTACGAGGTTTTCACGATGGGCAAAGGCAGCGGCGGAGTGCTGCTGTGGATCGGCGGGATCGTCACGGCCATGATGACCGCTTTTTACATGTTCCGATTGGTCTATCTGACTTTTCACGGTGAGTCGAGGATGGACGAGGAAGTGGAGAAACACGTCCACGAGTCGCCCCCTTCGATCACCATACCCCTGTCCATTCTGGCCGTCCTGTCGGCGGTGGGCGGGTTCCTGGGCGTTCCCATCGTCAAGAAGTGGAACATCCTGCACAACTGGCTGGGGGAAGCCTTCCACGCCGCTGCTGATCATACGGAAGAGGCCGTCACCCATGCCGCCGGGGCTGTATCCCATCTGGCTGTTGAGCTGGGGCTCATGGGAGTGTCGGTGCTGGTGGCCGTCAGCGGCATCCTTCTTGCCCGCGCCATCATCCTGCGGAAACCGGAGATCGCCCAGAACCTGAGGGAGGATTACAGTTTCCTCTATGATCTCTTTCTCAACAAATGGTGGGTTGATGAGCTGTACGACACCATCATCGTCCGACCCCTGAAGTGGTTTGCGGACCTGTGCTGGAGCGTGTTTGACGTCAAAGGCATCGACGGGGCCGTGAATGGGACCGGCAAGATGGCCAACACACTTGGCGGTGCCCTGAGGAAACTCCAGACCGGGTCCGTCGAGAACTACGCCCTGGGGATCGTTGTGGGCCTGACGGCCATGCTTCTGCTGGCGTTCCTCTAAAGGCAGGAGAAAGAATTCAGGAGTCGGTGTTCGATAAAAACCTTGAGGTGAGAAAAGAGAGCCCATGGAATCCATAAATTTCCCAATATTATCTGCAGTTGTCTACCTGCCGGCGATCGGCGCTCTGCTGCTGGCCCTGTTCATATCGGGTGAGCGTGTGCAGGTCATACGCCGATTTGCCCTGGGTGTGGCTCTGGCCGACTTTGTCCTGTCCCTGTTCCTCCTGCCGATGTTCCGCACGGATGTGGCTGACTTCCAGTTGATCGAAAGGCTCGACTGGATCCCCTCTCTGGGCATCCAGTATCTCATGGGGATGGACGGCATCAGCCTCCTGCTGGTCCTGCTCACTACGCTTCTGGGTGTCCTGGCCATCCTGTCCTCCTTCTCGGCCATCACCGAGAGGGTCAAGGAGTACATGATAGCGCTGCTGGTCCTTCAGACGGGTATGCTCGGGGTTTTCTTCTCCCTTGACATCGTCCTGTTCTACGTATTCTGGGAAGTGATGCTCATCCCCATGGCCCTGCTCATCGGTATCTGGGGTGGGGCCAGAAGGGTATACGCCGCGGTGAAATTCTTCCTGTTCACCCTGGTGGGCAGCCTTTTCATGCTTATCGGTTTCCTGTTGCTGTACTTCTCCTACCACAGTGCGACAGGGGTTTTTACCTTCGATCTCATCAGCCTGCTGGATTTCCGTTTCCCGATGTGGGTCCAGACGTGGGCCTTCTGGGCCCTGTTCCTGGGGTTTGCCATCAAGGTTCCCCTCTTCCCGTTCCACACCTGGCTCCCGGACGCCCACGTTGAGGCGCCCACAGCCGGTTCGGTGATCCTGGCCGGTGTCCTTCTCAAGATGGGGACATACGGTTTTATCCGATTCTCCATGCCCATGCTCCCTGAGGCATCCATCAAGGCGATCCCCGCTGTAGCTGTACTCTCGGTGGTGGGTATCATCTATGGGGCCCTGGTCGCCTGGGTGCAGCCGGATGTAAAGAAACTGGTGGCGTATTCATCGGTGAGCCACCTTGGTTTCGTCATGCTGGGTCTGTTCACCCTGACGATGCAGGGGGTTCAGGGCGGGGTACTGCAGATGATCAACCACGGGCTTTCCACCGGGGCGCTGTTCCTCCTGGTGGGCGTTCTCTACGAAAGAAGGCACACCCGGATGATCGATGCCTTCGGAGGGCTTGCCGCCCAGGTCCCGCTGTTCACGGCCATTTTCGGGATCGTGACCTTCTCGTCCATCGGTCTGCCGGGACTGAACGGCTTCGTGGGGGAGTTCCTCATCCTGCTCGGGTCCTATAAAGCCCGCATGTGGGTCTTTGGGGCCCTGGCCGCTACCGGCGTCATCCTTGGGGCTGTGTACATGCTGTCCATGTTCCAGCGGGTGATGTACGGGACCCTGGACAAGGAGGAGAATAGAAACCTTCCGGATCTCAATCTCAGGGAGCTGTTCACCCTGGTGCCGATCGTCCTGCTCATTTTCTGGGTCGGTGTGTATCCCAAGCCCTTTCTGAAGGTCATCGAACCCCCGGTCCGGAAGGTCGTGGTCAAGCTGGAGAACGCCAGGGTCAACATCGGCCTCCAGCCAATGGCACAGGCACCCGAGGGGTTGAAGGTGGCCATGGATAAACATTCGATCTCCCCCAAGGGGGAATAAAGAGGCCAAGGGAGAGGATTCCATGCTCAATATCCTGGTTCCGGACCTTCGGGTGATCGCCCCGGAACTCATTCTGATCGCAACCGCCTTTATCATCATCCTTTGGGAACTGGTGACGCGTACAGCCCGCCACACCATGTCCATTCTCCTGGGTACGGTTGGAACCCTGGTGGCTTTGGGGGTGACGGCGTTACTGGCCCAGAGAAATATTTCGACCTTCGGTGACGCCCTGGTGCTGGATCCCTTCGCCTCGTTCTTCAAGATGGTCTTCCTTGTCGGGCTCCTGCTGACCATTGTCATCTCCGCCAGATATATGGTCAACGAGGGAGCGAAGGACCACTCCGAGTACTACGGGCTGCTGATCCTGGCCGTCGTCGGCATGATGGTTCTGGCCACCGGCAGGGAGATGGTCACCATCTTCCTGGGTCTTGAACTGATGTCCATGTCCCTTTACATCCTGGCCGGAATCTTTCAGACCGACCCCAGGTCCAATGAGGCCTCCCTGAAGTATTTCATCCTCGGATCCTTCGCCACGGGATTCATGCTTTTCGGCATGTCCTATATCTACGGTATCGCCGGGTCTACCCACCTGAAACAGATCGGCCGGACGATCGCCGACAACCCGGAGCTGCTGGGCAACAAAGGCCTGGTCCTGGGCCTGTTCACTCTTCTGGTGGGCTTTGCCTTCAAGATCTCAGCGGTGCCTTTCCACCAGTGGACCCCGGATGTCTATGAGGGGGCACCGACATCAGTAACGGCCTTTATGTCGGCCGGGCCCAAGGCCGCAGCGTTTGCGGCCATGATCAGGGTTCTCATGGAGGCCCTGCCGCTGATGCAGGCCAACTGGGAGCTGCTTTTCACCGTGATCGCCATTCTGACCATGACCCTCGGGAATCTTGTGGCCCTGGTCCAGGAAAGCGTCAAGAGGATGCTCGCCTACTCGTCCATAGCCCATGTTGGGTATATCCTCATCGCTGTCGTCGCGTCAGTCGGAGGCCAGGCGGACCGCGCTCTTTCGGCGATCCTCTTCTATCTTCTCGCCTACACTTTCATGAACACCGGCGCCTTCGCCATCCTCATCTTCCTGAGGCGGGATGGCGTCTCCGGGGAGAAGCTGGAGGACTTTTCCGGGCTGGCCAGGAGGTCCCCCATGGGTGCTCTGGCCATGCTGGTCTTCCTGTTTTCCCTGGCGGGTATTCCACCCACAGCCGGTTTCGCCGCGAAGCTCTCTGTGTTCTATGCCGCTGTCCAGGGCGGTTACTATACCCTGGTCGTTATTGGCGTGCTCAACAGCGCAGTGGCGGCCTATTACTATCTGCGGGTCGTTATCTACATGTACATGAGGGAGCCCGTCGCTGAGGGGGCCTATACCGAGACCTCGCCCATGCTGTGGGCTGGCATTGCCCTGGCCGTGGCCGGCACCATCGTCCTGGGGGTTCTGCCGGGGGGGGTTCTGGAAGCGGCTCGGCTGTCGGTAATTTCTCTGCTTTAGCAAGCCGGCAATTCAGCATTCAGCCGTCAGTATCCAGCTGAAAATTCCGGTGATCGGGCAGCGGTTGTCGGCGGAATTACCGCCTCCCGTTAATTCTATAAATCCTATCCGACTCCTTCATTCGAGTTTTTTTTCGCCCAACTCTGCTGTAATCGGCCGGGTGGCGCGCAGCAGCATCGCGTGGGCCGACAGGCCCGCCCCGAAGGCCACCATCACGCACCACTGACCCGGGGCAATCCCATTATCGATGATTTCCCGCAGGGCGAAGAGAACCGACGGTGAGGACATGTTGCCGTACCTTTCCAGGACTCTCCGGGTGGGGATCAGCTTGTGATCCGATAGACCGACGGCCTTTCCGACGGCGTTGATGACGCTCTCCCCGCCGCCATGCATGGCCCAATGGTCCACCTCCGACACATCAATGTTCTGACCGGCCAGGGCGGCGTGGACCGCTTCGGCCACAGTTTCACCGATGACCTTCGGCAGGGAACGGGACAGCTGGTTGTACAGCTGTCCATCCCGGTGAACGTAGCGGATAATATCCCGTTTCTCGGGGAGGTGTCTGGTCGACGATGAGATGATCTGCAGGCCGCGACCTCCATTCCGGAGAACTGCCGCGGCCGCACCGTCCCCGAAGATGGCGTTGGACAGGATGAGGCTCAGATCATCCGACATCTGAAAAGTGGCGCTGCATATTTCCACCGCGACACAGAGGATACTCCCCCCAGGCTCTGATTTCAGCAGACTCTGTCCCATGGTGATGTTTGGGATCGCCCCCCCGCAGCCGCTGCCGACCAGGTCGAAGGATCGAATGTCCCTCCTAAGGCCGAGGCTTTCGATGAGATAGCTGGTGATCCCGGGACAGATGTAACCGGTACATGTGTTGACGATCAGGACCGATATGTCATCCGCGCTCAGTCCGGCCTCCCGGAGGGCCTGACCCGCGGCCCTCTCCGACAGGGAGACCGACCAGGCCAGGAAGCGGCCGATGCGCTCGTCGGGGTCCTCGTCGACCAGAGAATCCGGACTGTCCAGCCCGAAGTACCTCCGCTTGATGCCCGGATGGAGAAGGAGGCTGTCCATGATCTTGAGAGACCGGGAACTGATCCGTCCCGAATAGTGACGGCGGAAGAATGCCGCGGCCTCATCCTGGCTGGCTCTGTAAGAGGGGAGGGCGGTGGACACCGCGGCGATATGGACGCTTGTGTTTTGGCTGTTCACGGTTTTCTCCCATGTCCCCCTGGTCAGATATCCCGCCCCAGGAACCGGACGATCCTTCGTATTGTCCCGGTGTGCCTCCACAGAGGCCCCCTGATGGGAAGCCGGCGAGCGACCCGGTGAACGGCAGGCAGCCAGGGGTGGCTGAGGGATGCCGGATTGAGAATGTTCAGGTTCCTGGCGGTGATGGAGGAGAGCCGGTGGAGAACCCACGGCAGGTCCACATCCGGGGAGAAGTAAAACAGGGGGTTCAGCAGGTCGTCACCGGTTTCCTCGAGGATGCCCTCATCGCGGGCGATGGATTCCAGGGCGGTGCCGGGATAGATCCGGACGCCCACATTGAAGAATGCCGCATCCCGGGGCCGAAGGCTGGATTCGGCAAAACGGA
>JBFFDD010000023.1:0-22419 GCA_041559575.1 bacterium
CGCGATGGAAGGGCGGATCATAGTCAATCCCTGTCGATCCTACGCGGATGGTAAGGGTCTCGCCCGGCAATACGGCCAGAGACGCAGCGGAATAAAAGTAAAGGGAGCATAATGCGAATAGGAATACTGTCCAGAAGGCCGCAGCTCTACTCCACCCGGCGCCTCATTGAGGCTGTTCAGGTCCGGGAGCATGAGGTGATGGTTATCGATCCCCTGAAATGCTACATGAATATCACCTCGCACCGACCGGCCGTGTATTACAAAGGGGAGATCCTGGACGACTTCGATGCGGTGATCCCCCGCATCGGCGCTTCCATTACCTTTTACGGCACCGCCGTCGTTCGGCAGTTCGAGATGATGGGTGTTTACTCGGTCAACGAATCAGTGGCCATAACCCGGTCGCGGGACAAGCTCAGGAGTCTGCAGCTGATGGCCCGCAAAGGCATCGGCCTTCCGGTTACAGGATTCGCCCACTCGACCCAGTATACGGAGGACCTCATCGACCTCGTTGGCGGATCTCCCCTGGTCATCAAGCTGCTGGAGGGGACGCAGGGGATCGGCGTTGTCCTGGCCGAAAGCAACCAGGCTGCCACCAGTGTTATCGAGGCTTTCAAGGGCCTGAAGGCAAACATCCTGGTTCAGGAGTTCATCAGGGAGTCCAGCGGACAGGACATCCGCTGTCTGGTGGTCGGAGACAAGGTTGTTGCGGCCATGCTGCGCAAGGGGAGGAAAGGGGATTTCCGGTCCAACCTGCACAGGGGGGGAAAAGCGGAACCGGTTCGTATTACACCGGAGGAAAGGTCCACAGCCGTGCGGGCCGCCAGGGTGATGGGACTGAACGTGGCGGGCGTGGACATGTTGAGGTCCAATCACGGGCCAGTGGTCATGGAGGTCAACTCCTCGCCGGGGCTTGAGGGGATCGAGAATGCCACCGGTCTGGATATTGCCGGAAAAATAGTTCAATACATCGAGAAGAACGCCAAGCAGGGCAAGACCAGGACCAAGGGAAAGGGGTAAAAGGCATTGATCCGGCAGGCTCCCGTTACCATCGGTGAAACGATCATAGAACCCGGCCAGAGGATGACGGTAAACATCCCCGTAGCCGACCTGTACACCCACACCGAGATGTCCATGCCTGTCCATGTTATCCATGGGCGAAGGCCTGGGCCCCGCCTGTTCCTGAGCGCGGCCATTCACGGTGACGAGATCGGTGGGGTGGAGATCATCCGCCGCATCCTGAGGCAGAAGAGGCTCGCCAGTCTGAGGGGGACGCTCATCGCCGTGCCGGTGGTCAACGTCTTCGGGTTTATCAACAATCTACGGTATCTTCCCGACCGACGCGACCTCAACCGTTTTTTTCCGGGATCACCATCCGGTTCACTGACCTCCCGCCTGGCTGACATCTTCATGAAGGAGATCGTTTCGAGATGCACCCATGGTATCGATCTTCATACCGGTTCCAGTCACCGCACTAATCTTCCCCAGGTTCGCGCGAAACTGGAGGATGAGACGACCAGGAGCCTGGCGCTCACTTTCGGTGCCCCGGTGGTCCTGGACGCCAACCTGAGGGACGGATCGCTGCGGGAGGCTGCCGCCGAGATGGGTGTGCAGATGCTCCTGTACGAGTCAGGCGAATCGCTTCGCTTCGATGAGGTGGCGATCAGGGCCGGCGTCAGGGGCATCCTGGCCGTGATGACCGATATCGGAATGATCACCGGAAAAAAGACAAAGGGCTCGAGGATCGAACCGGTTGTTGCCCGGTCGAGCACCTGGGTCAGGGCCCCGAACAGCGGTATCTTTCGTTCGAGCGTGCGTTTGGGTGAAAGGGTTTCCAAAAAGTCGGTGTTGGGCAGGATCGCTGATCCCTTCGGGATCCATGAGGAGAAGATCCTGTCCCCTGCCTCCGGTCTCGTTATCGGTAAACTGAACCTGCCACTGGTGCATGAAGGTGATGCCCTGCTTCACCTGGCCAGATTCGAGGACGCTCCGGCCGCGGAGTCCGTCGTTGAGGCGTTTCAGGAGGAATTGGCCCCTGACCTTTAGGTCAGTCCCAGGCTCATAAGAAGGTGTTCGACCCGGGGAGGGCTGGAATCGGGGTTTCCGGACCCCTATTTCTCCGAACCGTCCTCCCGCTGAAGACGGACAGTGATCTCCGGACTGTCGGGGATGTGGAGCGTCCTGAGTGGGAAGGGGATGATGATGCCTTCATCACCGAATCGTTTGTGGAGTCGTTTGATAAACTCGTGGGTCAGCTGGTATTGGGTGAAATATTCCTCCACCTCCATCCTGATCCTCAGGTTGATCGATGAATCACCGAACTCTGAGAAGCGAACAATGGGTTCCGTGTTGTCCCTGCCCCCTTCCACATCCCGCAGGACCTCCTTGGCCACATCCATGGCAACCCTTTCGACGTGCTCAAGATCGCTGTCGTAGTGAACGCCCACAGGGACGTAAACGTACATCTCCTTGGCCGGTTGATGGTAATTGGTGATGATGGTGGAGGCGAGCTTGGCGTTGGGGACGATGACCATGTTGTTGGGAATGGCCCTGATGGAGGTGTTCCTCCACGTTATGTCCGTTACATACCCCTCTTCGCCGGTGTCCAGACGTACGTAATCGCCGGGCTTGACCTGCCGGGCGGCGATGATGTGCAGACCGGCGAAGAGGTTGCTGAGGGTCTCCTGAAGGGCCAGGGCCACGGCCAGGCCGCCGACGCCCAATGCGGTGAGGATGGGGGTAATGGAGATCCCCAGGGACTGGAGGATGACCAGGAATCCGAGGATATAGACCACCAGCTTCGTGATGTTGGAGAAGAGGCTGATGGTGGTGGTGTCCCCTTTGGCCTTGCGCGCATGGATGTCCAGGGATCCGATTGCCACCCTGGCAAGGAAAATGGTAAGGCTGAACAGAAACAGCACCTTCGGGACATTCTGGAGGAACTGTACGAGACTGGTTTTGATGGGCAGGGTGGAGATGGCTCCTGAGAAGCCAATCAGGATGCCCCACAGGAGGAACATCCTCCTCAGGGCCTGCGTAAACATGGTCAGATACTCGAGTTTCGATTTCTGGGCGGCTTTGACGAGAAGAGGTCTGATGATCCGTTCGGCAAGCAAGCCGATGAGGAGGCCGGCAAAAACGATGACGACCGGTACGCCCCATATCTTGATATGACTGATCAGGTCCGCGTCCATTTTACCACCCAGTGCAACAGGATGTCGTCTCGTTGTTGGGAGTTTATAGTATAATAGATTTCAGAATTTGGGACGAGGTTTCTTTTATTCCCCCAAATATGATGTGGTGAGCAGGATTCCAGTGAGGTGGCGTTTATGACGGATGAGAAAATCCGGAGATCGGTTTTCAGGAGACAGACGGCTCCCGGGGCCCCTCCGGGTACCCTCGAGGTGGACCCCGAGGCTCCATTGCCGGTTATCTCCCTTATCGGGTACGACGAGGAGCGTTTTTCTGAGAAGACCGTTCAGGACGTCAGTGAGCTGGAAGGTCTCCTCGATGATAGCCTCATCAGCTGGGTCAACGTGAATGGGCTGGGGGACGGCAAGGTGTTAACGGAGATCGCCGACCTGTTCGGCATCCACCGGCTCGCTCTGGAGGACGTTATCCACGTTCATCAGAGGGCCAAAGTGGAGGAGTATGGTGACGAGCTGTTTATCGTCACCCGCATGATCTCCCGTGAAAATTCAGACCTGGTCACCGAGCAGGTCAGCCTCTTCCTGGGAGAGGTGTTCCTGGTCACTTTCCAGGAGCACGCCGGTGATTGCCTGGAACCGGTCCGGGAAAGGCTCCGCAAGAATAGAGGACGGATCCGGAAAGCCGGTTCGGATTACCTGGCCTACGCCCTCCTCGACGCGGTGGTGGACGCCTATTTCCCAATTCTGGAGGACCTGGGGGAGGAACTGGAGGGACTGGAGGACGAGATCCTGGACAGGCCGACCAACGCGACCGTGGCCCGCATCCACAGCCTCAAGCGGGAGCTCCTTCTCCTCCGCCGGACGGTCTGGCCGATGAGGGAATCGATCAACTCCCTTCTAAGGGAGGAAGGCCCCCGTATAACCCACGACACTCAACTCTACCTGAGGGACTGTTACGACCACACCATCCAGGTCATCGACATGGTGGAAAGCCACCGGGACAGCGCGTCGGGTCTCATGGATTTCTACCTGTCCTCTGTGAGCAACCGGATGAACGAGGTCATGAAGGTCCTGACAATCATCGCCACCATCTTCATCCCCCTGACCTTCATCGCCGGGATCTACGGCATGAACTTCAATCCTGAGGCTTCCCCCTGGAACATGCCCGAACTTTCCTGGCGCTGGGGTTACCCGGCCATCTGGGCCCTCATGCTCATCATAGGCGGGTCCCTGGTGGCCCTCTTCCGCAGGAAGGGGTGGCTGGGGGGAGAGGGGACAAAAAAGAAGGTATCGGAGTGACGGAGAGGCAAGGGATAAGTGGAAAGTGGAAAGGGAGAAGCGGACGCGGAGACGGGGGGACACGAAGACGCGAAGATTGGGTGGAGTTGATATCGAAGAATCGCTGTAGGGAAGTATCGAGGAATTGTTGGAACTGAAAGCCGCAAACTGGAAATTGAAAACTGAAAACTGAAAACTGAAAACTGGTTTTCGAATCACGAATCGCGCAGGGGACTGACTGAGAGCGGCGGGCTTGAGGTCCACGGCATCCTCGGTCGCGTCCGGCACCCATGGTACGCAGGGGCGATCCTCATCGTCTGGGCCAGGGATATCGAAATGGCCGTCCTTCTGACCAACCTTGTTCTGACCGCCTATCTGGTCATCGGCACCTTTCTGGAGGAGAGAAAGCTGGTTGTTGAATTTGGAGACCAATACAGGCAGTATCAGAGGGAGGTGCCGATGCTGTTTCCGGTGAAATGGATGAAAAAAGATTTAACCACAGATATCATTGAGGACGCAGAGGAAAATGACCGGGACCGGGGATGGGAGGAATGATCTTACATGAATATTTCCCGGATCCAGGCTCCTGGCGCCCCTGCTAGCCGCAGTTCCAACAGTGAGTAAGAGAGAAGGCGGAAGACTCCATTTACGATGTGAGGCAATAAATGATCGATCTCATCCACCGGGTCATCGAGATGGTCAGTTTTCTCATCAGTATGGTGGGGATCCTGGTTGTCCTCTGGGGGACCATCGGCGCCATTATCGCCTTTTTCTGGAGCAAACTCTCCAGGGCACACGTCGATTCGGACCGTTGGGATGCTGGCATGAGGCAGGAGCTGGGGGCCCATCTCCTCCTCGGCCTTGAGATCTTCATCGCCGCGGATATCATCAGCTCGGTGGCCAGCCCCACGTGGGAGAAGGTGGGCATACTGAGCGCCGTGGTGGGGATCCGGACCGTGCTCAGCTACTTCCTGGAAAAGGAGATGGAGATGGAGGCACGGAGGGAGAGAGCGGCTGGAAGACCGAGCGAGTGAGCAATGAACAATCAGGCAACTTGCAGTTTTGGATTTTGGACTTTGGATTTTAGATTCGTTCCCGCGACCTTTCCCCAGGCTGGCGAATGATCCGAAGACCTGCGGAACCAACGCTTCTCCTCCTTGTCGTAGTTCTGGCTCTGATCCTGTCCGGCATCAAACCCTACGACCGCTTCACCTGGTTTCTGGAGGTCTTCCCGGTCCTTATTGGTATTCCCGTCCTGCTGACGACCTACCGGCGGTTTCCCCTCACCCCTCTGCTATACCGCCTGCTGCTCCTGCACGCCCTTATCCTGATCGTCGGCGGTCAATACACCTACGCCCGTGTCCCGCTGGGATACTGGGTACAGGACCTTTTTGACCTCAGCCGCAACCACTACGATCGGCTGGGACACCTCGCACAGGGATTCATTCCCGCGATCCTGGCCCGTGAGATCCTGTTAAGGAGATCGCCCCTCGCCAGAGGCAAGTGGCTTTTCTTTCTGGTGACCTGCGTCTGTCTGGCTTTCTCAGCATTTTACGAGATGATCGAATGGTGGGCGGCTCTTGCCGGCGGGGAGTCGGCCGACGCCTTTCTGGGAAGCCAGGGGGATATCTGGGATTCCCACTGGGACATGTTCTTCGCCCTCATCGGGGCCATGGTCTCGCAGCTGCTCCTGTCGAGGTGGCACGACCGGCAGCTGGAACGCATTTCAATGTAAAATTCTTATCTCTCGCCCGCTCCCTCCGATCGTTCAAGACTCCAAGACGCTAAATGTTGGATGGGTTACTAGACTCTAGAATCTGGACATTATTTTGTCCCTCTGCGTCACCCCGCGTACTCTGCGGTGAATAAAGCAATATCCAGACACTAGAAACTAGACACTAGACCCTGTTTCTCTAAAATACCCCCATCCGATCCACAGGCCGAAAAGCCCTCCCAGGACGGATAATGCGTTGACGGCCAGCACGGCCGCAGTGAACCCTGTCAGGGGAAGGTACAGACCGTTCATCCCGTAGAAGGCAGCGTCGAGAAGACCCAGGAACAGGGCCATGGCGGAGGCCACGACGAGAAAGAATTCGCCGTAACGTTTTCTTCCCCTAAGGCCGGCTCCGGTCAGGATCAGGGTCAGGAACAGGGCGCTGTCCGCCACGGGAAAAGCCGATTCGAACAGCCGGATGTTTTCCTCGGCCGGGTAGAGAGGCCCCACGAAATAAAGGACCCAGAAAAGAATGCCCACTCCCGCCACGGCGAAGGCGATAATGGGCAATATGATGTGCTTGAAACAATCCTGGTCAGTCATTGGAAGAGCATTAACACAGAAAGCCAATGAGTAAAACTTATTACTCCTGAGTCCAGAAATGATGATTCTGTCCAGCAAAGGCCAGGATAGCTTAGGATAAACATTAACCCATATCCCCTCGGGCAGGTGGGTCGCAGATCAGGTAAGAACAGGTTTGCCTGCGATCATCATTTTCCTGTAACCTCTTCCTTCGACTCAGCTCACTTCGACTGACTCCATGCCAACACTCATGGCGGGCATTATACCATTGGAGCAGCCTCGAAAAGGGTGAAAGAGCACTGTTACTTGCAGGGTGTTGACCGGGTTGAAGCGATCCCATAGGCTTCAAGGCAAAGGGTAGGGATAATATTTTTTGTTTATCCTTCCTGCTCTACTGAAGTAATTCTTCCTCCTCCGTCCCTCCATCTTCCCTGTTCGAGCCGCGGCGAACGGGCACAGTGACCAGGCTTTTTCCATTAATCCATGTTTTTTCCCTGGGTCCCCTTGCGTCCCCTGCGGTCCATACTTTTTTTAAAAATCCAGATTTGATCTTTTCTCCGTGTTCTCTGTGGTTCGGCCTTCCTGTCTCGGACTTTGGATCACTCTTTCGACCCATTCAACCGCCTTGCACGCCCTTTGAGGGCCTCTAGCCGGTCCGGATCGTACCCGGAAAAGAGGAGGGAGAACACGGTGTTGTTGGTCATCAGGGGATCGATGCCTTCGGAGATCGTGCCGTTCGAGACGAGCAGATCCCAGTAGTCGGTTCCCGGGATGGGGGAATATTCGGTCAGGTGAACCCTGGCACCCTGAGCGGCGATGAATTCCACGCCCTGTTCCACCTCTTCCAGCTCCTGGCCCGGTAGCCCATACATGAGGTACGCGCCTATGTCTTCCTTCCTGAATCCGACCTCTTTAAGGCAGGAGACAGCCGAAGCGAATTCCTCCGAGAGGACCTTCCCCGACTCCCTCTGCTTTTTGTCGTCCACTGTCTCAAGGGACAGCCGCAGGGTTTTGAATCCGGTTCGCATCATCAGGGTGGCCAATTCCGGGTCGATGAATCGGGCGTGCAGGCCATTGGGGGTGTGAAACCTCAGGTCCAGCCGCCTGCCATCGATCTCCCGCAGGATAGGCTTGATGTGGTTGTCCGGGTCCCACAACAGGGCATCGTCGTAAAAGGCCAGATCCCTGACACCCATGGCATTCAGGGTTAGGATCTCGCTGACGACGTCGTCAGGTTCCTTTCTAACAAGGCCACCGGAGAGTTTTCTCGATGCGCAGTAGGGACAGCCCAGGGGACATCCCGTACCGGTCTCCAGGGGGGCCGCTGGGCCGGTGGAACCTGCCAGCGCCGGAATGCGGTACCAGGGGAGAGGATCATCCCTGACGGGTTCCAGGTGGATGCCGAGCTGATAAAGCATCCTGTGAAATCGGTCATCCGGAGGACCGATGTGAACGGCTTCGATTCCGGACAACGATCGGGCATGATCCGGCCAAAGGGCAGGGTAGATGCCCCCCAACAGGATAGGTACATGGCGATGGAACCGTCGAATGATCTCCACAACCCTGATAATACCGGGGTACCAGTAGGCCATGATCCCGGTGATCAGAACGGCATCGAGGGGCCCGCCGACCCCGAGGGTTTCAATAAGGGACCTCTCAGGACGCCCGTAGCGGGCGAAGTGGCGGGGGATAACCCCCAGGAAGTTCGGCTTTGGCACTATGGTCCGCGGGTATTTCCCCGTGCCGAAGGGCCTGTCCCTCTGATGGGTGTCCATGAGGTCCAGGAAGACGATTTCCGTATCAAACCGGCTAAGGTTCTCCGCCACCCGATAAAGCCCCAGAGGGCGAGCCCACAGGTCGACGGCGGCGAAATCATACACCCAGGGGTTGATGAGAAGGAAACGGGGAGGCATAGAAACTAGTTTATAGTTTATGGTTTATAGTTAGAAGTTAGAAATTGGGAATCCAGTGATCGGTAATCAGTGATTCGTGCGCGGTCAAAGATTCGTTTCAACTTGTAAATTGGGAAAAATGGATTGAAAATAGAGATCAGATAGTGGAGATTGGAAATTGGAAATTATAGTTTAGTAGTTTGTAGAAATTAACCATAAAAAATAATATCTTATATTAAATATTTAAAGTAAATTATGAGTATCGGCAGATGAGCGACAAGGACGGTACTGACATTCGGGAAGCCATCCGTGAGGAGAACCGAAGGATGCGGACCTTCCGGTTTCTGACCGACCTGACCCGGCAGCGATTGTACACCGAACCCATGACTCTGGCTCAGGCGCATGGGCTCATCGGCGACCTTCGCGGTTTGGCTGAGAAGTTCTTCCCTGGAAAGGGGGAGGTCTTCGATCTGGTGATCGCCCCCAGGATGGAGCGGATCGTCCGGGAGCGCTTCGGGTCGGGCGCACAGTCCGGAAGAGACGTCCACTAGGGATCAATGAGAATAGGCGGCTTCGCTACCTAACGGCGATCCCGTCACGCTGAACTCTCCGGAGGAGCACCTGAAACAATACCCATGGGGGTGGGCCCTGCACACGGCAATGTGCGGGGGGAATGTACAGTTTGGAGTTTGAGGAACTGAGAACTGAGTCGCTCGAATTTGCGACTTGACGACCTAGTGATCCAACGAAAAAACGACTTATTCGCTAATTCGACCGGTCGCCCAGTCGATCTCTTTTCGGTTGGGCACTGGACAAGGCTTACCTTCTGGACTAAGTACTAGGTGCTAGGCACTGCCTTTAACCATTTCCCTCAACACCTTGTGCAGGATCCCGCCGTGGCGATAGTACTCGACGTCGACCTGGTTATCCAACCGGAAAATCGCCGTGAGATCAGCCACGCTGCCGTCGGTCCGGTGGATCTCCAATAGGGCATCGCCGCCGGGCTCCAGGTCGCCCTCGAGGCCCTTGATTCCAACTTTTTCCCCGCCGCTGAGGTTAAGGGATTCAATGGTGGTCCCTGCCGGCAGCTGGATAGGCAGGATACCCATTCCCACCAGGTTGCTCCGGTGGATCCTTTCGAAAGATTCCGCGATGACCGCCCGCACGCCGAGAAGCAGCGCCCCCTTGGCCGCCCAGTCCCTGGAACTGCCCGCCCCATACTCCCTGCCGCCGAAGATCACCAGAGGGACACCTTCATCCAGATATCTCATGGCTGCGTCGTAGATGGTCATGGTCTTTTCGGAGGGGTGGTGAACTGTCCATCCGCCCTCCCGGTCAACCATCCGGTTCCTGATGCGGATGTTTCCGAACGTCCCCCGGAGGAGGACCTCGTGGTTGCCCCGGCGGGAACCGAAACTGTTGAAATCGGCCGGATCGATCCCGTTTAGGATGAGATATCTGCCTGCCGGGCTGTCGGAGGGGATGGCTCCGGCCGGGGAGATATGATCCGTGGTCAGGGTATCGCCGAAGACGCCCAGGATCCGGGCATCGGAGAGGTCGGTCAAGGGGGACGGTTCGTCCGGCAGATCCATGAAAAAAGGGGGCTCCCTGATGTAGGTCGATTCGGGATCCCACGCGTACAGGCTCTCGGCCGAAGGAGCAAGGTCCTTCCAGACCTCATCGCCCTCGAAGACGTCTGAGTATGCCTCGATGAACATCCCGGGTTCGATAAAGGCCTCGATAGCCGAGTCGATCTCCTCCGCTGTCGGCCAGATCTCCCTCAGATGCACGGGATTTCCGTCAGGATCGTAACAGACCGGTTCTGTTGTCAGATCGACGTCGAGGGAGCCGGCCAGGGCGTAGGCTACGACAAGGGGAGGGGAAGCCAGATAGTTGGCCCTGACATGCGGGTTGATGCGGGCCTCGTAGTTCCGGTTTCCGCTCAGGACTGCGGCGACGACCAGCTGATGGTCCTCGATGGCCTGGGCGACCGTTCCCTTCAGAGGGCCGCTGTTGCCAATGCACGTGGTGCAGCCGTATCCCACCAGGTGGAAACCGAGGGCCTCCAGATAGGGGGTGAGTTCCGCCCGGTCAAGGTAGTCGGTGACCACCCTGGAACCGGGAGCAAGGCTTGTCTTTACCCACGGCTTGACGGTTAACCCCCTCTCTACAGCCTTCCTGGCCAAGAGCCCGGCGCCCAGCATCACGGAGGGGTTGGAGGTGTTGGTGCAGCTGGTAATGGCGGCGATAACCACCGATCCATCTCCGATGGTGACCTTGGCTTCGTCAACACTGCATTGGGCTTCCAGGAGTTCGGTTCTCGAGGGCATCGCGCAGGCGCATCCCTCCGGTGACAGGGCGCACGAACCGCCCTCTTCGGCCCAGGAACCGCAGCTATCGAAACTGTCGGCGTTGGAGGTGATCCCCGCGGCTGCCATCTCGGAAAGTTCGTCTCTGAAGGCGTCCTTAACGGCGGAAAGGGGGAGCCACTCGTGAGGTTTCCTCGGTCCCGCAATAGCCGTCTTGATGCCGTCCAGGTCGACCTCATAGACGGCTGTATATCCCGGTTCAGGATCGCCAGGATGATGGAAGAGGGATTGTTCACGGGTGTAGGCCTCTACCAGACGGATCCGTTCCGCGGGGCGTCCCGAAAAAGCCAGATATTCCAAGGTTTTTCGGTCCACCGGGAAGTAGGTCATGGTCGCTCCGTATTCAGGGGACATGTTGGAGATAGTGGCTCGGTCGGGCAGTGTCAGGTTGGCCAGACCGGGACCGAAAAATTCCACAAACCTTCCAACAACATCCTTCTCCCGCAGGATCCGGGTGATGGCCAGGACGAGGTCCGTGGCTGTCGTCCCCGCTGGGAGACGGCCGGTCAGCTTCATGCCCACCACTTCCGGAATGAGCATGAAATAGGGCTGACCGAGGAGCACGGCCTCGGCCTCGATACCACCTACCCCCCATCCCAGAATACCCAGGCCGTTGATCATGGGGGTGTGGGAGTCGGTACCAACCAGGGTGTCCGGGAAGGCGGTCAATTCACCGTCCACGGTCCTCCTCTGAACCACGGCTCCCAGATACTCCAGGTTGACCTGGTGGCAGATCCCCGTTCCCGGTGGTACGACACGGAAATTATCAAAGGCCAGCTGTCCCCACCGGAGGAGGGTGTACCGCTCACGGTTGCGTTCCATCTCCCTGGCGACATTGTGGCCGAAGGCCTCCGGTGAGCCGTACCGGTCCACCTGAACGGAATGATCGATGATCAGATCCGCCGGGATTTTGGGGTTGATAAGGGAGGGGTCGCCCCCCGCCCGGGCGAGGGCCGAACGCATGGCGGCCAGGTCCACCAGGGAAGGCACGCCGGTGAAATCCTGAAGGACCACCCTGGCGGGCATGAAGGGGATGGTGGCTTCATTCCCCATGTCCGGTGACCAGGAGGCGATTCCGGTGAGTCCCTGCTCATTGGATATCCCCAGCCAGGAGCTGCGAAGAACGTTTTCCAGGAGGACGCGGATGGAGTAGGGCAGGCGGCTGATCGTCGTTAATCCCTGCTCCTCGAGGGTGGCCAGTCGAAATATGGTGTGGCTCTGACCGTCGACGGTCAAAGGGGACCGGGGATCGAAAGGGAGGTTGTCCGAAGAAGACATGAGGTGCACCTCCGGGCGTGAAGTTACTGGAATTTAGTGACGAGTCCCGGTCTTAAGAACCTATTATATCAGATCCTGGACATCGATTTTACTCTGCGGTGCGGCCTGAGAAAGACTGTGTCCTCTGCTGTGAATATTATTCTTTATTATACAAATGATGGGTAGCGGTTGAATCTCACCGTTTGTTCACAGCGAATGGTGTCGAGTGGAAAGGGGAAAGGGGAAGGAAAAATAAGCGGCAAGTAGCTGGAGGCCGATTATTGTTAAAATGCAATTTCCAAGATCCAAAATGGAACTCTTAAGGATCCTGTGTTTTAAAGCCTTTGAGGTTGCGTCGGCATTGTGACGGGCATCACAATGACATGCGCCATTCTTTTTGGAATCTGGAGTCTGGAATTTTCTTTCCACCTTAACCTGTCCACTTTTCGCTTTACCCTTGATCCGAAGGGCGCTAAACCATGCGCTTCGGATCGAGGACCTCCTCGATCTCCTTGTCGGTGAGGATCTTCTTCTCCTTGACGATCTCCCGGATGGTTAAATCCCTCCGGTGGGCCTCTTTGGCCAGTTCGGCGGCCCTGTCGTAGCCGATCCTCTGAGCCAGAGGGGTGACCAGGGCCATGCTTCTCTCCACCAGCTCGGCGCAGCGTTCGCCGTTCGCCTCGATGCCCTCGATGCACCTGTCCGACAGCTGGCGGGTAACGTTGGTCAACAGGTTCACGGACTCGATGATCGAGTGGCCGATGAGGGGCATCATGACGTTCAGCTCCAGGTTTCCGGACGCGTTGGCGAAGGTAACGGTTACGTCGTTGCCCATGACCCGGGCAGCCACCTGAAGGGCCGACTCAATGAGGACCGGGTTGACTTTGCCCGGCATGATTGACGAGCCGGGCTGAAGGGCGGGCAGGGTCATCTCACCGATACCGCAATCGGGCCCGGAAGCCAGGAAGCGGATATCCGAGGCGATCTTGGCCAGAGACGAGGCGTATCCCGACAGTGCCTTGGACAGGCCAGCCAGGGCTTCCCTGCCGCCGAGGGAGGCGAACCGGTTGCCGGACAGCCGAAAGGGGATGCCTGTCCATTCCTCAAACCTGGCCGCGGCCCGCATGCCGAAATCGGGGTGGGTGTTCAGCCCGGTTCCCACCGCGGTCCCGCCGAGGGGGATCTCCTCCAGGGCTGCGAAACACCCCTCGATGGCCGATATGTTGAAGCCGACCTGAGCGGCCCAGGCCGAGAACTCCTGACCCAGGGTCACCGGCACGGCATCCTGCATGTGGGTTCTTCCCACCTTGACGATCTCCCTGAACCGGTCGGCCTTCTCTTCCAGGGAGGCGCCGAAGGTCGTCAATGAGGGAATTAGCGCGTCCTGGACCTGGATCCGTGCCGCTATGTGCAGGGAGGAGGGGAAAACGTCGTTGCTCGACTGCCCCAGATTCACATGATCGTTGGGGTGGACCGGTGTGCGTCCCTGCCTCGGTTGCTCGAGGATCTCGTTGGCCCGGGCGGCGAGGACCTCGTTCATATTCATGTTCGTTGAGGTTCCCGAACCGGTCTGGAAGACGTCTACGGGGAACTGGTCATCTAATTTTCCCTCGATAACCTCCTCAGCGGCTTCGGAGATGGCTTCCGCCAGGTCCCCGGGCAGGAGATCAAGCTCCTGGTTGACCCTCGCCGCGGCCAGTTTGATCATGGCCAGGGCGCGCAGGATGCTGCGGGGGATACGGTAACCGGAGATGGGGAAGTTCTCCACGGCCCGCTGGGTGGAGGCCCCGTAGTAGGCCGAATCGGGCACTGTCATCTCGCCCATGGAATCGCTGACTTTGGTCATTGGTCTGCCTCCTGGATGGGACTTTTTGGTGTTCGATTCAGTTTGATTCATTATAGCTTAAGAGAAAGAGTAGGGTGAAGTTTCCTGTTTCCAGTTTTATGTCTACAGTCGAAAAACAACCGGGGTTCGTTATTCGTGATTCGTCCCGATCGCAACCGCCATTTCCCATGGCCGGGTGTTTCTCATTTTTCTTGAAGCTGGAAGCCGCAAACTGGAAACTAAAAACCGGATTCATCCGTTTGAGCGAATGGTCCCCCGTGATATTATAGGGATAATCTCTTTCTAATTTTCCATCGTATCGGCAAGGAGGGAGGCTTTCTATCATGTCAGGTAGAATTTCTAGGGGCGGCAAAGACGTGACCATCGTCGTCGGAGGCCAGGCGGGACAGGGGATCCAGACCATCGAGTTTATCCTGACCAGGGTCCTGAAACGATCCGGCTACCACGTCTTTGCCACCAAGGAGTACATGTCCCGCATCCGGGGGGGGAGCAATTCAACCCTTATCCGGGTCGGGGCCAAACGTGCACCGGCCAACGTGGATCGCATCGATATGCTCATCCCTCTGGACAGCGGCGCCCTGGCCCATCTGGCGGGCCGTATCTCGAATAAAACCCTCATCATCGGCGAGAAAAAGACCCTGACGACCGAATGCGATTGCGTGGATATTCCCTTCACCGCCATAGCCGAGGAGGCCGGAGGGAAGATCTACGCCAACACTGTGGCTATAGGCGTTCTGTGCGGTATCCTGGAGGCGGACCTCCCGGTCCTGGAGGGTTACCTGAAGGAGCATTTTGGCCGCAAAGGCGAGGAGGTCGTGGCCAGGAACGTTAAGGCCGCAGAAGCCGGGTATAAAACCGGTGGAGACATGCGTTCCTCGGGCAGGGTGGCCTTCTCCATCGACAAGGATCCCCAGGTCACCGAGGATCTGCTCATCAGCGGGGCGGAGGCCGTATCCCTCGGGGCCATTTCAGGGGGGTGCCGGTTCATCTCCTCCTACCCCATGTCGCCCGGGACCGCCATCCTGACCTACCTGTCCACCCATGACGAGAAGTTCGGCATCGTCGCCGAACAGGCCGAGGACGAGATCGCCGCGGTCAATATGGCCATCGGGGCCTCCTATGCGGGCGCCAGGGCCATGGTGACCACCTCGGGCGGCGGGTTCGCTCTGATGGAGGAGGGGGTAAGCCTGGCCGGTATCACCGAAACTCCTCTGGTGATCCACCTTGGGCAGAGACCGGGACCGGCCACCGGAATGGCCACGCGAACCGAGCAGGCTGACCTCGATCTGGCCCTCTACGCGGGACATGGGGAGTTCCCCAGGGTCATCTACGCGCCGGGCCGGACCGAGGATGCCTTCACTCTCACCCATCGGGCGTTCAATGTGGCCGACAGGTATCAGGTCCCCGTTTTCGTCCTCACCGACCAGTATTTCCTCGATTCCTATTACAGCATCCCCTCCCTGGAGGCAGACTCCCTGATCAACGAGGATTACCTGACTGAGACCGGGGGGGATTACCGCAGATATCGTCTCACGGAGGACGGTATCTCTCCCAGGGGGATCCCGGGTTTCGGATCAGGTCTGGTGGCGGTGGACAGCCACGAACACACCGAGAACGGACACATCACGGAGGAGATCGATGTCAGGAATTTAATGATGGAAAAGAGGATGGGGAAGATGGAATCCATCATCGCTGACTCCGTCCCCCCGGTCCTCATGGGCCCCGAGGACTATCGGGTTCTGGTCATCGGCTGGGGTTCTAATTTCCACATTATCTCCGAGGCCGTCCAACTGCTGAGGAAGGATGATATCGCCTGCCTGCACTTCAGCCAGGTTTTTCCCCTGCCGCCGGAAACATCGGGGTTTCTGGATCAGGCGGATGTGACCGTTGTGGTGGAGAACAACTTCGGTGGCCAGTTCGCCAGGCTCCTGAGGGCCTATGGGGGTTTCGAAGTGAGTCACCATATTCTCCAGTACGATGGAAGGCCTTTCTGTTCGGAGCTACTTGCCAGGAAGATCCTCAAGATAGCCAGGAGACAATGATCATGGACCACAAGATTTTCGACATGGAAGATATCGAGATCACCTGGTGCCCCGGGTGCGGGAACTACCCCCTTCTGGATACCCTCAAAGGGGCGTTGGCTGGTCTGGAGCTGGAACCCAGGGATGTGGTTATCGTTTCGGGTATCGGCCAGGCGGCCAAAACCCCCCATTATCTTCGCTGCAACATGTTTAACGGTCTTCACGGACGAGCGATCCCCCTCGCCACGGGGGTAAAGGCCGCAAACCCAGGATTGACGGTGCTGGCCGTTGGAGGTGACGGTGACATGTATGGCGAGGGCGGCAACCACTTCATCCACGCCATCAGGAGAAACCCGGACATTACGAACCTGGTGCACGACAATATGGTCTACGGCCTTACCAAAGGGCAGGCATCGCCCACCAGTCCCATGGGGATGGTGACCCCGGTCCAGGTCCACGGTGTCGCGCATGAGCCGATAAATCCCCTCGCCCTGGCGATCACCCTGGGGGCCTCATTCGCCGCCAGGGCTTTCACCGGAGACGGGGAAGGAACCACCAGAACAATTCAGGAGGCGATCCGGCACAGGGGATACGCCCTGGTGGACATCCTGCAGCCCTGTGTGACCTACAACCGGATCAACACCTACAGTTGGTTCGAGGACAATACCTATCATCTGGACGGATCCCACGATCCGACGGACAGGATGGAAGCCCTCAGGGCAGCCATGAATCCCAAGAAGCTGGCCCTGGGGATCCTCTACCAGGACGCCGGTAGAAGGACAATGGAGGATGGCCTTGCTTTGTACGCCGAATCCAGGGAGCCTCTCCACCGAAGGGCAGTGGACCGGGAGGAGCTGGTGAAGCATATCGGAGAGAGGAAGTAGGGATTGGAGAATGGAAATTGGACATTGGAGATTAAACACTCCGGACCTGAAACGTGGAACCATATCTTCCCGTCGTTGGCTGAAATCCCTTGTCATGCCGGGGCTATGGATTTATGATGCCTTGTCGCGGTGGTGTGTCTGCCGTTTTGAGCTCAATCCAACGGGTCTTTAGATCGATGTTCTCTGAAGGGTAGGGAAGGCGATGGAGAAGATAGGCGACAGGGTCAAAAAATTCAGGGAGATCAAGGGGATTGACCAGGGTGAACTGGCTGAGCGGTCCGGTCTCGATCCGGCGTTTATTGCTTCGGTGGAGAGCAACGAGACGTCGCCGCCTCTGGGATATCTTCTAAAGATCAGCCGGGCTTTAGGCATCCGCATGGCCAATTTTCTGGACGACAAGATCGCCAAGGATCCCATCGTCAACAGGGCGTCCGACCGGGCCGGCGAGGATGAAGCCAGCAAGAGCATGGGTGTCAGCACACCCGATTCCCTCGTGTTCTACTCCCTGGGCAAAGGGAAGCTGGATAGGCACATGGAGCCGTTCTTCATAGAGGTCCATCCCGTTCCTGCGGGCCAGGTCAAGGTGTCCCAGCATGAGGGTGAGGAATTTATCGCCGTTCTGGCGGGTGAGGTTGAGATCCAGTACGGAAGTGAGACCTACACACTTGGTCCCGGGGACAGTCTTTATTACAGTTCCAGCGTCCCCCACCGCATTGTGGCCCTGGGTAACAGAAAGGCGGAGATCTACGCGGTCGTTTACTTTAACGTTTAAAGCGTCGTGATCAGTGATTCGTAATTCGTGATCTGAAAAAGAGCAGTTCGCAGTTTCCCGCTGTATAGATCCCCGCTCCCTCGTTACGTCAACACCCCAATAGCTTCTTTACTCTGCCACCTGATGTTCCCTCTCCGCGTCTCCGTGTCCATTTTTTTCCCTTGGAAACTGCAACTTGAAACCTGGAACTATCTTTTCCCTCAAACGTCAAACGTCAAACTTTTCTGTGCTCCTATCTCAGCTTCAGTTTGACCATGCCGATGGCGCTCATTCTGAGGAGAAGCAGGCCATGCCGGAACCGTTCGATCTTGATCTCTCCGTAGGTTCTCTCCCGGTAACGAATGGGGACCTCCACGATCTTGAGGTTCTGCTTGGCGGCTCCGAAGAGGAGATCGAAATCGCCGAAGGGATCAAAATCCCCGAAAAAGCTCCTTCCAGCGGCGATCTTGTCGTAATCGCTTCGGAACAGGACCTTGGTCCCGCAAAGGGTATCTTTGACTCGCTGGTCCAGGAGCCATGTAAACACCAGGCTGAAGAACTTGTTGCCCAGCTTGTTCAGAAAGCGCATGGCTTCCTTTTCCATGGGATAGACAAGTCTGGTGCCGTTGATGAATTCCCCTCTTCCCTCCACCAGGGCCAGGTAGAATTTGGGCAGATCTTCAGGGGGGACGGTCAGGTCTGAATCCAGGATCATCAGGATGTCGCCTGACGCTGCCGAGAACCCCTTTCTTACCGCGTCCCCTTTGCCCAGCTTGAGCATCCGGCCGTGGCCAAGGCCGTCCTCTGAGCCGGGCGGAATCTGGTGGATAAGCTTGATGTCCTTTTCAGGACCGGAATCCTTGATAATATCCTCGATGGCCTCAACCGTGCCGTCGGTAGAATTGCCGTCCACGAAGATGATCTCCGTGTGCGAGCCCATGTCCGGGATGCGCTCAACCGCCGGTGCGATATTCCCCCGCTCATTTCTGCAGGGGACGATCACCGAGACCGAGCGACTCGGCGGTTTTTCCTCCCCGGAACGGGGTTTGGCGACCAGGTAGGTCACCAGACACATATTCCGGAAAAAGGGGAGCTTGGCGATAAAATTGTTCAGGAGGGCGGAGAGGATGGGGATCCTTTTAGGGAAAAGAAAGCGGTAGCCTTTTTTGAAAACCTCCAGTCCGTTCAATTCGAGGAGGTTTTCGATATCCCCCATGGAGAGCCAGTTCTGGTGATCCTGGGGCATCTTCAGACCCAGCCGTTCCCCCAGACGAAGGACCGGTTCCCACAGGGCGTTAAAGTAGGTGATGATGACCCTCGATTCGATGGCAGTGACATCCCTGAGGTTCCGGAAAGCCGACCAGGTGTCGGTCAGTTCGCCGATGAGATCGGACATCACGACGTAATCGAAGGTGCCCTCGATGGGCAAGGCCTCCGCGTCACCGACCTTGAAATCGAGGTTCGGGTAGTCGTGGGACGGATATTTTCCCCTGGCGAGGCGGATCATTTCAGGGGAAAAATCGATTCCTGTGCCTGCCGAGGGTTTCAGGCGGGCAAGAAGGTCTCCCGTGCTGCACCCGATCTCCAGAACCCGTGATCCCTCTGGGATCAGGAAGGACAGGAATCTCTCCAGATCCTCGTGGTAATACCTGTTCCTCGCCTTCCAGCGATCCCTTTCCGGAGCGAGCCGGTCGAAATGTTCTCTTTTCTCGTCTTTGGTTTTCATTTACGTAGATTAGTCATTGAATTTCAGGGCATTACCACAGAGGCCGCGGGGAAAAGGCAGACCCAGACGATGGAATAGGAACAGGAAGAATGCAATTCGTGATTGTTTTCCTCCTGTCATCGCTTGCCTCGCCGCAGTTCCCTGAGCGCAGGCGGGTTTCTGCGGCCGGTTTCCTTCCGGAACCTGGAACGCGGGACTTTGTAATGTCCTTTCCCTCAAACCTCAAACTTACCTCCCTTTGCCCTCCAGCCTGGCGTTGAACTTGTCCCAGTTGACGGTGAACCGCTGATGGATCGCTTTCCCGATGGCCTCCGTCTCGTCAGTGGCCTCGATCTCCCATGTGGTGAGCCTTCCATCCACCTCCACGCACCGAACCTGAACGGTCACCTCCATGCCAGGCGGAGTCGGGGCTGAGTGGGTGATGTCGATCCTGGTTCCCACGCTTCCCTCTCCCTCGTCCAGATATGGGGCCATGGCTTCGATGCAGGCCCACTCCATGAGGCCGACCAGGAACCCGGTGGCCAGGACCCTGGGCATTGCCTGAAAGGATTCCGCCTCCGGAAACAGAAAGGGGACCGTTTTCTCCTCGGGAACGCGGTACCGGTGGGTGTATTCCACTCCGGCCGTCAGTGAGTCTTTCATAGTCTCCTCCTTCTCCAGTGTCTCTGTCAGTTCCTCCCAATTATCCTCTGTTGCCTGTTCTATTGAAGGCATCACAGGTGATATATTATCCCCCATGAGAGATGGTGGGGGACTGGGTCGAGACTCCGTCCTGCTGGATCCTGACCCGAAAATGACAGATACGATACCATATTTGAGGAGGGCTGATCATCCCGTATTTCCAGAGAGGCGGGGCGGTCGCCAGCGGGCTCCGTTCGAGAGCATCGGGACCAGCCTCCTTTGCAGGGCTATCCGGGTCCTGCCGCTGGTGTTTCTGGTCACCGTCCTGAGCATGGATTCGGCACGCGGTGCTGACGAGGAGCCTCCCCCGGCGATAAGGGCCACTGAAGGGCCCTGCATGGGGGAGGAGGGCCACGGGAGGACCTGGATGGACAGGACCCACGCCTACCTGAATCGGACACTCTGTCAACCGGCCGCCTGGTTCGACGGTTTCTTCGGTGAGGAAAGGCCCTACGAAGAGGGGTATCCGGGGACGTCAGCGAGGCTTCAGTTCGGTGTGAGGTGGTCAGAGGATGAGGATTACACCTATCCCAACCAGTTCAACATCAGCATGCGCCTTCCCCACGCCACCCGGAAACTGAGACTGATCGTCGCCGGTAAGTCAGAGGGCGATCCCACCCAGATCCTGCCGGATGATCCGTTAGATACCGGTCTGGAGGAGGATGAAGACGAAAGGGAGGGCAAGGTCGAGCTCCGCTATGACGCCAGGGAAAGGCGGCGTTCGAAATTCAGCGTCGGCCTGGGAATGCGGTTCGACCTGCCTCTTCCTCCCCCCTATGTAAGGCTGCGCTACAGGTACACCTTTCCTCTGAGCGTCAACTCGCTGGCCCGCTTCGTCCAGACGGGCTTCTGGGAGGAGGAGGAGGGCTTCGGGGGGACCACCCGGATCGACCTGGAGAGGAGGTTCGGTGAGCCGGTTCTGGTCCGCTGGAGCAGCGCGGGCAACTACTCCGAGAGTATCGAGGGAATCGAATGGGGATCGAGATTCTCCCTCTTTCGAAAACTCTCTTCAAAGAAAGCCGTCACCTACGCCACGGGACTGTCCGGTGTCACCAAACCTCGCTGCCTGGTGGAACAGTTCGAGGCCGATGTCCGTTATCGGAAGAATTTCTTCCGTCCATGGCTCTTCTACGAACTGGTACCGGAGATTCGATGGCCACGGGATGAGACCGGTAGTTACAGGCCGGTCTGGGGTGTGACGGTCCTGCTGGAGATCCAGTTCAACAGCTGATGGCCTGGTTTCCGGGCAGGGCAGGGGAGGAAGGATAAAAGTTTGAAGTTTGAGGTTTGAAGTTTGAAGTTGGGGTGGAGAGCCCCATAAGCACTGATCCGTGATATGTACTTCGAAGTTCCCTCCAGTCTCCTTTCTTTCCCATACCGAATCCTTTAACTGGATCTCGAACCATTGGAAGGTGATATCCTTTCTCTGCCCTGCCAGATACCCCCCTCTGATTTTTCAATACCATAGGGGGGTATAATATATGTTAGGGAGGAGGTATGGAAAAACCAGTGACAAGTGGAAAGGGGAAAGGGAAAAGTGGTTATTGGACCCGATGTCTTGACCCTGAATACCTGAACCGGGATCAGGTCCGGTTGGGGTTCCAGAAAAATGTCAGAGACAATATCCAGGATCAATTCAATGACGGTTTCTTTTCCCTTTCCCCTTTCCACTTTCCACTATTCTATTAACTTTCTCTGGCCCAAACCGGGGTAAAATGTTAGATTGTCCCGCATCGACAAGGAGGTGGACAATTGGCAGCGAATATCGCGACCGGTCAGACGATCCTTGAGGCTATCAGGAATGAGATCCATGCCCGGAACTTCTACCTGGCGCTGGCCAGGAAGGTGAAGAACCCTCTGGTCAGGAGGAAACTCCTCGGCCTTGCCGATGACGAGCTTGAGCATCGGCAGACCCTGAGCCGGCTCTATTGGGCCCAGACGGGTACGGAGGTAGGGGACATCCCGGACAGCGGTGAGGACATCGAAACGCCCGACGTGGAAGGCATGACGGTGGTCGAGGCCCTGGAGATCGCTATGCGGGCCGAGAAGGAGGCCGTGGAAAATTACAGCCGCATGGCCGAACAGGTCGACGATCCCAGGTCACAGGGGTTTCTGGAGTACCTGGCTGAGTTCGAGAACGGTCATTACGAGACCCTCAGTGCGGAGCTCGAGAGGATAAAGGCCGATCCCGGCTGGGAGGATTCGGAGGTCTCCTGACAGGCCCTCACGGGATCTCGCCTTAACCGAAATCAACCAGCCCAGAGCCTCCGGC
>JBFFDD010000024.1:0-21885 GCA_041559575.1 bacterium
GGGGTATCTACCCGGGACGAAAAAACCCTGGACCTTGACGCTTTTCTGGTGCTGAGAAACTTTTCCGGCGAGGACTTCGAGGATGCTCAGGTCGTTCTGGGCCAGGGGGATCCGTTCGAGGGCTCCATCGCCCATGAGGAAACCAAGCAGTTGCGTTTCATGTCCATAGAGGACGTCCCCATTCGTAAGACCTTCACGTGGGACTCGGAAAAAATACCGTGGGAGCCGAAACGGATGGACCGGAACGTTGGGGTCCCCGTCCATTATGTCATCGAAAACAAAGGCTCATCGGGCCTCGGCCAGAGAGCCCTTTGGGACGGGAAGGTTCGGATTTTTCAGGATGATGGCCAGAAAGGAACCGTCTTCCTCGGGGAGGACAGGGTCGGTCTTACACCCGTTGGAGAGAAGATGAGGATCTACATCGGCGACAGCCGGGACGTCTCAGTGACCCAGCACAAGACGATGGACAGGGTGATCAATCCCCGCCCCTCTGAACACAAAGTGGTCCTCTACGACACCGAGGAGAGGATCGAGACGGTGGTGGAGAACTACAAGGATCAGCCGGTGACGGTGGACCTGGTTCAGCACATTCCCGGGGAGTGGGAAATGGCGGACACGAGCCAGCCCTATGAAAGGAAGGACAGCTCCACCATCGTCTACGCTGTTGATCTTCCCGCCAAGGGGAAGAAGGAATTGAGGTTCCGGTACCACAGGCGGAACGTTCGAAGATAGGAGGAACGATGAAGACAATAATGAAAATTTTACCGCCCATGCTGATCTCCCTGTGCCTCCTTATCCCTGAATACGCTGCGGCCAAGGTTGACCTGGTGACCTTGCCGGTCCGGGACCGGGTGCAGATCACCATCTACAACACCGCTGACCTGACCCTTGCAAGCGACATCCGGTCGCTGACCATGAGGGAAGGGAACAACCGCCTCCAGTTCTCGTGGTCGGGAACCCTCATCGATCCGACCTCGCTGGAGATGTTTCCCCTTGCCATGGCGAGGGACATTGACGTCCTGAGCCTGGAATATCCGCCTCGGGTCAGCGGCCTGGGGGTCTGGAATGTTCAATCGGATGTGTCAGGGGAGGTTCCTTTCGGGATCTCCTATTTCACCAGCGGCATATCCTGGAAGGCCTACTACCTGGCGACCCTGGCACCGGATGAGAGGACCATAGGGCTTCAGGGATACGTGCGGGTCAATAACAACAGCGGTGAGGATTACGAGAACGCCGAGACCAGGCTTGTGGTCGGCAAGATCAACCTTCTGGACCGGATCGCGGAACTGGCCCGCCGTCGGGAACCCTTTGGAAGGCCGGGTCCAGTTCCCTTCCCGGAGGGTGCGGCAAGGGCGGATTACGCCATGCCTGTGGAGGAGATGAGAGCCGCCAAGGCCATGATGGCCCCTGCCGTTCGGCCCAAGGATATCCGGAAGGAGGGCCTGTCGGAGTATTTTCTCTACACCATCGAAGGAACCGAGGACATCCTGAACGGGTGGGGCAAACGGCTCATCTCCTTTTCGGCCGATGAGATCCCTGTCAAAAACCTCTTTCGTTTCGAGGAGGAACGTTTCGGAAACAGGCCGGTGCGGTATCTTTCCTTCGCCAACGATGAAAACCACAGCCTCGGGACGGAGCCTATCCCCGGGGGGCTGGTGAAAGTGTTCCGCAGTGTCGGCGAGAGAGGGCGGCTCTCCTATGTTGGGGCCGAAGAGACAAAATACGTCCCCCGGGACGGACAGGTTGACCTGAAACTGGGTCCCTCGGACCTGGTCTCCGTCACGCCGACGCTCATGGATTATTCGACAGATAGTTACCGATGGAAGGACGACAGGATCACAGGATGGGACGAGCATCGATCGGTCAAGGTGGAATTGGCCAATCATCAGGATACCCCGGCCCTCATCGAGGTGAGACGGAACTTCCCGGTAAGCTCATGGGAACTTAAGAACGAGGGCGATTACGGAGAACATCAAAAGGTGGACAGCGACACCGTCCAGTACACATTGGAACTGCCTCCCCGCGGGAAGCGGAGCTTCACCTACAGCTTGACCCTTCACCATGGATCCAGAGGGAATAGGTAGATATGCAGGCGAAGGAGCAAGACGAGGAGAAAGCTCAGGGGTGATTACCTCAGAAACGGGTATCATCATTTGGAGGACACAGGGTTCACAGTGAAGATCCCATATGTCTATGAGGACCTGATACCCGTAAAAGCGAATAAAGCTTTCTCTCACGAAACACCTGGAAACGCCTTGCTGAACCCATTTTAAAGGTTGGGTATTATAGAACTATGTCCCGATCCCCGATAGCACTTCTTCTGGCCATAATGATCCTGATTTCCGGTTGCGCATCGGACAGTGTCATCAGGAAAGAGATTTCGGAGCCTTCGTTGCTTGAGATAACTATGTCCAGAGAAGTGGTACGATTTTCTCATCGAGGTGCTGGCCGATCAGATGTAGAAAGCCAGAACCGGGATCCGGGAAATGGGACCTGGGAACTGAGAACCCTAGACCCATAACCCATCACTCTCACCCTGATTTGTGGGGCTGGCTGTTATGGAATTGTGAATTTGAGGCCTTATTTTCCAGGCTGGTGCAGTACAGGATCCTCTTAAGCCGAAAGGACGGACAGGATGAATTCTTTATCGATATGGCGCGTCATCGTACTGGTCACCATTTTAGCTTTTCCCTCGATGGCTCTCGCCCACGGCGAAGAGCCGGATAAGGGTTCCGGCGAGATGTCAGCGTCAATGCTGAAGGACCAGATCGAGGCTGATGATTACATCTACTATACGGCCCCCACGGGACGGGATGTGGTCATCGGGAAGGCCAACCCCCTGCCGGAACTGGAGCATGAGATCATAACCGCCGATGAGGGACGGAAGGTCAAGGTCTTCCGGCTGGTGGTCGAGGACGTCAAGTTCGAGATCTCCCCGGGCAAGACCATCGAAGGGTGGGGGTTCAACGGCACTATCCCGGGACCTACCATCCGGGTAAGGGAGGGCGACCGGATCCGGATCGTCCTGTCGAACAAGACCAAGGATGAGCACACCATCCACATCCACGGCCAGTTCAAGCCCCTCATCATGGACGGGGTCCCCTACCTCAGCCAGGAGCCGGTCCGGAAGGGGGAGAGCTACACCTACGAGTTCACCGTCAGGAACCCGGGGACCCACTGGTACCATTGCCATGTGGACAGCGGCCACCACGTGGACATGGGGATGTACGGTGCCTTCATCGTCGAGCCGAAGAAGGAAAAGCTGAAGTTCGACCGGGAATACACTCTCATCCTGGACGAGTGGCCCGGCGGTCATCGGCACATCCACGGCGGGGAGATGGACATGGAGGATCACGAGGATGACGAACACGGGCTGGTAACAGAACACATGGGGGAACCGCGGCACGATCAGGCCGAGATGAACATGAAAGACGCCATGAAGCCCATGGGCGAAACCATGGAAACCATGGAAACCATGGAGAAAAAAATGGATGGGCAGATGGGCGAGCCCATGGAGGGGCATGGTGACATGGCCATGGAGAAGCCCGAGTCCAGGGACTGGTACCCCAAGACCTACAATCCCTACACGCCGGTGTACGACACGTTTACCATAAACGGCAGGGCCTTCCCCTTCACCGAGCCCCTAGAGGTCAGGGAGGGCGACAGGGTCCGGATCCGGATCGTCAACGCCGGCTATCAGACCCACTTCATGCACTCCCACTCCCACAAGTTCCTGGTAGTGGCCCGGGACGGCAACCCGGTCAAAAATCCTCAAAGGATGGACACGGTGGACGTCGGGCCCGGACAGCGGGTGGATATCCTCCTGGAGGCCGACAACCCCGGCGCGTGGCCTTTCCACTGCCACAATCTGCTTCACGTGGCCAACGACAACATCTACCCGGGAGGGATGCTGACGTTTATTCTTTATAGAGAATAGAAAATGGACAGTAGATGCTGGAAATTGGAGAGTGACAGATTGAGAAAGGAGGCTCCGTGAAAGCACTGATCCTTTACTATTCCATGTACGGCCACGTTCACCGCATGGCCGAAGCCGTCGCAGAAGGTGTGCGGGAGGTCGAAGGTGCTGAAGCCGTTCTGCGCCGGGTTCCCGAGACCCTCCCGGAAGAGGTCCTCCAGGCCATGGGAGCCGTTGAAGCCCAGAGGAGTATGGCACACATTCCGGTCTGTTCGGTGGAGGAACTTACTGAATATGACGCCATCATTTTCGGGACACCGACCCGCTTCGGAAGTATGTGCGGGCAGATGCGACAGTTCCTCGACGCCACCGGGCAGCTCTGGCTCGAAGGCTCCCTGGTGGGAAAGGTAGGCAGCGTCTTTACCAGCACCGGAAGCCAGCATGGGGGACAGGAGACAACCATCCTCAGTTTCCACATCACCCTTTTCCACCAGGGTATGATCGTCGTCGGTCTTCCGTACACCTTTCAGGGGCAGATGAGGATCGACGAGATCACGGGCTGCTCCCCCTACGGGGCCAGCACTATTGCGGGATCACAAGGAGAACGTCAGCCCACGGAGAACGAACTGGCCGGGGCCCGTTTTCAGGGCAGGCATGTGGCCTCCATCGCCGCGAAGATCGTCGGCTGATCTCCGTCCCGGCCATCTGGGGAATGCGCCTCCGGAGGCTGCCGTTCCCCCTCCCAAGGAAGGAAGCTGAAGTCCCCGGTCCGTCGAGTCCGTGCCATCGTTAGTTCCTCGATTTTGAGGGCGATCCCTCTGTCGACGATCTTCTCGACCAGATGTCCGGTCCCAACTTAATGAGTCGTAGCGTGAAAGAAGGCCCGCTGGCTGCTCTCTCCCGGGCGGGGGGCGGAGGACTGATTCCTTTTCTATCCGGTTTTTTGTTTTGGTATAATCTTTTTAGAACTGAGAACTGAGAACTGAGAAGGAATTACATTAAACCGGAGACATGGAACATGACACACTAATGTTATGGGGAGGGGAGCATGGCTGATGGAATGATCGGAATCAATCTCACCAGGCACATCCACAAGAAGCAGCAGGAACACCCCGAAGCCACCGGGGAACTGACGGGCATTCTCAACCAGATCGCCTTCGCCGCTAAGATCGTCTCCCGGGAGGTCAACAAGGCCGGCCTGGTGGAGATCCTCGGCCTGACGGGGGAGAAGAACGTTCAGGGGGAGGAGGTCCAGAAACTCGACGATTTCGCCAACGACGTGTTCACCAAGATCCTGGCCAGCTCGGGGCACTTCTGCGTCATGGCCTCAGAGGAGGTCCCCGACATCATCCCCATTCCCGGGGGCTTCGAGAAAGGACACTACACCATCGCCTTTGATCCCCTTGACGGGTCCTCCAATATCGATGTCAACGTCAACATCGGCACCATCTTCTCCATCCACCGGAGGCGGAGCGAAGGCGAGGGCGGATGCGCCGAGGACCTGATGCAGGCCGGACGGGATATGATCGCGGCCGGGTACGTCGTTTACGGCAGCAGTACCATGCTGGTGATGAGCACCGGAAACGGGGTGCACGGGTTCACCATGGATCCCTCGGTGGGTGAATTCCTGGAGTCCCATACCGATATCCTGATCCCGAAACGGGGCAAGACCTACTCCATCAACGAGGGAAACTACCCCTACTGGTCCGCCGGGGTGCGTCACTACATCGATCACGTCAAGAAGAAGGACAAGGAGAGCGGAACCCCTTACGGCGCGCGCTACATAGGGTCCATGGTGGCCGACATGCACCGGACCCTCCTCAAGGGCGGGATCTTCATGTATCCGGCCGACAGCAAGGATCCCAAGAAACCCCACGGCAAGCTCAGGCTCCTCTACGAGTGCGCCCCCATGGCTTTCCTTTGCGAGCACGCCGGCGGGGCGGCCAGCACCGGGCGGGGTCCCGTGCTGGATGTGGTGCCCACTGAACTGCACCAGCGGGTGCCGTTTTTCGCCGGATCTGTTGAGAATGTGAGGGAAGTGGAGAGGTTTATCGCCGAATATGATTAAAGGAAGCCGCTTCAGGCAGGTACTTCTTTTTTTATAGTGCTAAGTACTGAGAACTGAGAACTGAGAGCTGAGGATCGGTCCCGGAGGGCAGCGGTACACCCGCGCTGCAGGCGGGATGGCAGTTCATTAGTCTGCTGCACTATTGAACTCATGCACTACGGCGCTGCTTTTCCTTCTTCGTCCGGCTTTTCCCTGAAATTGTGTCGACCTGATCCCTCCTCGATGCTGTTTTGCCACTCGAAAAGCCCCCCTGTCCGAAGGGGCAGATCCTGGCCGGAAAACAGGCAAATGCCGACTGTGCCGAGATTAAGTTCCCTTATTCAGGGAGAAGAAAACAGGTCAATGGAATACGCTCAAAGCGGCATACCAGAGAGTTCGAGCGCAAAGGGGCATAGGCGCCACTGTTCAGAAAGGTATTGCCCATTCTTCTTTTCCCCCATTCTCCCATACACCCCTGCGCCCCCTCTCGTGCATCGAGGAGAACGGTATTGACCTTCAAAGACCTTCTCCTGCTCGTTCTCCTCGGTGTGATCTGGGGCGCATCCTTCCTGTTCATCAAGGTGGGGGTAGCCACCATCCCGCCGTTCACCTTCGTCTTTGGCCGAACGGCGCTGGCGTGGATCCTCCTGTACAGCATCGTGAGGATCCGGGGCAGGAGGATGCCACGACCCGGCCCTATCTGGTTCTCCTTCGCGATGATGGGGTTTCTGAACGGGGCCATCCCCTATACTCTCATCACCTGGGGTGAGATCCATATCGATTCGGGTCTCGCAGCGATCCTGAATTCCCTCATGCCCCTGTTTACGGTGATCCTGGCTCATCTTCTCACCGGGGACGAAAAATTGTCGAGGCGAAAAGCGGCAGGGGTCGCGGTGGGCTTCTCGGGGGTGGTGGTTCTCATGGGTCCGGAGGCGCTGGCGGGCCTGACGTCCTCCCTTCTCGGTCAGATGGCCGTAATCGGGGCGGCGGGAAGTTACGCTCTGGCGACCATCTACGGCAAGCGGCTGAAAGGCACCCCCTCGACGGTCCTGGCCACCGGTCAGATGGCCGCGGCCGCGGCGTGGACCCTTCCCCTGAGTCTGTGGATCGACCGGCCCTGGACCCTGGCTCCCTCCGTGTCCTCCGTCGCTGCCATGCTGTGTCTGTCCGTGCTGGGGACGGGCCTGGCATACATTTTCTACTACCACCTTCTGGCCAGGATCGGAGCGACGAATCTCAGCCTGGTGACCTACATCATCCCCGTCACCGGTGTCCTGTGGGGGGCCGCGATCCTCGGCGAACGGATCGGGATAAACGCCCTCCTCGCCCTGGGCCTGATCATGGCCGGGATCGCAGGTACGGGCGGGGGCGCATCGGTCATGGGAACCGAGGAAGGGTTTACCTTCGACCCCTTCGGTTGGGCCCGGTGTGTGGTCTCCGAGCGGAGTCTTCACCTGTCCATTCGCATTGGCGGGGCGGTCGTCTGTGCAGGTTTCCTGATCGTCAGGTTCCTGCAGTATAGGGATTTTCTCCTTAAACCCCTGTGGGCCGCGGAGACCCTGATCTTCGTGATCCTGGTGTTCGCCTTCCTGGTCAGGCAGGACCCGGTGGATCGGTCCCGGGGGGCCAGGGAGATCGTCGTTCCGGTCATCGGGTCCCTGCTGCCTTTCGCCCTGCTGACCTCCGATCCGGCAACCTGGTTTCTCACCGACAGAGGGCTCCTTTTGGGTGTCTTCTGGTGGATGACCCTTGCTACCGGATGGACCGTCTGGGGGATGTGGGCCCTGCGCCGCAGTTTCAGCATCACCGTGGAAGCGAGGTCCCTGGTGTCCGAAGGGCCTTTCCGCTGGGTCCGTCACCCCATCTACCTCGGGGAGATCCTCACCGCCGCTGCGGTGGCGATGTGGCGGTTCTCACTGGCAAACGTGGTGATCCTCGGCTGCTTCGTGGGCATTCAGCTTTACCGGGCGAAACTGGAGGAGAACAAGCTCCAAAGGTCCCTTCCCGGGTACGGGGACTTCAGGGAAAGGACCTGGTGGGTGATAAAGTAGTAACGAGTATAAGGTGGAAAGTGGAATGAAGAGGCCGACGAAGGAGCAAGATGAAAACGAAGTAAGAAAGCCAATGCCCGGGCTCTGATTTTGCTCTGAATTCTGACTGCTTGTCGCCTCAACCTTTTCGATTTTCCCCTCTTCATTTCCCCTTTTTTCACTCGCTATTTTCCAATTTCTATTCCCTTTTTTCACCCTAATTTGACATCAGGGGTTATGTCCGTAATAATGGGCGGCAAATAAAAGGCTTTTTTCCTTATCACATCTGCTCTTCTAATCCATTGATGTTTGAAGTTGTCGGACATATGAAACCCGAAGGAGAGCCCTGGAGCTCTTTCGGTATGGCGGTGATTTGGACAGCAAAACCGTCTTTGGGGCTGTTATACCGTCATTCATTCAATGCTAGCCAAGGGAGGCAAAATGTTTTTCCGCAGTGTCACTGGAAAGCCAAAAGAAAAGTCGAGGCACGTTCTGAAACGATCGGTGATTATTTTCCTTGTCGCGGTGTTCTTCCTGGCCGCCGGAATGGCCGATGCCGGCCCGCTGATGGACCGGATCAAGGGCGGGGAGACGATCAGGCTGGGGTTCGCCAACGAGGTCCCCTGGGCTTATCCCGGGGAGGGGAATAAACCCCTCGGGTTCGCCAATGCCATCACCATAGGCGTCCTGAAGGAGATGGGATATGAGAATTACGAGCCCGTCGTCACCGATTGGGGTGGTCTGATCCCCGGGCTGAAGGCCAACCGTTTTGACGTCATAACCGGAGGCATGTACATCCTGAACAGCCGCTGTCAGAACGTCTCCTTTTCAGAGCCCATCGGCATTTTCGGCGATGCCTTTATCGTCGCCAAAGGAAACCCCAAGGGCCTCGAGAACTACCAGGACATCGTTGAAAAGAAAGCTGTTTTTGTCACCGGAGCGGGGTTCAACACGGTGGAAGCCGCCAAGAGTGAAGGGGTCCCGGAGTCGAAGATCATGCAGGTACCGGGAATGACCGAGATCCTGGCGGCCGTCAGGTCCGGTCGTGCCGACGCCGGCGGTCTCACCTACTTTTCGGCCCTGAACCTGGCCAAGGAGGCGGAGGGCGCCATTGAAGTGACAAACCCGTCGGCCCTGCCGGAGAAATACCTGAACTGGGTCGGTATCGGCTTTCGTAATGAGGATGGAGACTTTCTGAAGAAGTTCAATGCCGCTCTCAAAGCCTATCTCGGTACTGATAAGATGCTCAAGGATGTCGAGCAGTACGGATACAGCAAAGATCAGCTGCCCGGAGATATGAACACGGAATGGGTCTGTAAAAACAGGTAAGGCTTCCCGCGATGCGGGAACTTTTAGAGGTCCCGCATCGCCTTTTTTTCCAGCGGGGCAGTTGTTTCGATACCTGTGAATAGCCCGATGAAGAGCTGACCGTCCTCCTTTTTTGCTTACAGAACATCCCGGCTTTTTCAGGTCGGTCTTAAATCAATCGGATGACATACGTAGAATTTCTCAAACAGTACGGCCCTCAGCTCGTCGATGGGTCCGTAACGACAGCCATGCAGACCGTGCTGGCCGCTGTTTTGGCGATCGTGATCGCCATCGTCGCCGGTCTGATGCGTCTTTCACACAACCGTCTCGTCTACGGCACCGCCACCGTTTACATCGAGATCTTTCGCGGGACATCACTCCTGGTTCAGCTCTACTGGATCTTCTTTGTCCTGCCGTTGTTCGGTCTGTCACTGGAAAAGTTCACTGCCGGCTATATTGCCGTCGGCATGAACCTGGGAGCCTATGGTGCCGAGCTTGTCCGAGGGGGGATTCTTTCCGTCCCCAAAGGGCAGTGGGAGGCCGCTACTGCCCTCAGCATGTCTCCGGCGAAGAGGATGATAAGGATCATCTTCCCGCAGGCCTTTCTTAACATGCTGCCCCCCTGGGGTAACCTTCTGATCGAGCTTCTCAAGGGAACGGCGCTGGTGGCGCTGATCTCGGTCGCCGACCTGATGTTCATCGCCAGAAAGATCAACGGGACCACCTACCTGTCCGCACAGGCTTTCGGGACGGCGCTGATCATCTATTATCTGATGTCACGGGGCTTCGTCACCCCGTTCATGAGATGGCTCGAGGTCGTGATGACGCGTAAACTGGGGAAAGCTTAAATATGTTTGACTGGCGTTGGGAATTTGTGGGGGACATATTACCGAGGCTTATCAAGGCCACCGGCAACACCATCCTCGCAGCACTGCTGGGCTACGGTATCGCCGTCGTACTCGGTCTGATCCTCGCTCTGGCGCAGAGGACCCATTTCCCGCTGCTCAACAGGTCGGTGCGCGAATTCGTTGAGTTCATTCGGTCGACGCCCCTCGTCCTCCAGATCTTTTTCGTTTTTTACGTAGGGCCGCAGTTCGGGATCATGCTTTCCCCCTGGACGGCGGGTATGATCGCAATTGGACTTCACTACGCCTCCTATCTGTCGGAAGTCTATCGGGCGGGCATCGACAGTGTCCCCCGGGGCCAATGGGAAGCCGCGACGTCGCTGAGCCTGAGCCCGGTACGCACCTATTCCCGCATCATCATCCCCCAGGCGATCCCGACAGCCTTCGCCGGCATGGGGAATTATCTCGTCGGTATTTTCAAGGACACACCGATGCTGTCCGTGATCGGCGTGGCCGAGCTGATGCACACCGCCAATGCCATCGGCTCAGAGCATTACCGGTTTCTCGAACCCTACACTCTCGTGGGGCTCATCTTCCTGTTGATCTCCCTGCCCACCGCGGGGGCTCTTCGCAGAGCCGAGGCGAAGATCCGGGAAAAGATGGGACTGAGGCAAATATGAATTCCTCTTTGAAAGATTATCCCTTGAAGCTGCAGGGCGACCATATCCCCATGGTAAGGTTCCAGAACGTCACCAAGCGTTACGGGGACCTCGTGGTCCTGGATTCATTGGACCTGGACGTGGAGGAGGGGGAGATGGTGACCATAATCGGCCCTTCCGGTTCAGGCAAGACGACAGTGCTCCGGATGTTGATGGCCCTGGAAATGATCGACGACGGGGTTATCTACGTTGAAGGCGAGCCGATGACGCACATGGTGAAAAGCGGGACCCTGACGCGGGCTGACAAAAAGTATTTGCGCAGGCAGCGTTTAAATATCGGGATGTGTTTTCAGCATTTCAACCTGTTCCCACACATGACGGCCCTGGAGAACTGCATCGAAGCCCCCATCCAGGTGCTCGGCCTCAGCAAAGCGGAAGCCGTTGACCGGGCGAGAGGGCTGCTCGATATGGTGGGGCTGCTGGAAAAATCCGATGAACACCCCTCCAGGTTGTCCGGCGGCCAGAAGCAGCGTGTGGCCATCGCCCGTTCACTGGCCATGCGCCCCAAAGTGATGCTGTTCGACGAGGTGACCTCCGCACTGGACCCGGAGGTGATCGGCGAGGTTACCCAGGTCATCCGCAAGCTGGTTGATAAGCACAACCTGACCATGCTGATGGTGACCCATCAGATGGGTTTTGCCCGGGAGATCTCCGACAGGGTATGCTTTTTCTACGACGGCAAGATCGAAGAGCAGGGGGCGCCTGACCAGCTTTTTGAAACCCCACAGAAAGAAAGAACCCAGCAGTTCCTCAGTGCCGTTTTAGAGGCAAATTAAAGGCAGCGGCAACTGGGCATAAAAAGCTAGGCAAAAGGAAGCTTTCTGATGAATCACTCATTCCTCAGTCATCCTTCTGATGCCCGATCTCCGTTCTCCGTCCAATTTGACTTGCTATTTTCGGTCTGTTACTTTTAGGGGCGCTGTTTGATCTATCAAGGCCGGATGGGGTCGGGTTTCTCCTCGAATTTACCTCGCTGGGCAATAACCGAGAAATAGGGTTTCTGAGTCAATGACCGATGTGGGGAGTTGCCCCGTTTTTTAGCTGACAGGGGATGTTGCCTTTAAATTGTTATAAATAAATGGATATTTCGCATGTCGCTCTCTTTGCGCATGGACAAAATACCCTGCCGCCTCCGGCAGGTAATAATAATTATCTGACAAGCAACATCTGGCAGCGGGTACAGAGTAATTGCGGTCCCAATTGTCAGTGACGTGTAACGTGTCAATATAGCGGCCGGCGGGCTTTTTTCTCCGGGAGCGTTATTTCATGAGAGAAAAAACTTTTAAGAATAGGAAATATGTGGGAAAAGAGCACCTCTATATGGGAAATAGCCTGCTCGCAAGATCTGTAGAAAGTCGTTTGAAAAATGTGTCCTATAACGTCCGGACGGCCAAGCTGAACCTTCACAAAAGAGACTACCATCGAGCCAGGCAATTTGCGTCCAAGGCCTGCATCATTGATGAGTACAACATAGAAGCCAAATATCTGGAAGGGTACTGCCATCGAAAGCTTGAGGATTTCCGTGGGGCGATGGATGTTTACAGGCAGATAATTGATCTTTTTCCGGGCAACGCGGTGGCCTACCTTTTTCTCGCGGACTGCCTGTTGAAGGTGGGGAAAAAGGAGGATGCCATTGAAAACCTCCTGGAGGCCGCCAGACTCGACACGGAAGGTGATATCAGGGAACTTGCCCGGGACAGGATTCTTTCCCTCAAGGAATCCTTCTGATCCCGCCCTCTTGGGGATCGGGAAGATGTCATTGAGTCCTTAATTCATTTGACAATGTTTTATTATCACCCTGAGAGTATAAACGGTGACTGTCTAAAGGATGTCTCTCTCAGATGATCCTTTCCGTAGGTGAAATTCTCTTCGACCATTTTGTGGATTACCGGCGCGTTGGCGGCGCCCCATTCAACTTCTCCTTCCACCTGAAAAAGCTGGCCTTTCCTGTCCGTTTCGTAACCAGGATCGGTGAGGATCGGGATGGGAGAGAACTGCGGATCCTCCTTGACAGGAGCGGTTTTTCAGGTGAGGACCTGCAGTTGGACGAACGCTTCCCCACAGGCAGGGTGGTCGTCAACGTTGACGAAAAAGGGGTCCCGATTTTCGAGATCCTCCCCGATGCGGCGTTCGATCAACTGGAGATGAATTCGGCGGTTAGGTCGATCCTCGATCAGGGTCCAAGGCTGGTTTACTTCGGCACCCTTATCCAGCGAACCGCACCGGGGAGGGAGTTCATGCGAAATATCTTCTCCGGCGTTAATGAAAAAGCCAGGTTCCTGTGTGATATCAACCTGCGACAGGGGTGCTACAATCGAGAAATTGTAGAGGAGTCCCTGAAAAGAGCTGACATACTGAAGCTGAATGCCGAGGAGTTGAGGGAGGTCACCGACCTCTTGCTGACCAAAGAGGCCGCTGACAATCCCTGCGAGAGTATCCGGGAGGCATTTGACATCGAGTTGATCTGTCTTACCAAAGGGGAAAGGGGGAGCGAGATCTTCGATGAGCGCGGCAGATTCACCATGGGTCCTGCCGCAGTGCCGGAGATCGCTGACACAGTGGGCGCCGGTGATGCCTTCTCGGCCATTCTCGCTGTCGGGTATCTGCAAGGGTGGGATTCCGAGAGGATCCTGTCGATCGCCTCGAAATTTGCCGCAGATATTTGCGGGTTGCCTGGAGCCCTTCCGGAGGAGGACTCGTTCTATAATAAGTACCATGAGTTATTCAGGAGTGAAACCGATGGGGAATAAAGGTCTTTATATACAGATGTTCAGTATTCATGGACTGGTCCGGCATGAAAATCCCGAGATGGGAAGGGATGCTGACACGGGTGGGCAGATAAAATACGTCCTGGAACTCTGCAGTCATCTCGCCGGACACACCAGCGTCCGGCAGGTCGATCTGTTCACCCGTTATATCGATGACAAGACACTGTCGGATGACTACGCTCGCTCTGTCGAGGAGATTGAGGACGGATTCCGAATCGTGCGCATCCAGTGCGGCGGGAAAAAGTACATGCGAAAGGAGTTGCTTTGGCACCATCTCGATGAATTTGTCGACAAGACCATACGATTCATCAAGCGCGAAAACGCCATCCCTGATGTTGTCCACGGCCATTACGCAGACGCGGGCTATGTGGCCCTGCAGCTTTCCAGTTCCTTCGGCATTCCCTTCATATTCACCGGCCATTCCCTCGGGCAGGTCAAACAGGAAAAATTGATCAGTGAAGGTCTCGACATAGACGAAATCAATCGAAAATACAGGATCAAGCGGCGCATCGGTGTTGAGGAGAATATTCTGCGAAACGCTGACCTCGTCATCACCAGCACTCACCAGGAGGTGGATGATCAATACGGGACGTACAGATATCATAAAGCGCCCCGATACCGGGTGATCCCTCCGGGATTGGATGTCGATGCCTTCTACCCATTTTACCGGGATATGATCGACGACCAGGAGAGATCCGATGAGGCCATGCACACCAGGGCCTCCATTTTTCAGGAGCTCAATCGGTTCTTCATTACCCCTGAGAAACCAGTCATCCTGGCCCTCTGCAGACCGGATAAACGCAAGAATATCTCCGGTCTGGTCAATGCCTACGGGGAGGACAAGGAACTTCAGGCCATGGCCAACCTCGCTATTTATGCGGGTATCCGAAAGGACATCAGCAGCATGGAGGACAATGAAAGGGAGGTTCTGACGGAGATGCTGCTGCTCATGGATAAATATGATCTCTACGGCAAGATGGCTATCCCTAAAAAACACGATTTCGAAAACGAAGTGCCGGAGCTTTACAGAATAGCCGCTCAGAGAAAGGGTGTGTTCGTCAATCCAGCCCTTACTGAACCCTTTGGTTTAACCCTTCTTGAGGCGGCCGCTGCCGGGCTTCCTATCGTATCGACGAACGATGGCGGCCCCAGGGACATCTTCAAAAACTGTGAATGCGGACAGTTGGTCGATCCGACTGACGGGAAGGCCATTGCTGCAGCGATCCGCGACGTTCTCGCTGACCAGGAGAGGTGGGAACGTTTTTCCAAAAACGGCATTCTGAATGTCAGGAAGCATTACACGTGGAGCAGCCATACGGGGACCTATATGAAGGAGGTCCAGAACCTCATTGATGAGGCCAGAACCTCCGTCAAGCTCAGCGATATTCCCAAGGATCCCATCGGGAGGAGACTCACCAGCCTGAACCATTTCATCATCACCGACATCGACAACACCCTCATTGGAGACGACAACTCGATGCTGCCCGATTTTCTAGAGCTTGTTGAGGAACACCGCAACAGAATCGGTTTTGGTGTGGCTACCGGCAGGACCCTCGATTCAGCCGTTCAATTCCTGAAACAGCATCGGATTGAAGGGATAGATATCATTATTTCCTCCGTCGGGTCTGAGATCTATTACGGTGAGGGATACCAACCGGGCATCGGGTGGAGGACGCACATCTCGAACAAGTGGGACCGTGAAAAGGTCAAAGGGCTTCTGGACGGTCTTGCCTTTCTCGAGTATCAGGATGAGGATACCCAGCGACCTTTCAAGATCAGTTACAACATGGCTCCCGACCGGGAATACCTTGCCTCTGTCCACGATCTCCTCCTGAAGAATAAATGCAAGTACAGCCTGATCTACTCTCACCAGAAATACCTGGACATCCTTCCCTATCGAGCCTCCAAGGGAAAAGCCATCCGCTATCTGAGCTACAAGTGGGAGATTCCCCTGGGGAATTTTCTGGTATGCGGTGACTCGGGTAATGATGAGGAGATGCTGCGCGGTGAACCCAAGGGGGTCGTCGTGGGCAACTACAGCTCTGAACTTGAGAAACTTAAAGGCCGGCGGAACATCTTTTTCGCAACCGCTGTTAACGCAGGTGGTATCCTTGAGGCCGTCGAACACTACGATTTTCTGAAGAAAGAGAGTTCCTGATCCGATGAGGGAGACCAACATACTGACCAGCATTATCGACCCGGAGGACCTGGGCGATTTCAGGGAATGGCTGGCCCGACTGTCGGGCCAGGAAAACAGCCTCTACCTTCGAAATGACGTCCTCCAGATGTTTAACCGCTACTGCGATGACCAGGACAAGCCCGATACCTTTCGACAGGATTCATCCATCTCCCGATTTCTTCGAAAGGTTCAGGTTTTGTTTCCCTCCGGGGACCATGTTGTTGTGATGCGCAGGCAGGATGTCGCCCAGTATCGCTTCTACCTTATCCGCAAGGACGGGGATTACATCGAGGAGACGATCCTGTCCCATTACCTGGACCTTCAAAGTGATTTCGTCTGTCACGACGGAGACGGGGAAAGACATCCCCACATCGATTTTCTCCCCTTCTACCGCTTCACACCGTCCATCCGTGACAAGCGGTCTATCGGTGGCGGTATTCGCTTCCTCAGCCGTTACCTGAGCAGCCGGCTTTTCAGTCAACCGGACGAATGGAATCAAAAACTTTTCGATTTTATTAGGATCCAGAGGATTGACGGAAGAAGCCTGATGGTCAATGAGGCCATCATCGACAACCTGGAGCTTTTTGTAAAAAGGCTGCAGAGGGCCCTGGAGAAGATGGGTCCTACCGATTCCAAAACACCTTACAGTGAGGTCGAGGGAATGCTCGCCGAGGAGGGTTTCGAGGCGGGCTGGGGAGATTCGGTCGGTAGGATAGCTGATACGATGGAGATATTGCTGGATCTCATTAACGAACCGAGCGATCAGCTTCTGGAGGATTTTATTTCACGGGTCCCCATCCCTCTCATTTCCAGGATCGCTATCATCTCACCTCATGGCTGGTTCGGTCAGACGAATACATTCGGCAAACCTGACACGGGAGGTCAGGTGATCTACATCCTTGACCAGGTCAGGGTGCTGGAGAGATATCTCAGGCAGTTGTTTCGTTCCGCTGGTCTTGACGTTCAGCCGCATATCCTCGTTCTTACCCGTCTCATCCCCGAAGCCGGTGACACAACATGTGACCAGAGGCTGGAAAAGATTTTCAACACCGATAACTGTTGGATCCTTCGAGTGCCTTTCCGGGATCAGCAGTTCAATATCGTCAAGCACTGGATCTCCCGATTCCAGGTGTGGCCCTATCTGGAGAACTTTGTCGAGGATGCCGCCCGCGAGTTGGTGGGCATGTTTCAGGGCCATCCGGATCTGGTCGTCGGCAACTACTCCGACGGCAACCTCGTCGCTTCTCTGCTCTCGGACCGGTTCGATGCCGTCCAGTGCACGATCGCGCACGCACTTGAAAAACCGAAATATCATCTTTCGGACATCTACTGGCAGGAAAAGGAAGAGGATTACAATTTTTCCATCCAGTTCACCGCAGACATCTACTCCATGGCCAGGTCGGATTTTATCATCACCAGCACACTCCAGGAGATCGTCGGAACCGAGGACACGATGGGCCAGTACGAGTCATACCAGTTTTTCGCCATGCCCGGACTCTATCAGGTCCACAGCGGTGTCAACATATTTGATCCCAAATTCAACGTCATTCCTCCGGGAGTGGATGAGGAACTCTACTTCCCCTACCATCAAATGGAAAGCAGGACCCTGAGCACCAGGGATAAGCTCGAACACTATCTATTTCATCAGAGTTCGGGAGAAATCTTCGGCGAACTCGAAGATGATGACAAAAAGCCCATCTTCACTATGGCCAGATTTGACAGGATCAAGAACATAACCGGCCTCATTGAGGCCTTTGGGCTCAGCGTGAAGCTTCAGGAGAACTGCAATCTGATCTTCGCCGCGGGAAGCATTAAGGCGGATAACGCAACGGATACGGAAGAGAAAAGGGAGATTGAACGGGCCCTGGATCTCATCGAGCGCTACAGTCTCCATAGAAAAATTCGCTGGCTCCCCAGCATCAACAAGCTTGACACCGGCGAGGCCTACCGGATCGTGGCCGATCGGGGCGGGGTGTTCGTCCAGCCGGCACTCTTTGAGGCCTTCGGCCTCACTATCCTCGAGGCCATGGCCTCAGGGCTCCCCACATTTGCACCAAAATTCGGCGGCCCTCTCGAGATCATCGAGCCAGGGGTAAGTGGATTTCTGGTGGACACAAGCCGGCCCGAACTGATCGCCGAGGCCATAGAGATGTTCATTGATCGCGCCCAGGAGGAAGAGGATCTCTGGCAGAGGATTTCAGAAGGGGGCATTAAAAGGGTTAGGGAAGGTTTCAACTGGGGCCGATACAGCGAGCGCCTTGTCAATTTGACCAAGCTCTATGGATTCTGGAGGCATGCTCTCTCCGCCCAGGGCCGTGAGGAGTTGAACCGATACTCGGACCTTATCTACCATTTTCTTATCAGGGAAAGGGCGAACAGCCTCATCCGGTGATCCCTGAAAACAGTCTTCTGTCCTGGAGAGATACGGTGATCTCTCAGGACAGAATGGCGGCTGAGAACCTCTTTAACCACTCCAGCAGACCCTGCATGATCATCTCTATTGCATAAATCCCCACGATCAAAGCCAGGATCCTACCCATGATCTCTATGTAACGCTGAACCAGTCTTTCATTTCTCGGTTTGACAAAATCATGAAGGATCTTCAGGGCGATCATCACCAGAATAGTGACCGACACTGCTGTGAGAACGGCCAACACAGCCAGTAATCGGTTCAGCTGTTGACCGACAATAACACTGGCACTGACTGTGGCCGGTCCAACCAGGATAGGCATGGCAATGGACCCTGCGATCTGTTCGGGGGGCCCGCGCAGAGCTTCGATAGCCTTGTTGCCCTTTAACATGAAATTGATTCCGATCAGGAGAAAGACAATGCCCCCAAAGATCTGGAAGGAAGCGAACTCGACGTGGAGAATGCTTGAAAAAACGGCGTCCCCGAGAAGGGCGAAAAGGATGAATATAGCGGAACTGATGATCCCGCCTCTGATCAGGACCCTGGAGAAAGTCAGGCGGTCAAGATCCTGGATCAGTTCGATGAGGTAGACGACCACCAGGAAGGGATTGAGAAGAATCAGCAGGAGTGTCAGTGCGTTTAGAAAATCGACCATGTTGAAGACGTTATAAAACTCAGGGTGATCGGGTTCCGATTGAAAATCCAGTCATAAATCATCAATCTATAATCCAAAACCGGGCAAATGAAAAGGGATCTTCTCGGGTGGTTATTCTGGACTTCGGGTTTTGGATTTTCGACTATCACCTCATTCTCCAATATCCAATATCCAATCTCCAATCTCCAATCTCCAATCTCCAATTCCAATTCTCTATTCCCTGTACTCGTAATCAGCCTGCAGGATCTTATCCATCATCTGCGTCATACGAGCAAGATGGTCTCTCTCCTCACCCGAGATGGTCCGAAATATCCGTTTGGATTCTGGATCTTCGACCCGGTCGGCCATCTTGAGGTACCGGTCGTAGGCATTGGTCTCCAGGGCTATGGTGACATGAAGGATCTCCTCGTGATCCCTGCCTTCGGCCCACCTGAGAGTCTGTTCCATGTCCTGTCCGCCTTCCAGGACAGGGGGCCCTTCACCGGGAGATTCAGGTTCCCCCTGAAGACCTGTGACGTTCCGGTAGAGCTCCATCAGGGTGGATTTGTGCTTCTCCTCGACCATCGCCAGGTCCTCCAGGAGGTCCGAGGCGGCAGGGTCGGAGACCAGGCCGGAGAGGGCAAGATAGAACTTGCGGGTGTTCTCCTCCATGTGCCAGGCGACGGCCGCCATCTCCCCGGCGTCCCGTGCGGCCTCGAACCGGGACAGTCCCGCCTCAGGCGGGCCGTCTGCAACCAGCCCCTCCCAGGCATGGATTCCGCCGGCCATGCTGGTTACAGAAGAAAAACCCAGCCGGTGAAGAACGGACGCAGCGGCACGGCTGCGGGCACCGGAGGCTCAGTAGGCAATGGTGGGTTTGGACCGGTCGATCTCGGCTGTCTTCGACTCCAGATCACCGACGGGGATGAGGCGGGAGCCCGGTATGTGACCCCTCTCGTATTCACCGGGTTGGCGGACGTCCACCAGGTTATAGTCCTCCGGAGAGTTCTCGCGAAGGAATTTCTTCACCCTGTCAGGGGACCACGTGTCAACCGGTTTGAAATAGTCCGAGATTGCCATGAAGGCTCTCCTTTCAGCTAAAAAAGGCGTGGCGTAAAGGGGTATGGGGGTATAGGGGTGTCGGGGTCGTAAACCCGGAATGTCTCCGACACACCGCTACCCCGTTAGTCCGATCCAGGCTTTGAGTTGCTTTCCCCCAAATCCTCCTCCAGTTCACCGGAGACCTGATATTTCCTCATGAATCTGCGGTCGATGTAATCCTTGATCCGGAAGGCCAACCGCCCTTGCCAGATCCACCCTCCCTTTTTAAGGATAGCGGTGCCGTCTCCCATGTTGAGGATAACGAGGAACGACGGGCTGCCTGGGTCAAAGGGCTTCAGCGGTTTTCCCTCGAGGGCGGCCAGGAGGTTGTGAAAGAGGGTGGGGTTCTGGCGGACGGCGTAGACGCCCACCCTGGCCAGGGGCCGGCCGCGAAACGTGATGCAATCTCCGCCGCCGAAGATCTCCGGGTATGAGACGCTCTGGAGATAGATGTTGACCAGAAGACCTCCATCCTCGCCCGTTGGGACCAGGGAATGGACGAAGATGGGGGTCGGCTTCACGCCTGTGGCCAGGAAGGTCATGTCGAGGCTGATGTTTTTTCCACCCTCAAGGGTTATTCCGTTATCGTTAATGGCGGTGACCGGTTTCCCCTCGAGGATTCTGATATTCCTCGATTCTAGGGACTTCCTTGCCAGTGCCTCCGTCCTGTCGGGAAAGCTCCCCAGCAGCCTGCCGCCGGTAACAAGGGTGATCTCTGCACCGCATTCCAGATTCCGTGCGAGGGCCCATAGAGCTCCGGAGAGTTCCACACCCGCAGGGCCACCACCGATCACCCCAAGGGAGATCCGGTCGCCGGGGGACAGCTTTTGGTGCAGATGTTCAACGGCCAGCCTGGCGCGATAGAGTTCCTCAATAGGTTTGACGGCGAAGACCTTTCCATCGGTCCGGTCCATGGACTGATAGGTCACCTTGCTGCCTACGTTGAAGGACACAATGTCATATTGGATGGTCCGGCCGGAGGCAAGAGTCAGTTTCCTCTCCCCCGGTTCAATAAAAGTCACCGTGTCCTCGATGAAGATCCCTCCCCGGTCCTCTACCATCCTGCGGGTGTTAAAACGGATCTCCTGAGGCCTGTAATAGCCTGAAACCATTCCCGGGGCCATGCCGGAATAGTAATGATAGGGTTTGGGTCCTATGACCGAGACCCGGTGACCCCGTGATACGAACTCACCTATACGGAGCAGGGTGGTGAGATGGGCGTGACCGCCCCCAGCGAGAACGAGGTGTTCGGCCATTGTCGAAGGCCTCCCGGGTATTAATCTGCGGGAAAAACATGCGAGGAATCGTTATCTGAAAAGGGTAGCAGTTGACCGGAGGATGTCAATGAGAAGGGGATGAGTCATGGAGAATGGGCGAGGGGGAGCGCCTGTTGGGCGCAGTGGAAAGTGGAAAGTAGAAAGTGGAAAGGGAAAGATAACGACTGTTAAGGGTGTCATTGCGAGCATAAAATAATAATACTTTCTCATTCTTCCTCCCCCCTGATGCCATTCGACAGGCCCATGGTCCCGAGCCAAGCGGAGGAAGGGGAAATATAAGGAGGCAAATTGTTTTATTGAGGATTGAGGTGAGGGGAAAGCTTTCGGCGACCACGCAATCTCAAGGGTTGTTTTAAACGCCGGACCGAATAAATATCTAAAAGATTTTTTCCTCCCACCAACTCTCGGGACACTCTGTTTCCTGTATAATTAACCGCAGGGTGATCAAAGGAGGGAAGGAGATTAACCCCATGATCAACCAGGTCACCACATGGATCGACAGACTGCCGTGGAGCGTGGTGGTCCTCCTCTGCCTCACCCTGGGCCTGGCTCCCTTTTTCCCGCCCCACGTCTGGGAAAAACTTCAGATGCTGATAAGGGGAAAACTCACAAGACCCGTAGACTGGCTGGATCTGCTCATGCACGGGACCC
>JBFFDD010000025.1:0-21440 GCA_041559575.1 bacterium
CCTCCACAGTCAGGTCATTCAGGTTAACGTGAGTGACTTCAACATCCTGGCCGGCTGCGGTAAGGGAGTCAGGGTCCACCACAAAACCGTGGTTCTGGCTGGTGATCTCCACTCTCCCCGTATGGAGGTCCTTGACGGGATGATTGCCGCCGTGGTGACCGAATTTCAGTTTGTACGTCCTTCCGCCAAGGGCCAGCCCGAGGATCTGATGCCCCAAACAGATACCGAAAACGGGAACCCTGCCCAGAAGGGTCCTGACCGTCCGCACTGCGTATTGAACAGGCTCCGGGTCCCCAGGTCCATTGGAAAGAAACAGGCCATCGGGCTTGAGCTCCATGATCCTGTCAGGGGAGGTATGGGCCGGCACCACGGTAACCCTGCAGCCCATGCCGGCAAGCTCCCTGAGAATGTTCCGTTTGATGCCAAAGTCCATGGCCACAACGTGGCGTTTAAGGGTCACGGCGCTGAACCCATGGACGGGATGATAGGGGCCTTCCTCCCAACCGTATTCATCCTTCGGGGACACCTCAGCGACAAGATCCTTTCCCGCCATGGATCCCCACGACCTGGCACGGTCCACCAGTTCGTCCGGATCCACATCACCGACGCCGATCACACCCCCCTGGGCTCCCTGGTCCCGGACATGCCGGGTCAGCGCCCGGGTGTCGATCCCCTCAATGCCGGTGATCCCGAACCTTGAAAGGTAATCCTCCAACCCTTCCTCAGCACGCCAACTGCTTGTAATCGTTGAGCTTTCCCTAACAATAAACCCGGAGACGTACGGTTTCTGGGATTCGCTGTCCGTAAGGTTGACACCGGTGTTGCCGATCTGAACCGGCGTCATAACCACGATCTGACGGTGGTAGGATGGGTCTGTGAGAACCTCCTGGTATCCGGTCATGCAGGTGTTGAACACTACTTCTCCCACTGCCGTTCCGCGGGCTCCGAATCCCCAGCCATTAAAGAGCGACCCATCCGCCAGGGCCAACAGGGCCCGGGGTTTGTTGTTTTTCAGAACCTGGGAAAGACTGAGCAATTTGAACTCCACTATTCCGTATTCAGTATTCGGTATTCAGCAGTTTAAAAGCGTGTTCCCTCAAAACCCCCACAAAGAAAATTCCTACTGAATCCTGACTACTGACTCCTGAATTCTTAATCTCCTACGATCCCCTTTTCCCTCGTGTATACCAACCTGCCGTCCACGAAGGTCGCGGCGACCTGCCCCTGCACCTTCACGCCGGCGAAGGGCGAGTTCTTGCCCATGGATAGGAATGTCTCCGGGTCCACCGTCCATTGGGCCTCCAGATCGGCCACCAGGATGTCGGCCGCCTCCCCCTTTTTTAGGCAGCCACCGGGAATTCCGGCAATGGCGGCGGGAACATCGGTCCACTTGGAAACCGCCTGAAGCAGGGACAGACGGCCTGAATTGACCAGCCCCATGGTCAGAGCGAAGGCGGTCTCCAGCCCTGATATCCCGAAGGCCGCCAGGTCGAACTCCACATTTTTCTCGTCGGCGTGGTGGGGCGCATGGTCCGTTGCGATAACATCAATGGTACCATCGGCCAGACCCTCGATGACTCCCTGAACGTCCTCGGCTGAACTCAGGGGAGGTTTCACCTTGGCGTTTGTGTTGTAGCCGACGACGGCCTCGTGATCCAGGGTGAAAAAGTGGGGACAGGTCTCGGCTGTTACCTGTAGTCCATCAGCCTTGGCCTGCCTGACAAGGTCCACTACCATGGCCGTGCTCACATGGGCGATATGGATCCGGCCGCCGAACTCCCTTACCAGTGCGATATTTCTGGCCACCTCGGAGCAAGCGGCTGCCGCGGGGATACCGTCAAGGCCTAACATGGTGGACACGTATCCCTCGTGCATCACGCCACCTGCGGCGATGGTCAGTTCCTCGGCATGATCGATCACCAGAAGGCCAAAGGTGGCAGCGTATTCGATGGCCCTTCTCATAATCTCACCGCTGGGCACGGGCCTGCCATCGTCGGAGACCGCAATACATCCCGCATCGGCCAGTTCGCCCATCTCCGACAGGGACTTGCCCTTCATTCCCTTGGTGACGCATCCCACCGGATATACCTTGGCAAGACCGGCCTCACAGGCTCTTTCTATAATGTAGGAGGTCACCGACGCGTTGTCGTTCACCGGGCTGGTGTTGGCCATGCACATAAGGGATGTGATCCCACCCTTGACGGCAGCGGCGCATCCTGTGGCAATGGTCTCCTTGTATTCGAAACCGGGCTCCCGTAGGTGACAGTGCATGTCTATAAAACCGGGCATGACCACCAGGCCTGAGGCATCATAGACCTCAGCGCCACCGGGCTTCTTTATCCCTTTGCCCATGCCGGCAATGAGCCCATCCTCGATTAGAATATCCAGGATTCCATCCTTGCCGCTTGCAGGATCGATAACCCTCCCGCCCTTAATCAGATACTTCATCGCTCCCTCCAGCCAGCAGATACAGTACTGCCATCCGAACCGCCACCCCGTTTTCCACCTGGTCCAGGATGACACTGTCCGGACCATCGGCAATGTCCGAGGAGATCTCCACGCCGCGATTGATGGGCCCGGGATGCATGACCAAGGCATCGGGTTTGGCCAGGCTAAGCCTTTCCCGGTTCAGCCCGAAGAAACGGGCATACTCCCTCAGTGTGGGAATAAGGGGACCGCTCCTTCTCTCCAGTTGGATCCTCAGCATGATGATGGCATCTGCCCCATCGAGGGCCTCCTCAAGACTCCCGGCCACCCTGGCGCCCAACCGTTCAATACCAATGGGGATCATGGTAGGCGGACCGCTGACAAATACCTCGGACCCCATGGCCGCGAACCCGCACACATCGGAGCGAGCGACCCGGCTGTGGGTAATGTCGCCGACGATGGCCACCTTCAGGCCATCGAGGTGTCCCTTCTTTTCCCGAACGGTGTACAGGTCGAGAAGCCCCTGTGTGGGATGTTGGTGGGCTCCGTCCCCGGCATTCACCACCGAACATTGAAGGTTCCTGGCCAGGATCTCCGGAGCCCCTGAATACTTATGGCGCATGACCACCACATCTGGTGCCATGGAGTCGAGGTTTCTGGCGGTGTCCAGCAGGGTCTCCCCCTTTGAGGTGCTGCTCGCCGAGGCGGTGAAATTAACAGCGTCGGCTGAGAGCCTCTTGGCGGCGATCTCGAAGGATGTCCGGGTCCTGGTGCTCGGCTCAAAGAACAGGTTAACCACCGTCTTGCCGCGAAGGGTGGGGACCTTCTTGATTTTCCTGGTGGAGATCTCCTTCATTCCCTCCGCCGTATCGAGGATCCTGGTGATATCCTCCGAGGAGGTGGTATCGAGACCTAACAGGTGATGGCTGCTACCGATCATAAGCGTTCCTCCAGAAAATGATTCAATTCCAGATTCCACATTTCAAATTCCAGAACAAAATTTTTATTACCCATTAATTAAACTCCGACGAGGTGTGCCCTCATATCGAGTTTGGAATTTGGATTTTGGTATTCTCAAACCTCCCCCTCTGTGATGTACACTTTATCCTCATCGTGTCCCATCTCCCTGAGTTGGACGTGGATATCCTCGTGTGGTCCCGTCGGTATGTTCCGACCCACGAAATCGGCCCTGAGGGGAAGTTCCCTGTGTCCGCGATCCACCAGGATAGCCAGTTGGACCTTTGCCGGCCTCCCGTGGTCCATCAGGGCATCCAGGGCGGCTCGAATCGTCCTCCCGGTGAACAGAACATCATCGACCAGAACCACTGTCTTGCCGTCGATATCCGAGGGAAGACTGGTGGTTTTCGGGATGGGTTTAGGTTTATCGTCGATGTCGTCACGGTAAAAGGTGATGTCAAGAGACCCCGTGGGTATCAACAGGCCCTCGACACTCTGAACCTGGGCCTGGATCCTCTCGGCCAGGTAGGGGCCCGGCGCCGGAATACCAAGCAGGATGAGATCCTTTGCGCCCCGGTTCTTTTCCACGATCTCGTAGGCGATCCTTCGAATGGCCCGCTCGATCTCCCTCTGGTCGAGAATCTCTCTTTTTCTTCTTCCCTTCATCGCAATATCCTCTGAATTAAAGTTGGCTCTCAGTTCCGTTTAGGTTTCACACGAGCAAAAAAAAACCCCTCCGTCATACAACGGTGGGGCGCACATGGATCATGTTCTGGACTCTGTTCACCAACGTTCCCTTTCTAATCTCACGGAATTAGATTAAAGGGTTATTATTCGGGAACCCTTATCGCCTTTCATGGGATAAATGTCAAGCCTTGGTGAAATTTCCTAGTGAAATCATGTGCTTAATGGACTTGTGATTTGCGAGCGAACCTGGGGTTTTCCTTGTTACCTGAAACCGTTCCTTCTTCCTCTGACCGCCGAACCCTGCATCTAAAAATCCTTGCGCATCTTCTCGGGTATGACGTTTTCGAAGCGAGGTTGAAAATCAATGGTATGGGTATACCATCCGAAGGGAAGAACGACGATGATACGGTACCGGGCCTCTACAAGGACCCTGCCGGTGCCAAAATCCTTGATAACAACAAGGTTGTCCTCGTTGACGGGAAGGTCGAACTCCTGGGCCTGCTGGAGGAGCTGCCTCTTGGCGGCCTCGGCCGTCCCATCCAGAACCAGAGCCCTGGAACGGGTTTTCATCTCCTCATTGAACATCTTGCTGTGAATCCAGGGCAGAGCAACACGGAACCCGGATATCACTCCGTAGGCGATGACGAAGAGGATGAGGATGGTTTTCAGACGCTGCCTGTTCATGGTGAAAATCTAGCAGAAAAGGGAGGAAGGGAAAAGAGGGTTGAAGCAGCGGGAAGGATAAAGTGGGTTGGCCAGAGGAGCGACTGAATGAGGTTACGACCTTCCGACAATGCGAACTCACCTCTGAGCTAGATAAGTATCCCTCTCTTCCTCGCCCCGTCTCCCTCTCGCCCGTTCGTGTGGGACTCCGAGTCTCCGTGTCCCCGCGTCAGGCGCTCCCCGACACACCGATACCCCGTTACTCCGACACCCCAGGAGGAGCCACCTCCGCCTGACATTGGACAAGGGACCTTGGGCCTAATGTATGACATCACCGAATCGCGAGAACCTCGGTCGGGTCCTCGACCGATCCCAGGACCAGTAGATGACCATGGCCTTGCCCTTGACCTCGGAAAGATCCACGAACCCCCAGAAGCGGCTGTCGTTGCTGTTGTCACGGTTGTCACCCATGACGAACACCTTGCCCTCGGGTACGGTTATAGGGCCAAAATTGTCCCTCCCCTCCAGGACAGGCGACCTTTGGTCGCTGAGGAAAGCGGCATAGGGATCAGGAACCTTCTCACCGTTGATGTACAGGACCTTACCCTTGATCTCGAGCGTATCCCCACTTACGGCGATGCAACGCTTGATGAAATCCAGCTTCGGATTTTTTGGATATTTGAAGACTATGACATCCCCGCGCGCTGGAGTTCGGAAAGAAAGGACCTTCTTATCGGTCCCGGGTACGGTGAATCCGTAAAGGAACTTGGTGACCAGGATGTGATCGCCCACCAGGAGGGTCGGAACCATGGACGGCGAGGGGATCTTGAAGGCCTGGACAACGAAAGTCCTTATGAAGAGGGCCAGGACCAGAGCCAGAACAATAGCTTCCAGGTACTCCCAGAATTTGCCCCGGGGCCACACCCTCCGTATCGAGAGGGAACGTTTCACTTCCTCCTGCGCAATGGTCTTGTCCTGATCGGCTGCCACGTCGCCTCCTTTTCGTGAATCAATTTCAAAATTCAGATTACAAATTCAAAAATTAATATCCCATGCCCTGAATACGAATGACAACAACCTGAAATTTGAAACCTGAAACATGGGACTCTTCTTTGATTTTCACTTCTCCACCTCGAGTATAGCCATGAAGGCATCCTGGGGAATCTGGACCTTACCGATGCTCTTCATCCGCTTCTTGCCTTCCTTCTGTTTCTCGAGCAGTTTCCTCTTGCGGGTAACGTCCCCTCCGTAACATTTGGCCAGAACGTTCTTTCGGATGGGCTTGACAGACTCACGGGCGATAACCCGGTTGCCTATGGATGCCTGGATGACAACCTCGAACATCTGGCGGGGGATGAGGTCTTTCATCTTCCCGGCGAGCTCTCGACCCCTGTAATAGGCCTTGTCCTTGGGCGCAATTACAGAGAGAGCGTCCACGGCATCACCATTGACCCTGATGTCCAGCTTGACCAGATCACCGGCCCTGTACCCGATGGGATCGTAATCCAGGGAAGCGAACCCTCTGCTCAGGCTCTTGAGTTTATCATAAAAGTCGTAGATGACCTCGGAAAGGGGGATATCGTATTCGAGTATAACCCTTCTGTCCTCAAGGTAATTCATGGACCTCTGAACACCTCTTCGGTCTGTGAGAAGGGACAGTATGCCACCAAGGTAGGTGTCCGGAAGCATGATCGTCCCTCGTACATAGGGTTCATGGATCTGATCCACCACCCCCGCTGAGGGCATCCTGGCCGGATTGTCCACCTCCACCCACTTTCCCTCCTTAGTTAGGACCCGGTAAACCACCGTTGGAGCGGTGGTCACCAGATCGAGCTCGAAATGACGCTCCAGGCGTTCCTGAACCACCTCCATGTGCAGCATCCCCAAAAATCCGCATCGAAATCCGAACCCGAGTGCCTCTGAGGTCTCCGGCTCGAAGACCAGCGACGAGTCGTTCAGCTGCAGTCTTTCCAGGGCCTCCCGGAGGCCGGCGAAATCCTCACTGGCAGCGGGGTACATACCCGCAAATACCATCGGCCGGATCCGTTTGAAACCCGGAAGCTGTTCACCGGCCGGAGACGCCGCATCGGTCACCGTGTCGCCGACCTGCACCTTTTTCAGGTCCTTGATTCCCGGCACGATGTATCCCACCTCGCCGGCGTATAGGGATTGAACCGCCCTGGCCGCGGGTTCGAAAACCCCCAGACCCCCCAGGTCGTAGGTACCGCCCTGGGCCATGAACCGGATACGTGACCCGGGCAGGAGAGTCCCATCGAAGACCCGCACCAGGGCCACGACCCCAACATAATTGTCGTACCAGGAATCAACGATAAGCGCCTTGAGGGGCAGGTCAGGATCACCATCAGGCGGCGGTATCCTCCAAACGATGGCTTCCAGGAGTTCCAGGATGCCCACGCCCTCCTTCGCACTGACCTCGAGGACCTCATCGGGATCGATGCCCAGCACAGAACTCAATTCGTCCTTGACCCTCTCCGGGTCGGAACTGGGCAGATCGATCTTGTTGATAACCGGTATAATGGTCAGGTCCTGTTCCACGGCGAGGTAGGCGTTGGCTATGGTCTGGGCCTCAACTCCCTGAGTCGCGTCCACGACCAGCAGGGCCCCCTCACAGGCGGCCAGGGAGCGGGAAACCTCGTACGAAAAATCAACATGTCCCGGTGTGTCGATCAGGTTGAGCTGATACAGCTGTCCGCCGGCAACACGATAGGAGATGCGGGCCGTTTGCGCCTTGATGGTGATCCCACGTTCCCTCTCGATGTCCATGGAATCGAGGACCTGATCGGTCATGTCCCTTCCGGTGACAGCCCCGGTTAATTCCAGGATCCTGTCGGCCAGGGTGGATTTTCCGTGGTCGATATGGGCAATTATGGAGAAGTTCCTGATGTGGTCCTGCTTCAATGTCGTTTCACCCGTGGAATGAGACCTGGAGATCCCGGATCGTCGAAGATAATCAGATCTGAATTTTGGCCCTGGCTCTGATACCCTCCCAACGATCCCCCTCCCCCCCTTTTTCCAGGATCTGCTCAAGGCGGGATCTGAGCCGGGCCGAATCCTCATCGGACATGCCGTCCTCTTCCAGCAGATAAAGGATCTCCTCGGCCTCCGAGGCGAGATTCCTCAGCGGGCCTGCTGCGAACATCCTGAAGGGTCTTACCGGATCGCCGATGAGGACGCTGATCAAAAGGTATACGGCGAACAGGGCAAAGGCCAGTCCGAAGGGCGCTAGAATATAGAATAAGGGATCGGTCATGTCAACGTGTATTAAAGTTCCCCGTTCAGGGTTTTCCGTCTAAAGCAGGAAAAAAAGTTATTAATGGCTCTCGGTTATCGATTTTTCCTTGAATCCGCTACTCCGGAAGGCCCGGCTCAATAAGTTCTCCGCTGTATCCCGCTGAACGGGGGGCCTATCCGTGAAACGTATATGGCTCCTCCGCGTTGAAGCTTTTCCCTCTGGACGTTGGTCAAGGGATGTCGGACAATTTTTGCCCCAGGTTGAAACTCAGCTTCCAGTCGGTTCTTCCCAGGTTCCGGATTCGGGATAATCCAAGTTCCCAGCATTGGGCCCGGTAGGTGACGGTGTGCTGTTCATCGGAGGTGCGGTCCGAATCGAGGTCGAACTGGGCCCTGCCTGAGAATTCGAAAGCGCGAAAGGGAATTCGATACGACCCGGTCGCTATATCCTGATTCTGATCACTGGATTCCCACTGGACCTGCAGGTCAATCTCTTTCGAAGCGATACCGGCACCGGCGCTCCACCCCTTCCACCGGTTATCGCCATTGACCTGAAGAGGCAGAACCAGACCAAACTCGGCGTCCCGGTTAATGGTGGCACTCAGGTACCATGGAGATCTCCTGAATACGGTCCGGCCGAACGCCATGGCCTCATCGCGCTCGTAATCGGACCAGGCGCCGGCAACAACCTCCCATGAAAAGGACGAACCCTCCAGACGGCTTCGCACCTGACCGGCTAACAATTCATGATCCTGGCCCGTATCCCTGCTGTCGCGCGGCAGCGCCTCGTTAAACCTGAAGGAGGTGGACCGCGCGCCCAGCAGGGAAAGGTCCAGCCGGTGGGAACCCCAGTCCATCTGTTTTATCAGGGACATCCCCTCCTCCAGGGTAACCATGACGAAGGAATCCTCCACCGTCCCATCACTGACCGCCGATCCGGACCACTGACCCCACAGCTTCCCCGACAGGGGACCTGGCCCGCCCATTTGGAGGAACAGTCCCGGCCTGAGAAGATATCGGTCGCCCTGCTCATCGAATTCCGTGTACTCAACCGCAGCTCTGACATCGACCGGACCGAGGTTATACCATCCCAGACGTCCACCCGCTTCGATCCTGCCAAGGGTCATAGTCCCGCCGGCGTCTGCTGCATCTGGGGCAAGGTCAACATCCCCGACCCACAGGGCTCCTCGACCCCATAGACCTTCAACGGACAGGTGCCGGTTGACAGCTCCGGGGTTCCTTTCCTCAAAATCCTTTCCAAAATCGACGGGTGCTTCAGGACTGCCGGCATCGTACCACCGGCCGCGGGTCCACAGACCTTTTCCGAGCCTCATGGCATGGGTCACGGAATAATACCAGCGGTCCTGCCCCCTGTCCTGCCGATCTCCAATGGTGAATCCGGCCCACCTGCCGCCGCCCCCCCATGGAAGATCGTACCTGAATTCCCCCTCCATGCCCGTCTCATCCCTGCTGAAGGTCCTGAGGGTGAAGGTCGCGTCCGCTGTATCCCCCAGGGTGATGAAAAGGGGCCATATCCCCTCCCATCCGGACCTGTCGGTGTAGTTGATCTCCGGCAGGAGGAGCCCGGACTGCCTCCTGGTCTTTACCGGATAGAAAAGGTAGGGGGTGTAAAAGATCGGTATCCCCACAAGGCGAAAAGCGGCATGACGCGCGGTGACGTAACCCTCCTTGCGAACCCTTAACCTGGACGCCGTAAAGGACCAGTCGGGACATTCACCCGGACAGGCGGTAAACTCCCCTTCCAGAACCTCATATTCGTCCGGGGCGAGCCGCTTTATGGTCTCGCCCCTGACCCTGATGCCGCTCTCCTCGATGAAGATCTCACCTTCTGTGACGCCCCCGGTCTGGGAATCAAGGTTCAGTTCAAGGGAGTCCCCGGTAAAATACCCTCCCCCGTCATCGGTCATCGAAACGTTTCCCTCCAGATGAACCACAGAACGCTCCGGATCATATCGCATCCGGTCCGCCCTGGCGGTGAAACCCCGCCCCTTCAGGACCACTCTGCCCTCGGCCTGAAGGGTGCCGTCCGGCAGTGAGACCATTCCGTCGGCCTGGACATCGAAGCTCCCATCGTCCGCCAGGATCCATGCAGGGATAAAGACGGTCAGGACCGCCAGGAGCAGGGATACACGTATCGACACGAAATGCCTCTTATCAATCACCCACAACCTCATCCAGGGACTCGAGGACCGCCCCGGCCAGGAACACCGATCCCGCTACAACAACCGTGCCTGCCTGGCCTGACTCCTGAACTGCTCTTCGAAACCCCGAGGATACGCCGGTTTCCGTCAGAACATCAAGGCCGGTCCCCTCGAAAGCGACCTTCAGGTCACCCAGGTCCATGGCCCTCGGGTGATCCAGGGAAACGACAACCACCTTTACCCCCGTGCCCTGCATCTCACGGATGATTCCAGTAACATCCTTTTCCTTCAGGGCTGAGAACAGCCAAACTGTCTTTCCCGGTTCCGACCCAAGGGACTCGACCAGGGCGGCCATTGCCGCCGGATTGTGGGCCGAGTCGACAATGATCCTCGGCGGTCCCTTAAAGACCTGAAATCTGCCAGGCCACCGGGTGGTTTCAAGGCCGCGACGTACCGCCCGGTCAGGGATGTCAAAACCTTCCCCGGCCAGCCATTCGAGGGACGCCAGAGCACAGGCGGCATTGCCATCCTGAAACCTGCCCTGAAGGGCCGGCCTCAACCCCTCCATGGACCATTTCTTTCCTTTATAACTGAGGCCTCCACTCGTTCTGGCTACGGTAAAATCCCGACCTGCCGCCAGAGGAACAGCCTCTTTTTCCTCCGCCGCTATGAGGAGCAGATCCATGGTTTTCCGGTTCAATGGACCCAGGACCACCGGGCGTTGCGGCCTCATGATGCAGGCCTTTTCCCCGGCGACCTCCTCAATGGTTTCCCCCAGCCATTGACAGTGATCCAGATCCACGCTGGTGATGACCGAGAGGATGGGGTCTGTGGCGTTTGTAGCGTCCCACCGCCCTCCAAGGCCCACCTCGAGAATAGCCAGATCGACGCGGCAGCGGGCGAAATGGAGCAGGGCCATGGCGGTGACGAACTCGAAATAGGACAGGGAGACCCCGGCAGCCCTGACATCCTCAACCAGTCCGGGGAGGTCTTTTTTCGGCAATAGATGATTGCCGATCCTGATCCTTTCCTCGAAAGAGGAAAGATGAGGTGACGTGTAAAGTCCGGTCCGGAAACCGGCCTCCAAGAGGACAGATCCCATCAAAGCAAGGGTCGAACCCTTGCCGTTGGTCCCACCGATCAGGATGTGGGGATAGGTCCGATGAGGCTGGCCGAGAATTTCTAGAACCTGCGCGATCCGCTCAAGTCCCGGCAGAATCCTTGCCTCAACCAGGCCGGCAAGATAATCAGCGGCCCTGTGATAGGTCATTTCCTGGTGAAGATGTCCAGCAGGAAGGCGACGGTGTCTTTCAGCTCTTTACGGTTAACGATCTGGTCGACCATGCCATGTGCGAGGAGGAACTCCGATCTCTGAAAACCCTCCGGCAGCTCCTGTCTGATGGTCTGTTCGATGACCCTGGGTCCGGCAAAACCGATAAGGGCTTTAGGCTCGGCAAGGATGACATCCCCCAGCATAGCGAAACTGGCCGTGACCCCGCCGGTCGTTGGATCAGTGAGTACGGAGATGAACGGCAGCCTCAACCGCCTCAGTTTGGCCAAGGCCGCGCTCGTCTTGGCCATCTGCATGAGAGACAGGGCCCCTTCCTGCATTCTGGCACCACCTGATGAGGAGACGATCACGATCCCGCATCCCTCTGTCGCGGCCCTTTCGATGGCCCTGGCGATCTTCTCGCCCACCACCGACCCCATGCTGCCACCCATGAAAAAGAAATCGAATACGGAAAGTACCGCCCGGTGACCTTTAATGGTGCAGGTCCCCGAAACAACCGCATCTGTGATACCTGTCTTTTTCCGCGACGCTTTGATCCGGTCGGGATATTTCTGGGAATCCTTGAAATGGAGGGGATCCTTGCTCTCGATCCCGGAATCGAACTCCTCGAAGGACCCTGGGTCAACGAGGAGATCGATCCTCTCGTGGGCCGTTATCCTGAAGTGGTAATCGCACTTGGGACAGACCTTCAGGTTACGGTCGATCTCCTTGCTGTAGACGATCTCTCCACAGTTGTTGCATTTGGTCCACAGCCCCTCCGGGACCGCCACCTTGCGGCGGTCCGAACGTTCAGGTCGGGACGATCGTCTCCGGAACCAGGTGACCATTCGTCAATACCCTATTTTACCTGGGGCAGGTTTTTCAGAGATTCGGCTATTTTTTTCTCGGGATAGGAATAATCCTCAAGTTCACCCGCCAAATAAGCATCGTAAGCAGCCATATCAAAGTGGCCGTGACCGCTTAGGTTGAAGACGACGACACCCTCCTTACCTTCTTCCTTGAACCTCAGGGCCTCATCCACAGCAGCCTTGACAGCATGGGCGGACTCCGGCGCGGGGATAATTCCCTCTGCACGGGAAAAGGTGAGTGCCGCCTCGAAAACGGGGTTTTGGGTATAGGCGACAGCATCAACGATACCGTCCCTGTGCAGGATGCTCACCAGAGGGGATTCGCCGTGATACCGGAGTCCTCCCGCATGGATACCGGGCGGTACGAAGTCGTGCCCGAGAGTATACATAGGCATGATTGGGGTCATCTGAGCCGTGTCTCCAAAATCGTAGGCGTATTTACCTTTGGTCAGGGTGGGACAGGATGTCGGCTCCACGGCCAGGAACTTGATCTGCTCCCCGGCCATTTTCTCGGGCATGAACGGAAAGACGAGTCCGGCGAAGTTGCTTCCCCCGCCGCAGCTTCCGACGAGAACATCGACTTTTTCTCCAACCTTCTTGAGCTGTTCCTTGACCTCCAGCCCGATGATGGTCTGATGGAGAAGAACGTGATTCAGAACGCTGCCCAGGGAATATTTGGTATCGTCCCTTGTGGCGGCATCTTCCACAGCCTCACTGATTGCCATCCCGAGGCTTCCCGGGGAATCCGGTTCCCTTTCGAGGATGCTGCGACCGGCGTTGGTCCGGTCACTGGGGCTGGGAATGACCTCACTACCCCAAACCTGCATCATCGACCGGCGATAGGGCTTCTGGTGATAGCTCACCTTGACCATGTAAACCGTGCACTCCAGACCAAAGAACTGGCAGGCCAGAGAGAGGGCGCTTCCCCATTGCCCTGCCCCTGTCTCTGTGGACAGACGCGTGACCCCTTCCTGTCGATTGTAATAGGCCTGCGCGATGGCCGTATTGGGCTTATGGCTGCCGGCCGGGCTGCCGCCCTCGTACTTATAGTAGATCCTCGCGGGTGTCTGAAGGACTTCCTCGAGATGATAGGCCCGAAAGAGCGGAGAGGGCCGCCAGAGTCTGTAGATATCGAGGATCTCATCGGGGATCGGAATCCACCTCTCCTGAGAAACCTCCTGCTCGATCAGGCCCATGGGAAATATGGGAGCCAGGTCTTCCGGCCCGATGGGCTGTCCCGTACCCGGATTGAGGGGCGGGTCGGGAAGATTGGGCATATCCGGAAGGACATTGTACCAGGCCTTTGGCATCTCTTTTTCATCGAGATGAATCTTCTTGGCTATCATTTCCTCTCCTTTTCTCCAATGGAACCAATCATTAAGTGAAACAGTACCACGGTAATGGCGTTCAGGGCTCCCGATTCAGTCTCCCTGATTTCGCAGGGATCGGACCATCCGAACTTTGAAATATATCAATTTTGGATACGTAAAGGAATACCTACCGACTGTTTACCGTGCCGTGATGATGACCATAACTTTACCGTTTGAGGTTTGAAGTTTGAGGTTTGAGGTTTCAGAGAGAAAAAGGGGGGGAAATGAAAATTGGAACGGAACCCCAATTTCAGGAAATTGTGCCTCAGAGACAAGAGCAGCGGGTTGTTGCCTGGTACTAAAGACCCAGCACTTAGCACTCAGGACCCAGTTCTTAGTCCCTGTAAACATCAAACCTCAAGCTTCGAACTTCAAACTACTCTCCTCCCTGCTTCCTCGCCCTCTTCACAGCATCGACGACCGCGGCGGCCGCCTCGGCGGGATCCAGGGATGGGGACTCGATGCCGATCCCGTTCCTCAACAGCGCCAACTGGAGGCGGATGTGGGAGGGCAGGAATTCCCTGTCCAGGGGAGAATCCTGAGAGAAGAGGATCTCAGACGGCGCTCCGCTTCCGGTTAGATGACCCTTTTCCAGGCCCGCTAAAAAATGCACCCCCGATATCATCTCAGGCACCCTGTGGGTCGCCATGAGAACTGTGGATCCGGTGCGGGAGATATAATCCCCCACTCTGGCCATGAACTCCTCCGCTCCGGCCGGATCGAGGCCATCGGTGGGTTCATCGAGGACAAGTACGTCCGAAGCCATGGCAATGACACCGGCGACGGCGGTCCTCCGCAGCTGCCCACCGCTGAGCCGGAAGGGGGAACGTTGCAGGACCTCATCGGGCAACCCGACCCACCCCACAGCTTCTGTAACCAGTCGGTGGACCTCTTTGTCAGTTTTTCCAAGGTTTCTGGGCCCGAAGGCGATATCGTCGTAAACCGTATCAGAGAAGACCTGGCGCTCGGGATTCTGGAACAGCAGCGCCACCTGTGAAGGAACCCCCCCGTTGGAGGATCTGATCTCATTCATGGTTCGGCCATTGACGAGCACACGCCCCCTGTTGGGCTCCAGAAGACCGTTGGTCAACTGCAATAGAGTGCTCTTGCCGGCCCCGTTGGCCCCACACAGTATACTGAAGCAACCCTTGGGGATCCTCAGGTCGAGACCGTCAAGGACGTTTCCCCCCTGCGGCGTCCCCCCCGTGTATTGGAATCCAACATCATCAAATTCCAGTGCCGCCGGGGCACCCGATCCTCCTTTGTTCTCCTCGAGCCTGTCCGCTGGCATAGAGATCACGCCGGGCTGACCGACCATCTCAATCAATCCTGAGATAAGAACATCGAGTCGCAGCGAGTTCACCAGGGGATCCATACCCTCGGCCTCCAGCATATGGGAGAGCCTCACCGAGAATGGCTGTCGCAGACTCGCTGAATCCAGCATTTTCCGGTCTTTGAAAAATTCAGAAGGCTTCGATACACATTCGATACGTCCATCTCGTATGAGGGCCACCCGGTCCGCCTGTGCAGCCTCCTCCATATCATGGGTGATGAGCAGGACCGTCTTTCCCCGCTGGACCACTTCAGCCAGGGCACCGAGGACCAATCGCCTCCCACGTGGGTCGAGATAGGTGGTCGGTTCGTCAAGGATCAGGATGTCCGGATCAGGGGCAAGGGCGCCGGCCAGGGCAATCATCTGCTGCTCACCTCCGGACAAACGGTGAGGCATGGATCGGCGCAGATGCGCGATCCCCAGTGTTTCCAGAGTTCGATCCACCACACTGCGTATCTCCGCTGGAGCTGTCCCAAGGGTCTCCAACCCGAAGGCGACATCCTCTTCAACAATAGAGGTGACGAGCTGGTTTTCAGGGTTCGGCAGCAGAAAGCCTACCCGCCTGTCCGGTGATCCGCCCCTCACCGGTCGGCCATCCAGGTTGATCTCACCACCATCGTGCGGAACCAGGCCCTTGATGGTTTTGGCAAGAGTGCTCTTTCCGGAGGCATTGGGACCCACAATGGCGACAAGGGACCCTCTGTCCGCTGTAAGATCGACATCAACCAGGGCCGGGCGGGATTCACCGGGGTAGGTGTAGGTAAGTCCTTTGATCTCGAGGAAGGGCATGGAGCTCCTCTAACAGAAGATCGTAGCGGCAGAGCATTAGAGCATTAGAGCATTAGAAATTGGAGTATTAATATACAGTCAAGGCCTTTTCGGGAGGATATTTCAGTAAATAAAACAGTCCGAAGTCTGAATAAATACTGTATCTCAAATCACAGGCCTTTTCCAATGCTCCAATTTCAAATATTCCACTGCTCAGTTGGCAGCTGATAAATCAGCCGCCAACATCCGGTCCCCAAACGAAAACAGAGAGAAGAGGCCCGCGGCCCGATCTCTCTGTCTGAAAAGGTCTGGGTAGGATGGCTGGAATTCCTACTTCTCCTCCTTCTTGGTTGTCTTCTTCTTGGGTGTGGAGGGTTTTGCTTTCTTCTCGGCCGCCTTTTTCGGTGTGGCCTTCTTGGCTGTCTCCTTCTTGGATGTGTCTTTCTTGGCGGTCTTCTTGGCGGGAGCCTTCTCCTCTTTCTTCTCGGTCTTCTTGGCGGCCGCTTTCTTCGGTTTAGCCTCGGTCTCCTTGGCCGCTGCCTTCTTCGGTTTGGCGGTCTTTTGGGCGGCGGCCTTTTTGGCTGTCTTCTTTTCCTTGGCCTTTTCCTCAACCGGGCGGTCAACCAATTCCACAAGAGCCATCGGCGCGTTGTCACCGGATCTGGGTTCCAGCTTCAGAACCCTGGTGTATCCGCCATCCCTGTTTTTATACCTCTCGGCATACTCGGTGAAGACCCTCTTGACCACCTCATTGCTCCTGATAAAGGATACCGCCTGTCGTCTGGCATGGAGGTCACCACGTTTTCCGAGGGTGATCATCTTCTCCGCCAGCCTTCCAGCCTCCTTGGCCTTAACCTCAGTGGTGACGATCCGCTCATGCTGCAGGAGCGACGTAACCATGTTTCGGAAGAGGGCTTTCCGGTGAGACGGTGTTCTCCCCAGCTTCTTACCTGACTTGCCGTGGCGCATGAGAATTCCTGCCTTTCCCTAATTCACAATAGTAATGAAGACACATTAACCGCAGAGATCACAGAGAAATCAATTTCCCGGCATGAAAATTCCTGAAGATCCTGGATCCTTTCGGCAGCGCGATTACCCCGAAACGCTGTTAAACCGATAAGAGGCTTTCTCAGGCCTCCTCGGCGATCTCCTCCTCGAATCCAGCCAGGTCCGGCGTCCAGCCCTTGATGTCCATGCCGAAGCTCAAACCCATCTCATCCAGAATCTCCTTTAGTTCGTTCAGGGACTTCCTGCCGAAGTTCTTGGTTCTTAGCATATCGGATTCCGTTTTCTGAACCAGTTCACCGATGGTCCCGATGTCCGCGTTCTGGAGGCAGTTTATGGATCGAACGGATAGTTCGAGCTCATTAACGTGTTTGCTGAGTTTGTCGTAAAGCTTCTGCCTTTCTTCCTCCGTCTCCCGCTCGGCCTCCTCCTCGGTGACATCCTGCTCCTCGAAGTTGATGAAGAGGGTCATGTGCTCCTTGAGTATTTTAGCGGAGATGGCCAGGGCGTCCTCCGGAGAAACGCTCCCGTCGGTGGTGATCTCCATGATGAGCTTGTCGAAATCCGTCATCCGACCGACTCTGGCATTCTCCACCCAATAATTGACCTTGACGATGGGAGAGTGAATGGAGTCGATGGCGATAAAGTCCACCGGGAGTTCCTCATCCTTGTTCCTGTCCGCCGTGATGAAACCCTTGTTGAGTTTCACCACCATCTCCATCTTGAGGTGCGCCCCCTTCTCCAGGGTCGCGACCACCTGATCAGGATTAAGGATCTCCACATCCTGGTCCGTTATCACGTCGGCCCCGGTAACCACCCCTTCACGACTGACGTCAAGAGAGATGATCTTCGGTATTTCAGTGTGGACATCAAAGCGGAGTTCCTTCAGGTTGAGCACAATCTGGGTGACATCCTCATAGACCCCCGGGATTGTGGAAAACTCATGAAGGACCCCTTCGATTCTAAATGCCGTCGCCGCCGCACCCTGCAGGGAAGAGAGGAGAATTCTTCTCAGGGCGTTCCCCAGGGTAGTCCCGAACCCTCTTTCGAAGGGCTCGGCCGTAAACCTGCAGAAATTTCCAGACTTGGTCTCGATATCGAATTCGAGTTTCTTGGGGCGGGTCAGACTTCTCCAGTTCTTTTCCAACATTGTCATTTTATTTCCTCGCCGGTTTAACCCTACTTGGAGTAAAGCTCTACTATGAGCTGCTCCTGAACGGGCAGCGCTATCTCATCACGGCTTGGGTAATTCCTGAAGGTGCCTTTGAAATTCTTCACTTCAAGATCCAGCCATGCCGGAACGCTCTTCCTCTCAGCGGCCACCAGGGCTTCCTGGATCCTTATGGAATCCCTGCTCTTCTCCCTGATCTGAATAACGTCACCGGGGCGCAGCCTATAAGATGGAATATCCACCTTCCTGTCGTTAACCTGCAGGTGGCCGTGGCGGATAAGCTGTCTGGCATCAGCTCTCGATTGGGCAAACCCCAGACGGTAGACCGTGCTGTCGAGGCGTCTCTCCAGGAGCACCAGCAGGTTTTCACCCGTAACTCCCTTCATTCTGTCGGCTGTCTTGAAATAGTTGCGGAACTGGGACTCCATGATCCCGTAGATCCTCTTGGCCTTCTGCTTCTCCCGCAACTGAATCCCATAGTCGGAATGTTTCATCCGCCTCGTACCATGAACGCCGGGGGGATAGGGCCTGCGCTCCACGGCGCATTTGTCTGAGTAACATCGATCTCCCTTGAGGAAGAGCTTGGTTCCTTCCCTTCTACAGAGCCGACAGACTGATTCCCGATATCGAGCCAATTTGTTCCTCCTTGATCATCAAACCTGCAACAGATCTACGTGCATGCATCGACCGCAGGGGGCTCGGCCAACCGGCCGGCCCGCCATCATCAGACCCTGCGCCGTTTCGGCGGCCTGCATCCATTGTGGGGGATAGGTGTGACATCGCGGATCAGAGTCACCTCCAGACCGGCGGCCTGGAGGGACCTGAGCGCTGCCTCCCGCCCGGATCCGGGTCCCTTCACCAGGACGTCAACCTTTCGCACGCCGTGTTCCATGGCCTTCTTGGCGGCGTCCTCCGCCGCCAATTGAGCGGCAAAAGGGGTACTCTTCCTGGATCCCTTGAATCCCTTGCTGCCCGCGCTGCACCAGGCAAGGGTGTTTCCGGTGGGGTCGGTAATAGTGATGATGGTGTTGTTAAACGTCGCCTGAATGTGGGCCACACCGACGGGTACGTTCTTCTTTACCTTTCGGGCAGATCCCTTTTTCGGTCTTGCCATTGTTTCCTCCAGTGGTCTTTCTTACTTCCTTTTCCTGCCACCGATAGACGGTTTGTGCCCCTTTCTGGAGCGAGCGTTGGTCTTGGTCCTCTGCCCACGGACGGGCAACCCCCGCCTGTGGCGAAGGCCTTCGTAAGACCCCAGATCCATCTTTCGCTTGATATTGAAGGATATTTCCCTGCGCAGATCGCCCTCAACCATGTGGCTTTTGACGATGATATCCCTCAGGCGGCTGACCTGGGTCTCATCCAGGTCGGTGACCCTGACATCGGGATCCACTTTAGCGTCCTTGACGATCTGGGCGGCCTTGGTCGGTCCGATCCCGTAGATGTAGGTCAAGGCCACCTCGATCCTCTTACTCCTTGGTAAATCCACTCCAGCGATGCGTGCCACTGCAGTACCTCCTCGATATTAACCCTGTCGCTGCTTGTGCCTCGGGTTCTCACAGATCACCCGCACAACCCTTTTGCGCCGGATGATCTTACATTTGTCGCACATCTTCTTGACGGATGGCCTAACTTTCATCTCTCTCGTTCCTTTCGGGAAGGCTATTTCGCCCTGTAGGTTATCCTTCCCCTGGTAAGATCGTAGGGGGACAACTCCACGGTTACCTTGTCCCCGGGCAGGATCCTGATGTAGTGCATCCTCATCTTACCCGATATGTGCGCCAGGACCTGGTGCCCGTTCTCGAGCTCAACCCTGAACATCGCGTTGGGCAGAGGCTCAACGACCGTCCCTTCGACCTCGATTGCTTCTTCCTTAGCCATTTCCCTTTTCTCCCCTGCTCAGGTCGCTCAAAAATCGGTCAGGATGGCCGGACCGTTAGCCGTTACCGCAACCGTATGCTCAAAATGCGCTGACAGGCTCCCGTCCATGGTAACCGCTGTCCATCCGTCCTCCAGAACCCTGACACCATCGCCTCCCGCGTTCACCATCGGTTCGATGGCCAGTGTCATTCCTTCCTTCAGTTGGACCCCCCAGTCCGAGCCTCCGTAGTTAGGAACCTGGGGCTCCTCATGGAGTTTGCGGCCGATTCCGTGCCCGACAAAGGTTTTGACCACCGAATAACCGTTATCCTCCACATGGTTCTGAACGGCATGGGAGATATCTCCCACACGGTTATTGATCACGGCCGCTTCAATTCCCCTGGCCAGTGCCTCTCTGGTGACATCCATGAGGTGCTGGGCCTCCCTCGGGAGTTCCCCGACCGGCAGCGTGACGGCCGCGTCAGAGTAGTACCCTTTATGCAGGGCCCCGAAATCGAGGCTGACGATGTCTCCCTCCTTCAGGTGCCTGGATTTGGAGGGTATACCGTGGACCACCTCGTCGTTGATGGACACACAGATGCTGCTCGGGTAGCCCATGTAACCCTTGAAAGCCGGGACGATTCCAAGGGATCTGGCCATTCGGTCGGCCTCTTCCTCGATCTCGGATGTGGGAACACCCGGCTTCACCACGTGCCTCATTCTCTCGAGGATCTTGGCAACGGTCTTGCCGCCCTCTCTCATGAGGGCAATTTCAGCCGCTGATTTTCTGTAGATCATCGAGACGTACTGTCATCCCGGCCCGCCAGGTCCAGGCCCTTCATCGATCCGGGCCGCTCCCTGACAATTAGCCGCCGATGGCCCTTTCAATCCTGGAGAAGATCTCCGACGGAACGCTTGCTCCGTCGATCTCCCGCAGGGTTCCCATGTCTCTGTAGAACTCTATCAGGGGTGAGGTCTGTTCGTTGTAGACTTTGAGGCGCTGCCTGATGGTCTCCTCGTTGTCGTCGTCCCTCTGATAGAGTTCCCCTTTGCAGCGGTCGCAGACACCTTCCTCCCGGGGCGGATTGAACATGACATGAAAGCTCTCACCACACCCCTTGCACATCCGTCTCCCGGTCAGGCGCCTGACCAGTTCCTCATCATCCACCTCGATGCTCACGACATGGTCGACGTTCCGACCGAGGCCAGAGAGGATTTCCTGAAGCGCCTCAGCCTGGGGGATGGTGCGGGGAAATCCGTCCAGGATAAACCCCTTCTGCGCATCGTCCTCCCGGAGCCGGTCGGCGATTATGCCGATGACAACCCGGTCAGGCACCAGTTCTCCGCCGTCCATGAAACCCTTCGCCTCCACTCCGAGGGGAGTACCGTCGCGAACCGCGGCCCTTAATATGTCCCCCGTGGAGATCTGGGGGATCTCCCACTTGTCAACCATGAACTTCGCCTGGGTGCCTTTGCCCGCCCCTGGCGGACCGAGAAGAATGATATCCATTACCGCCTCCCTCTGATTTTCCCCTTTTTCAGGAAGCCCTCGTAATGCCTGGTGAGCAGATGGGTTTCAATCTGGGTGACGGTATCCAGTGCCACACCGATGACAATGAGGAGCCCTGTGCCACCAAAATAGAAGG
>JBFFDD010000026.1:0-20512 GCA_041559575.1 bacterium
GAATATTCTGGAGAAGTACCGCTCCTTTGAAAATATCTGGCGGGAGAGGGATCTGGCCTGGCGTCAGGCACAGCTGGAACTTCGACACCTGCGCATTCAACCTGAGGAGGCCCGGCGCTTCCAGCACCTGGGAGGTTACATGGTCTATCCCCATGAGAAGCTACGGCCCCCGGAGAAGAGGTTGAAGCAGAATACGCGCGGTCAGTCCGGGCTGTGGCCGCACTCCATCTCCGGAGATTTACCCATTCTGGCTGTGACCATTGGAGATCCCCACGATATAGGAACGGTCACCCAGGCCCTTCAGGCACACACCTATTGGCGGCAGCACGGTCTTAGTAGCGACCTCGTTATACTCAATGAGCAGTCGACCAGTTACGACCAACCTCTCCACAACCAGCTGGACCGGTTGATAAAAAATTATTCCTCTTATACAGGAGTGGACACTCCGGGCGGCATCTACCTTCGAACCGTCGACCAGATTTCAGAGGAGGACCTGACCCTGATCCTCTCGACAGCACAGGTGGTTCTGGTGGCCCATCGCGGGCCATTGGCGCAGCAGATGGGTGTCCCAATGCTTAAGTCTGAACTGCCGAAGAGGATGAATTTCGAAACCACCAACAACCGTTTCCTGCCATCTGCTCTGCCCCCTCTCGATCTTCTCTGGGACAACGGCACAGGGGGCTTTTCCGAGGATGGATCAGAATACGTTATTACCCTGGAGCGGGGAATGAACACACCTGCCCCATGGGTGAATGTCCTTTCCAACAAGCAATTCGGGACCCTTGTCAGCGAGACAGGCTCCGGGTTCACATGGTACGGAAACAGCCAGCGCAACCGACTCACCACCTGGTCCAACGACCCCGTAAGCGATCCCGCCTCCGAGGCGATATACATCAGGGATGAGGAAAGCGGGAAATACTGGACTCCCACACCGTTTCCTGTCAGGGACGCTGCGCCTTACCGAATCAGGCACGGTGCAGGCTACACGGTTTTCCAACACAACAGCCACGGCCTTCGACAGAATTTGTCAGTCTCTGTCCCCGTCTCTGATACCACCCAGGATCCCATCAAGATCCAGCGCCTGCATCTCTACAACGAGACCGAAACGAGACGTCATCTGTCCGTTACCTACTATGTTGAATGGGTCCTGGGTGAAGACAGGGAGACCACTCAAAAACACATTGTTACAAACTGGGATGACAAATCAAGGGCGATGTTGGCCCGAAATTCATATAACGAGGATTTCCCGGGACACGTCTCTTTCGCCTGCATCTTGCCGACACCTGACAGCTACACGGGCGAGAGGAGGGAGTTTCTGGGGCGGAACAGCGACCCCGGCCGCCCCGCTGCCATGGGGCGCGAGGGCCTTTCAGGAAGAACAGGCGCGGGCCTGGATCCCTGCTCAGCCATCCAGATCATGATCAAGCTGGAACCCGGGCAAACAGCGGAAGTGACCTGCCTCCTCGGACAGGCGAAAACACAGGATGAGGCCAGGGAACTGGTCCGGCGTTACAGTCACCCGGAGACGGCTGATGATTCCCTCGCTGTAACCAGGGACTGGTGGTCAGGACTTCTTGGCCGCATGGTTGTCGATACACCGGACCTTGCCGTCAACACTCTGGTGAACCATTGGCTGCCCTATCAGGCTTTGAGTTGCAGGGTCTGGGGACGGTCGGGATTCTACCAGTCCGGTGGGGCCTTCGGCTTCCGGGATCAACTCCAGGACGTTCTGTCACTTCTCCATATCGAACCCTCGCTGGCCCGGGACCACATCCTGCTGGCGGCAAGCAGGCAGTTTCGGGAAGGTGATGTCCAGCACTGGTGGCATCCGCCCACCGGAGCCGGCATCCGTTCGCGATGTTCGGATGATCTCCTCTGGTTGCCGTTTGCCGCTGCCCAATATGTGCATTTCACCGGGGATGTGGAGATACTGGACCAATATATCCCTTACCTCGAGGGAGATGGGCTGGAGGACGAGGATGAACTGTTCATGATCCCCAGAAAGAGCCTGGAGCAGACATCCCTTTATGAACACTGTGTTCGTTCTATTCGTCGGGGACTGACCCAGGGGCCTCATGGGCTTCCCCTCATCGGCATCGGGGACTGGAACGACGGCCTCAGCCGGGTCGGAATCGAGGGCAGCGGTGAGAGCGTCTGGCTGGCATGGTTCCTCAGGACCGTCCTGGAGGGAATGGCTGATCTGGCAGAGGCCAGCGGTCGTGACGATGAGGCTATGGAGTTCCGGGAAAAGGCTACTGAACTGGTAGCTCAGGTTGAGAAGCATGCCTGGGATGGCGAATGGTATCGAAGAGCCTATTTTGATGATGGAACACCGCTTGGCTCGGCATCCCAGGATGAGGCAAAGATCGATTCCATCGCCCAATCGTGGGCCGTGATCAGCCGAGGGGCGGATCCCGAGCGGGCGAGACAGGCCATTGAATCGGCCTGGGACAATCTGGTCAGGGAAGACGACGGAATGGTCCTCCTCCTGACACCCCCTTTCGATAAGATCGACGCTGATCCAGGATATATCAAAGGATATCCCCCCGGCATCCGTGAGAACGGCGGGCAATATTCCCACGCCGCGATGTGGCTGGCCAAAGCCCTGGCCATGTCTGGAGATGGTGATCGGGCGGCTCGTCTCCTGACCATTATGAACCCGATCAACCACACCCAGGATCGACAGAGCTTGGAGAAATACAGGACAGAACCCTACGTTCTGGCAGCCGACGTGTATCTTCTGGAAAATCAGGTTGGACGCGGCGGCTGGACCTGGTACACCGGCGCGGCCGCCTGGATGTATCGGGTCTGGTTGGAGGATATCCTGGGCCTGAAGATCGACTCCAACGTGCTGAAAATAGATCCGACCATACCTGCTGACTGGGACGGCTTCAGGATCCGCATCCGGCGGGGGAAAACCGTATATGATATCCGAGCCGAGAATCCCCACCGGGTCGGAAGAGGCGTACAGTGGGTGGAGATGGATGGCCGCCGGATACCGGATGGAGCCATCGAACTGGCAGGGCATGACTCACAGCGTGCTATCCGACACAACGTTATGGTCCGCATGGGACCCGTCGACTGAAGAAGAAGGGGAAAGGGGAAACCTCGGTGATCGGAATAACGACCAGAATCCTGCAAATTCTGTCAAAAAACTTTCCCTGCTCTTCTTGGCGAGCTTTGCTTCTTTGCGAGAGGAAATAGCAATTTCTAGACCCTAGACCCTAGACACTAGACCCTGAATTAAAACTCTGTGGTTAAACCTCTTTGATTAGGGAGTTCCGTTGGGAAAAGGAACCTACAGGGCCGACATCCTTCTCATGATCACCGCCGCTATCTGGGGCTTCGCCTTCGTGGCCCAGAGGGTGGGCATGGAGTACGTCGGACCCTTTACCTTCAACGGTGTCCGCTTCGGTTTAGGCAGCCTGTCCCTGATCCCCCTGATCTGGTATTTGCGGGAACGGAACAACGGCAAGGACCGATGGCGGGGAACCCTTCCGTTTGCGACCGCCCTCGGATTCAGCGCCCTGGCGGGCCTGATCCTTTTCGCAGGCGCCTCCTTTCAGCAGGTGGGCATCGTCTACACGACGGCGGGCAAAGCCGGCTTTATCACCGGCCTGTATGTGATTCTGGTTCCCATCATCGGCTACCGCTGGGGACAGAGGGCCTCCCGGGGGACCTGGGTCGGAGCCGTCCTGGCCGTGATCGGACTCTACCTTCTGAGCGTCACCGGATCGTTCACCATCGCCAAGGGCGATCTCCTCGTCCTGATCAGCGCCCTCTTCTGGGCCGCTCACGTCCTCACTATCGCCTGGCTCTCCCCCCGGATGAACCCCATCGTCCTGGCGTCCATCCAGTTCGCCGTCTGCTCCATGCTCAGCATGGTAACCGCCTTCGCCATCGAAACAGTCGCTCTTGATTCCATCCTCCAGGGAATTATCCCCATTCTCTATGGGGGCCTCGCTTCCGTGGGGATCGCGTACACCCTCCAGGTAGTCGCCCAGCGGACCGCTCACCCCGCACACGCGTCCATCATCCTGACCATGGAGGGAGCCTTCGCCGTCCTCGGGGGCTGGCTGCTCCTCAACGAGGTCCTGACCATGAGGGCCCTCACCGGCTGCGCACTGATGATGGCCGGCATGGTCGTGTCACAGATCGCTATCTTCTACTCCACCGGCGGAGGGAAGTAGAACCAGGGGTGGAAGTGGAAGCAGGGGCATTCTGTACCTTCCCGAAGATCGTCCTCCAAAGGACGAAACGTGGACCTCTTTGATCAGGTTTTTGAGTCATTTAACACAGAGAACCACAGAGAGGGCCCTTGAGCCCTTACCACAGAGAAAGACACAAGTTCCTGATTTCTGAGTTTTGGTTTTCTGAAAACCTAAGAAATTTCCTTTAACTCTGTGGTCCTCAGTGGATCGTGCGGCCTCCCAGAGAGCCGCCTCTGTGACCCTCCGTGTTAAACTAACTAGAATTAAAGTATAAATATTCAACAGAGAAAGGAGTCCATACAATGTCATGCTACTTTCGGCACATGAAAGACGTTCTGGATGAGGCCGGTATCGAGGTGACACCGGAGAACAAGAAGGAGGTCGATGGCGTGATCCACCGCCTGGTGGAGGTGGAGTACAAGAACTGCTCACCGGCGTGGAAGAGCGTCAAGGAGATGATCAAGGAAGACGAGAACCTGCGTGCGGACTTCATCGACAGGTTGAGGCAGGAGTGGGATAAAAAGCAGTAATGGTCTATAGTTTATACCAATAGGATGTGCCGGGAGGACCTGGAAAAGAGGTTGGCCGGCTGGTAAACCCTATTACCATTACCATATACTATATACTATTACTTATTGCCGAGGAGGTCACATGTCGGAACAGACATTCAAATGCCTGTGGGTCGAGGAGGGGGAGGATCGCACGTTCACACGGGGCATCATCACCCGGAACCTGGACGACCTGCCTGAGGGGGATCTGGTGGTAAAAGTCCACTACTCCTCCCTGAACTACAAGGATGCCCTGTCGGCAACGGGGAATAAGGGTGTCACCCGCACCTTCCCTCACACGCCGGGGATCGACGCCGCCGGTGAGGTGGTCCAGTGCGACTGCGGTGTTTTCTCACCCGGCGACAGCGTCATCGTCACAGGGTTCGACCTGGGGATGAACACCCCCGGAGGCTTCGGGGAGTTTATCCGGATCCCGTGCGAATGGGCCCTCAAGCTTCCCGGGGGCCTGACCCTTGCCGAGAGCATGGCCCTGGGCACCGCCGGCTTTACCGCCGGGCTTTGTGTTCAGAAACTGGTGGACGGAGGGGTCGAACCCGGGGACGGGGAGATCATCGTCACCGGCGCCACCGGGGGGGTGGGCAGCATCGCCGTCTCCATCCTCCACCAGGCCGGTTACCGGGTGGCGGCCGTGACCGGCAAGGAGACCGAGGCGGACTTCCTGCGGTCCCTGGGAGCCGACAAGGTGTTGACCCGCCAGGAGGTCACAGACGACAGCGGCCGCCCCATGCTCAAGGAACACTGGGCAGGAGCAGTGGACGTGGTGGGCGGAGACATGCTGTCGACCATCATCCGGGCCACCCGTTACGGCGGCGTGGTCACCTGCTGCGGCCTGGTGGGATCGCCGGATCTTCCCGTGAACGTCTTTCCGTTCATCCTTCGGGGCGTCAGCCTGATGGGCGTGGACTCCGTCCAGGTGCCCATGGCCGACCGGCTGCCGGTGTGGGATAAACTGGCCGGACCCTGGAAGCCGGCACACCTCATGGACACCGTCACCGAGTGCTCCCTTGAGGAGCTTGATTCGAGGATCGACGCCATCCTCAAGGGCCAGTTGAAGGGGAGGACGGTGGTCAACCTCAGCACTTAGTACCTGGTTCCCGGCACTAAGTTCTCCGTACCCAGTGCCTTGTCGAACCTGCATACAAACAGATTATTTTCGGCTAAAATGCTCTCCTTCCCCAGTTCCCAACCGGGAAAAAGTGGTTATGTTAAATACCGTTCATTGACTTCGGTCCGCCCTTTCGAAGGGGAAAAAGACACCTGGAGGAAAGTCAACCGTATTCATCATGAAGGGTTACCTCCCGTCCGCATCCGTCATCGGTCCGGCCCTGTCGAGACTGGCCTATTGCGGTGTGTTTGTCTTAGCCACCGCCACTCTGGTTTCCTGCGCCCATGTCGCCAGGGAGGAGCGTACCGGCCCCGTCCTGGAGATGCCCGCCACCTTCACCCTTTACGAAAACACGGCACCCGCACCGGACAGGTGGTGGGAGGGCCTCGGCTCCGAGGAGCTCAACACCCTGGTTGACGAGACCCTGCGGGGCAGCCTGACCCTGAGACAGGCCTATGCCCGCCTGGAACAGTCCCGGGCCCTGGTGGTCCAGGCAGGGGCGGACCGGGTTCCGGATCTGGACCTCACCGCCTCGGCATCGGAGACGAGGAGAAATCTTGACGACCAGACGGTTACCGACAGAACCAGGAGCGTAACCCTTGTCAGCAGCTACGAGATCGATTTCTGGGGCCGTCTGAAATCAGAGCATCGGGCGGCTTTGCTGGAGGTGGAGGCATCGGAGGAGGAACTCTATACGGCGGCCCTCACCCTGGCCTCCGAGGTGACATTGAAATGGCTGGACCTCCTGTCGGTCCGCCAGCAACTGGGGATTCTCGAGACCCAGATCGAGACAAACAGAACGATCCTGGACCTCATCGAACTCCGTTACCTGAAAGGCGCTGCCACGGCCCTTGACATCTATCAGCAGCGGCAGGTGCTGGCTGAATCCCGGGCCGCCGTTCCTCAGCTGGAAGCCCGCCAGAGAACGCTCTTGAACGACCTGGCTGTCCTGGCCGGAAAACCGCCGCGCGCGGATCTCGGCCTGGAGACAATCGACTTCCCGGAGGTGGGGCCCCTGCCTGAGACCGGTGTGCCGGCCGACCTGCTCGCGAGACGTCCTGATATCAGAGAAGCGGGGCATGACCTGCAGGCGGCTCAGAGCCAGATTGAGACGGCGCGCGCAGACCGCCTCCCATCCGTTAACCTGACGGCCACGGCGGGATACAGGGCCGGCAGTCTGGGGGACCTCCTGGACAGCTGGCTCGCCTCCCTGGCGGCCAACCTGACCTATTCCCTCTTTAACGCTGGGGACGAAAAAGCCGAGGTGGCCAGGAGGGAGCAGATCGCCGCCGAGCGCCTGGCAACCTACAGCCAGACCGTCCTGACCGCCATCCGCGAGGTGGAGGACGCCATGATCAACGAGGTCAAGCAGGTTGAATATATCCAGGCGCAGGAATCCCGCCTGGAAATTGCCGAGGACAGCTACCGTGAGGCCCTGCAGCGGTACCGAAAGGGACTCATCGACTACCTTCCGGCCCTGGAGTCCCTGATCTCGGCCCAGAGACTGGAACGGACCGTCATCCAGGCACGCTTTGAAAGGTTGAGCTACCGGGTGAAGCTGCACCGGGCCCTGGGCGGGTCGTGGATGGGAGAGATAACTCAGTGAAAAGGGGAAAGGGGAAAGAAAACAAAAGTCCTCAGGGATAAGTGCTAAGTAGTCCTCAGTCCTAAGTGATAAGAGATAAGGAGGCAGGATTTTTCTTGTCACTTGGAACTTATCTCCAAGGACTCTTTAACCTTTTTCCTTTAACCTTTAACCTGATTTAAAGGAACACCTCGATGGCAGACGGCAACGACAGAAAATCCCTCACGGCAAAGGAGAAGACCGCCCTCGCCTTTGTCAGCATCCTGATCCTTGCGGTTTCGGGAGCGGCGGTATTTTACATGATGACCAACAAGCCGAAACCGGAGCGGCGCAGACCGGAACCCATCGCGCCCCTGGTCGACGTCAGGCAACTGGTCCCTTCGTCCCAAAGAATTACGGTGCCGGTCATGGGAACCGTGGTCCCGGCAACGGAGGTGGACCTGAAAGCCAGGGTGAGCGGCGAGGTCGTGTGGACCCATCCCGAGTTCGTGGCGGGGGGTATCGTGAAAAAGGGTGAGGTTCTGGTCAAGATCAACCCGGTGGATTACGAGCTTGCTCTCACTGCCAAGAAAGCCGTTCTCGAAGCGGCCATTTACGACCTCAAGGCGGAGCAGGGCCAGCAGGAGATCGCCCGGACCGAATGGGAACTGCTTGGCCTGGGCGATGACGCCTCTGCCCTGGACCGGGAGCTGGCCCTACGCCAACCCCAGCTGGCGGCCATGGAGGCCAAACTCGAGGCGGGCAAGGCGGAGGTCAGGCAGTCTGAACTGGATCTCGAGAGGACGGTCATCAGGGCGCCCTTTAACGCCATAATAAAGTCGACCTCCATTGATGTCGGCGGCCAGGCCAACCTCCAGGCGACCCTCGCTCATCTGGTCGATTCCGACACTTTTTACGTCCAGGCTCTCGTTCCTCTGGACATGCTTAAGTGGATCATTCTCCCGGAAGGCCCCATATCCCGGGCTTCAGCTGCCGAGGTTAAATCCATCACCGGCAGGAACCACACCGGCCGGGTCTTCAAGCTCATGAGCGACCTGGAACCCAACGGCAGGCTTGCCCGCCTTCTTATCGAGGTGGACGATCCCCTTGACCTGAAACACCCCAACGGCACCCGGAAACCCATGTTGCTGGGGGACTACGTGAGCGCGGAGATTCAGGGCCGCACCGTGGAGGATGTTTTTCTCATCGAGCCTGAAAATCTGCGGGACGGAAATTCCATCTACACGGTGGACAGCGATGATCGGATCCATATCGTGGAGGTGGATGTCGTCTGGAGGGTTGCTGACGGCGCTCTGGTGAGGGGTATCGACCCGACACACCGGATCGTGGTGTCCAACATATCGGTCCCCGTGGAAGGGATGCAGGTACGCATCCACGAAGCGGAGGTCGGGGGTCAGGAGTCAGGAGTCAGGAGTCAATAGGAACAGTATTTCCCGCCTATTTCGCGGGAGGACGCTGAAGTAAGGTCCAAAACCATGAACGCCATAAACAACTCACAACCGGGGGCCGGCACACCGGAGGGCAGGCCGACGAATCGAGGCGCCATAGGCTGGATGGCCCACAACCCGGTAGCGGCGAACCTCATCATGGTCGCCTGTCTTCTGGGGGGATTCCTCATGCTGGGCAAGATCACCCAGGAGGTCTTCCCGGGCACCGAGGCGGACATCGTGAGGGTTTCCGTCTCCTACCCGGGGGCCAGCCCCGAGGAGGTGGAACAGGGTCTCATCCTCGTGGTGGAAGAGGCGGTAAGGGGTCTCGACGGAGTGCACGAGGTAAGGTCCACCGCCGGGGAGGGCTGGGGCCGGGTGGAAGTGGAGCTGCTCGAGGGTCAGGACCTTCAGAAACTGGCCAACGATATCGAGAGCGAGGTCACCCGGATCGCCACCTTCCCCCTGGACGCCGATGAACCCGAGGTAAGCATCGTCTCCCGGCGGCGAAACGTCATCGACCTGGTCCTCTACGGCCAGACCAGCGAGGCGGCCCTTCACGAGTTGGGAGAACTGGTCAGGGACCAGCTGCTCTCAGATCCCGACATCACCCAGGTGGAGCTGGACGGGGTGCGGCCCCTGGAGATCAGCGTCGAGATCCCCCAGGAGAACCTGAGGCGGTACAACCTGACCCTGGACGAGGTAGCGTCCCGGCTTCGCAGCGCGGCCGTGGATCTTCCGGGCGGCGGCATCAAGACAGCCAGCGGCGAGATCCTCCTCAGGATGAAGGAGAGGCGTGACTACGGCCGCCAGTTCGCCAACATCCCGGTGATCACCGCCCCGGACGGCACCCGGGTCCTGCTTCAGGACATCGCGGTTGTGAACGATTCCTACGAGGAATCCGACAGTTACGCCGAGTTCAACGGTAAACCGGCGGTCTTCCTGGACGTTTTCCGCATCGGCAAGCAGACTCCCATCGAGGTTGCTGACGCCGTCTTTCGGCAGCTGGAGATCCTCGAGTCCACCCTTCCCGAGGGGGTTGGGATCTCCATTCTCAGGGACAGGGCCAAGATCTACCGCCAGCGGGCGGAGCTGCTCATCAGGAACGGCGTCCTGGGGATCATCCTTGTCCTGGTGATCCTCGGCATCTTCCTCGAGCTTCGCCTCGCTTTCTGGGTGATGATGGGCATCCCCATCTCCTTCCTGGGGTCCCTTCTGTTTTTCCCCTTCCTGGGAATCTCCATCAACATGATCACCCTGTTTGCCTTTATCATGGCCGTGGGAATCGTGGTGGACGACGCCGTCATCGTGGGAGAGAACGTCTACTACTACTACCAGCAGGGTGAGGCTCTTCTGGACGCGGCCGTCAAGGGGGCCAGGGAGATCGCCACCCCCGTGACCTTCAGCATTCTGACGAACGTGGCCGCTTTCATGCCCCTGTACTTCATCCCCGGCGTCATGGGCAAGATCTTCAAGATGATCCCGCTGGTGGTCTGCACGGCGTTCCTGATCTCCCTCTTCGAGTCCCTGTTCGTCCTCCCGGCCCATCTCGGGCACCGCCAGGAGAGGAATTTGGGGCACATCCGGGGGTGGATCAGCGAGAGGCAGCAGGTCTTCTCCCGGTGGTTCACCCGCTGGGTTCGCGACCGGTTCGGGCCGTTTCTGGACGGTGCCCTGTCAAGGCGGTACCTGGTTCTGGCCATGGCGGTTGCGGTGCTCGCCTTCTTCCTCGCCTATGCGGCCAGTGGGCGAATGGGACTGGGGCTTTTCCCCCGCGTTGAGTCCGATTTCGCCCGGGCTTCGGCCTTCCTTCCCTACGGATCACCCGTGGAGAAAACCCAAACCGTGGCCAAGAAGATGGAGGCGGCGGCTCTTAAAGTGCTGGAGGAATCCGGCCATCCGGAGCTTGTCACGGGGATCTACACCCGGGTGGGACGGGGCGGAAGCCACAACCTGTACATGACCGTCTACCTGGCCGATCCGGAGATCCGTGACGAGATCATGAGCACGCGCGAATTCACCAGGAATTGGCGCCAGGCGGTGGGGCAGCTTCCGGAGACGGAAAATCTCAACTTCGCCTCCGACTTCGGCGGGCCCGGGCATGGAGCCGCCATCACGGTGGAGCTGTCTCACAGGGACACCGCTATTCTGGAACAGGCCAGCACGGAACTGGCCGAGGAGCTTCTCCACTACTCCCTGGTCAAGGATATCGACGACGGGTATTCCCCCGGAAAGGAACAGCTGGACTTTTCCCTCAAACCGGAAGGCAAGGCCCTCGGCCTCACCGCCCAGGAGGTGGCCCGGCAGATTCGGAGTTCCTTCTACGGCTCCAGGGTCCTCCGCCAACAGAGGGGCCGCAACGAGCTGACCGTCACTGTGCGGCTGCCCAGGTCCGAGAGAACCTCCGAATACAACCTGCAGGAGATGATGATCAAGACACCCACCGGGGCTTTCTTACCTCTCAGGGAGGTGGTGGAGATCGGCCGGGGCCGGGCTTTTACGACCATTGTGAGACGGGCCGGACGCCGTGTGGTTCAGGTCACCGCCGACATCAATGACCGCAGCCGGGCCGGCGAGGTGGAAAATGCCCTGAGGTATGACGAGATGCCCAAGTTGATGGCCAGTTTCCCGGGGCTCCAGTACAGCTTCGAGGGGAGGGCCGCCGACACCCGGGAGAGCATGTCGAGCCTGAAGATCGGCTTCACCATGGCCCTCCTCCTGATCTTCACCATGCTGGCGATCCCCTTCAAATCCTACATCCAGCCCCTCATTGTCATGGTCAGCATTCCCTTCGGCATTATCGGAGCGGTTATCGGACACATGATCATGGGTTACTCCCTGAGCGTCGTAAGCATGTTCGGCATCGTGGCCCTGTCTGGAGTTGTGGTCAACGACAGCCTGATCCTTATCGACTTCGCCAATCGCCGCATCAGGGAACGGGGGATGTCCGTGCACGACGCGGTTCTCGACGCGGCCATCCAGCGCTTCCGGCCGATCCTCCTCACCACGGCCACCACCTTCGGCGGCCTGGCCCCAATGATGTTCGAGCGCGCCCTCCAGGCCCGGTTCATGATTCCCATGGCCATCAGCCTGGGCTACGGCATTCTGTTCGCCACCGTCATCACCCTGGTCCTGGTGCCGTCACTGTACATGATAGTGGAGGATGCCGGGAACATGTGGCAGACCTACAAACAGGCGATGGGTAAGCTGCTCGGCGGCAGCGGGAAGCAGCAGGCCGGTCGATAGAAGTCGGTCTGAAGCCTCCCGCCAGACCCGTCCCAAGAGGCCTGTTTAATCACGATGGGTAGTTTTCAGCTGGTTTTCGAAAGGCAGACGATCCATTCTCCCTGCAACCGACCCTGTTCAGCGTGGATCGCCGGGCGGAGGCGGATCTGGTTCGACCTCCTTTTTGGTGATGATCAGGCAGCCTTCTCCGGCTGTTCCCTGGGGAAGAGGACCAGATCCTCGACCTCTACCCGGATCCCGATCTCTTCCCCGATGTGGTGATTATGGTGGCTGGGAACGAGAGAGAGGATTCGCTCATCTGTCGATGTCCGAAGTGAGAACATGATATTCGGCCCCCGGTAATCCTTCTGCTCTATTCTGGCGGAGCACTGGCTGTGATCGTCGTGGACTATATCCTCCGGCCTGATAAGTATTTCCACTTCTCCGCCATCCACGTGGGCGCCATTCATCCGTCCCTTGATCAGGCCGATGGCCGTCTTCACACCGACTCCCCCGACCACCGAACCGGGGATCAACACCCCTTCTCCGATAAAGGCAGCCACCTTTCGATCAGCGGGGTGATGATAGAGTTCGTGGGCCGTCCCCCACTGAAGCATCTTGCCTTCCTTAATAACACCGATCTCGTCAGCCATGGCGAAAGCCTCGTGCTGGTTGTGGGTCACCAGGAGGGCTGTTGAGCCAAGATCCTTGATAATCTGCCTGACCTCCCTGGACAGCGCATCCCGCAGCGTGACATCCAGGTTGGAGAACGGTTCGTCCAGAAGGATGATCTCCGGTTCAGGCGCCAGGGCGCGAGCCAGGGCGACTCGCTGCTGCTGACCACCCGAGAGCTCATGAGGGTATTGGTTCTCCAGCCCCTCCAGACCGGCTTTTTCCACCAGTGTCTGCACTTTCCGCTTTCTCAGGTCAACGGGGAGACTGGTGATGCCGAAGGCGATGTTGCCGCTTACGGTGAGGTGGGGGAAGAGAGCGTAGTCCTGAAAGACCATGCCGACCCGCCTGTTCTCCGGTTCGACCTCGACACCCTGGTCCGAAACCGTTCGCCCGTGGAGAACTACACTCCCGGTGTCGGGTGCCTCGAAACCGGCTATGAGTCTCAGGAGGGTCGTCTTACCGCATCCACTGGGACCGAGAAGGCAACCGATACGCCCCCTCTCCAGAGCGAAGCTCACGTCCTCAACCACTCTCCGGTTATCGAAGGTTTTACCTATTTTCTTGACTTCAAGGATGGTATCCATTGTTTCACCCCTTTGGGGTCTTTCTCATTGGACGTCCCTCGTCGGACAGCTTTGTCAGAAGGTAGACGGGGATCAGCCCGGTGATGACCAGGGTGATCGCGGGAATGGCTGCTCTTTCCCATTCCCCCTCCGAGGTCAGTTCGAAGATCTTGGTCGCCAGGGTTCCCATACCGAAGGATCTTGTCATCAGGGTTATGGGCATCTCCTTCATGACATCCACGAAGACCAGGATCGCCGCGGTGAGAACTCCCCCCCGAAGGATGGGCAGGTAGATCCTCCTGAGCAGACCAAATCCCTTTGTTCCCATAACCCTCGCCGTCTCGTGGATGCTCCTGGTGATCCTGTGCATGGAGCTGTCGATGGAGCTGTGCCCTACCGCCAGGAACCGGATCATATAGGCTGTAACCATCACGATCATTGTCCCCTGGAGGGAGGGTCCGTCCGAAGCACCGGTCAAGGCAGCCCAGAGCCGCCCCAGGATGCCGTCGAAACCTGCTATGGTCATGAACACTCCCACGGCGAGAACCGTACCGGGCAGAGCGTAACCAAGGGTGGATATGCGTCCCAGGCGCTGAGCGGTTTCACCGGCATCTCTCCTGCCCGCGTAGGAGATGGAGAGGGAAGCAAGGCAGATGGCGACCGCGGAGATTCCGCCCAGCATCAGGGTGTTTTTCAGAAGGCCGGCATACCTCGAGTCGAACTCGGCGGCGAATGATCCTGCTGCCCACACCAGGAGTTGGCCCGCAGGGACGATAAAGGACAGGCCCAGGACAAGAGCGGCGTAGGCAGAGGCCAGGTACTTCCAGGGAGGTTTAAGGCTGATATGCTCTGCCTGGCCTTTGCTGTGACCCATCCCCGTGAAGCCGGTCCGTGCCCGCATTCTTCTCTCCACCGTGAGGGCCGTGAAGGCCAACAGGATCAGGGGCAGAGAAAGTTTCGCGGCCGCCGGGAGGGAGAAAAAACCGAACCAGGCTTTGTAAATGGCGGTGGTGAATGTATCGAAATTAAAAATGGAAACGGCACCAAAATCCGCCAGTGCCTCCATGATGACAAGCATGACTCCGCTGACGATCCAAGGTCTGGCCATCGGAAGAGCAACCCGGAAGAAACCTCTCGCATGCCCTTGCCCGAGGGACCTTGCCGCCTCCAGGGCTCCCCGGCCCTGTGTCTTAAAGGCGTTGCGGGCGAGGAGGTACACATAGGGGTAAAGAGCCAGGGACATTACGAGGACGACACCGGCCGGCGACCGGATATCCGGGAGGCCCGGAAGAGACAATTGCCGCAGGAAAGACTGAACCGGCCCTGCGTAATCGAACAGGCCGATGAAGGTAAAAGCCAGGACATAGGTCGGCACGGCAAGGGGCAGGAGAAGCGACCAGGTGAAGAATTTTCTGCCGGGGAACTCGCACACCGAGGTCAGCCACGCCAGACTGACCCCGAGGACAAATGTCCCGCCCCCCACGCCGAGGATCAGAATGGCGGTGTTCCCCAGCAGGCGCACGAGAAGGGTGGACGCGATATGCCTGATGACCTCACCGGCCGGCTGATAGGCCGTCAACAGGATCATCGCCAGCGGTGCCGATACGACCGCCGCGGATGCCGCCGTGACGAGAAGCCAGGGATCGGCCACGAGCCTCGGCCACGACCCGGCGGCCCGTGGCCTACCGATGCCGCGCCTATTCCAGGCACGGCTGAATCTGGATCGGGATAGCGTCAGGTTCATATCTTAACGGTAGCCGGCCCGATCCATGAGCTTAATCGCCTCTCCCTGGAGCTCACCGGCCTTGGCCAGGTTCATCCCACTCTGCCTGAACTTTCCCCAGGACCTGACAGCCGGGTGGGGCTCGATCCTCGGGTTCGCCGGATATTCCATATTGGCCTCGGCGAAGATGCCCTGGGCACTGGGCGATGACAGCCATTCCAGAAGTCGGATGGCCTCGTTCCGATGCCTGGCATGCCGTGTCACTCCGGCGCCGGAGACATTCACATGAACGCCACTGCCGCTCTGATCAGGCCAGAAAAGAGCCAAGGGGAGATTCGGGTCGTCTTTGGCCAGACGCCCGTAATAGTAGCTGTTGACGACACCCACATCCCCCTGCCCGGCCAGAATGGCCTTCATGACCTTGGTGTCGTTGGAAAACGGATCCACTGCCAGATTGTTCACCCAGGACCTGACGATCTTCTCCGTCTCTTTCTCGCCGTGCTCGGCGATGAGCATGGCGACAAGGGATTGGTTGTAGACCTTCTTGGAGGTCCGAAGAAGCAGCCGGCCCTTCCATTTCGGATCCCCGAGGGCCTCATATGTGGTGAGTTCCCCCGGATCGACCCTGTCGGTACTGTAAACGATGGTCCTTGCCCTTACCGAAAGGCCGAACCATCTTCCCTGAGGGTCCCTGAGGTGAGGCGGGATGTTCTCCTCCAGGGTCGTCGACTTTACCTCCTGAAGCAGACCCTGCCCGGCGGCATACCAGAGGTTCCCGGCATCAACGGTGATGAGAAGATCCGCCTGGGTGCGGGGCCCTTCCGAAATGATGCGCTGAACGAGGGCGCCCGCTTTATCCGTGATGAATTTGACCCTGACCCCCGTCTCCTCCGTAAACCGGTCGAAGAGTGGCTGGATGAGATGCTCGTTCCGCGCTGAATAGACAACGACCTCATCTGAAAGGGCGGGAGCGGCAAACACAACCAGGGAAAGGGCGAAGATGATACCGGCGATTAAAGCTTTATTCATGCCAAACAGCCTCCATTGATATTGAGTTCCACTATCATCTAGCCGGCAAAAAAATATCAGCTCCGGCATTTTGAGCAGATACCGTAAAGGATCATCCTGTGGGACACCAATACAAATCCGTGTTTTTCGGCCTGTCTCACCTGAAGATCCTCGATGGTCGGATCGCTGAACTCCACCTGACGGAAACACTTTTCGCAGATAATATGATCGTGATGTTCTTGCTCATCCTTTAACTCGTACCTGCTGATGCCATCGCCGAAGCGGACCTCGCTGGCGATCCCGGCTTCTGCCAGCAGTTTCATGGCCCGGTAAACGGTCGCCTGCCCGATGCCCGGGTTCTGTTCCTTAACGATGTCGTAGAGTTCCTCAGATGAAACGTGTCCACCATGGTCGAGAAATGCATTGAGTATTATCTTTCTCTGAGGAGTCAGCTTCAGTTTCCTGTCAGAGAGATACCGCGCCAGAAGATCGCCGGGCATAAGGGTTGACCTCCATAGAGAATGATAACCATTTTCATTAAAGGAAGATAACACACCGAATGGGCTCTGTCAATCGGCGGAGTTTTTCTTATGGCGATGAAACACGTTTGCCGATATCGAAGACGAATTTGTGATCGTGGACGCTGATTCCGCCCTGCCTGTCCTTCAGGGGCCCATGGCAACGGTAGCAGTCGCTGTCTTCAGTGACAGCGGAACCCGGATGGCCCCCATCGGCATCCATCTGGCGGTGGCAGCTGAAGCAGTATTCGGCCAGGGTCATCCGCTCCGGCTCTTTTCCCTCCCCTTTGCCACCGTTGCCCTCACCGAAGGAGCGATAGCTTTTGCAGAGAGTGCAATTTACCCCCACGGGGGCGAAAAAGCGAGTCATCCAGAAGCGGAAGGACCGCAATCGGTCCTCCAGTGAGCCGTCCCCCTTGAAAGTATCCTCCTCCTGGCCCCTCTTGGGGATCAATCCCCTGAAGAACCTGGCCAGATCATCCCCGGGAAGGTAACCGACCGGGAAACGAAATTCACCGGTCCGATCATGACCATGGGTGTGGCAGGAGGCACATATGGAATCCCTTCGCTCCGGATCCAGCCGACCGGGGTTGACGATATCCCCTGGTTGACGGGAATCCACGTGCCGCCCTCCCGGCCCGTGGCACGACTCGCAGGTCACCCCCTCCTCCGCAAAGGTGTTGGTGTAGGGGTTGTACCCGGTGTAGTGACATCCTGCGCACAGTTCCCTCCAGGACTGTTCACGCCAGTAACGCTGGTCCCAACCGGCGTCGATAATGGACCACACATCCCGGGCGACTCTGAGTTCATCCGACCGCTCCAGCAGGTAGCGTTGGGTCCAGTGATTGCCGACCGTCCGCACGACCTCGTCCCTGCTGAAGGACTCATCCCCGGTAAAAACAGCCCTGATCGCATGCCGTTCGGAACCGGGGTCGCCGAGGGTGCGGGCATGGATGGTCAACCGCCAGGCATCGTACTCCCGTTTGTGGCACCGGCTGCAGGCCCCGGACCCCCGGTAGTCGAGAACCTTCAACCGGTGGATCTTCGGGGGTCCCTCAGAGATCTCTCCCACACTATGGCATTGCTTGCAGATCTGCCCTCTGTCGTTGGGCTGCCTCAAAAAGAAGGTCCTGAAACCATCCCCTTTTATCATTCCCCGGATCCTGGTCAGCGGACCCTGCCTGACGTGGGGTCGGGCGGAGTAGGCAGCCGAGTGCGGATCGTGGCAGGTAGTGCACGTGATGGCACCCTCAAAATCAAGGGGTAATTGGATGTCTTCCACGTGATCCGGCCGGATGTCCACTGGATGGGAGTCCCGATCCCGGTTGAAGTGGCAGTCACGGCAGAGGCTGACGATGTCTCTGACAAATCCCCCATCAGCACGGACGGGGGAGGAAAGGTGGCACCTGCCGCAGGAACCCTCTTTTTCCATGAAATCGTGGGGATTATACAATGCCGCCGAGGCCTTTTGGGGGGCCAGCAGGAGGACAACGAGAAGCGCCGCGGCCGGGAAAGACACCTTAAACCTGCCGAAAAGCGTGGGCGCTCTTCTCGATCGCGTCGATCCTGGATCTCAGGCGGGAGGCCGTCTCCTCAGCGGCCACCCCGGCCGCTTCCATCTCCCCGATCAGTTCCCGGACGTCCTTAAGAGACCCGTCCAGGATGGTAAAATAGTCGGCCATGGTGTTCAGATGGACGTTGATGAAATCGTCCAGCCCCTTGAGGACGTCCTCCTTCCGAAAGCTGTCCATCAGGCTGAAATCACCCGAGGACATCTCCAGGAACTTGCGCTCCATCTTTCTGGCCGGGCCGATGACCTTGTGGGTCTCCCGCAGGGTGATATAGGCCCCCAGGAGGGACATGACGATAAAGGTAACCACCGCGGATGCGGCCAGCACCGGCATCAGGAGCTGACGGATATCCTGCAGGTTCCTGTGAACGGTGTAGAAACCGCTTTCGATCTCCCTGTCCGTGACCACGTAGATGGCCACCGCGGAGATGAACGTCGCCAGGACAACCACCGCCAGGATCTCCAGAACAAAGCGCATCTGGTATGGGCGGTTGACCAGCAGTTTTTTCCTGCCTGATCGCTTTTCGGATGTCATGAGATCCCCCTGAGGCCTTCGCCTTTGGATCGGCAAAGGGACTGCGAGACGGCCCGCCGGGCCATGAGGGTTAATTTCCACCTGTTTTATAGGGAAAACCGCCACCGCCCGTCAAGTCGGCGCCACAACTCAGGAAGCCGCTTTCCAGGAAAGTACCCCTCCCGCGCCCTCAAAGGCAGCTCATTGGAGGGCACCCTGGGTTAGATGTAGAGGTTTTGGAAAGAATAGTGAGGATGTTTTTTGTGATGAGGGTTCGCGTCCAGCTGTTACAAACGGCTCAGGCAGAAGGATTGAAAACACCCCGTTCTCAAATAAGGCCCCCCGGGCGCCCTTCAGACAAGGGCCTTGCGGACGTGATCCAGGGCCTCCCGGATATAGCCTTCCTCGAGGGGAGCCGCGGGGGCGGCCGTCTCGAGGATCCGCTCGGGTATCCGCAGACCATCGAACGAGAAACCCTCCCTGGTCTTGAACCGGTACTTCTGGCGGTGGATGTCCCTGCCCCTCTGGACCAGAGTCTCCTCATCCAGCTCGAGGCCGGCCGACCGCAGACAGGCCACAGCGGTGTCCCGATCGTAGATCTCCCTGGCGAAGAAGCAGATGACAAGGGCGGAGAGGATCTGCCGCCAGCTCTCCTCCTCCAGGAGCGCCTCGGCCAGCTCCGAGGGGCTGACCTCCCGCTCCACCAGGACCTTCTGGTCGATGCTGTAGCCGGCGTTGTCAAGGTGGCTGTGCCTGGCTCCCATCAGGCATCCCGTGTGGGCGGCCGGTCCCGTATGGTAACCCGGCATCTCGTTGCCGCCGAGGGCAAGGGCGAACTCCTCACCGCCGTACCGGGACGAGGCATGGTCTACCCCTTCGGCAAGGGCTTTATAGAACTCATTGGGCTGATCGACGATCAACCGGATGGCCGCCAGGTAAGCCTTCCAGTCTCCCCACTTCAGATCGAGCCCGGCAGTCTCCTTCCCGGAAACGAGCCCCCGCTCCATGGCCTCCGTGGCCCACGACAGGACGGGCCCGGTGCTCATCACGTCCAGCCCCAGGATCTCGACGCCGTCAAGAAGGCGAAGCAGGCCCTCCGGATCGCCGACCCCGAGCATGGAGCCCATGGCGTAGATCGGCTCGTAATCGTAGGAGATCATGGAGGTCTTGTAGAAATAGGGCTCCTTTTCATGGGGCTCCCGGAGGGCGGCGATGTGGATGCAGGCCACCGGACAGTGGGAACAGGCAAGCCGCCGGCCGAGGTAGTGCTCGGCGAAGGCTTCACCGGAGATCTCCTCGGCCGCCTCGAACCGGGCCGACTGGAGGTTCCGGGTGGGAAACGCCCCCAGCTTGTTCAGCGGGATGACGTTCTGAGGTGTTCCAAGATCGTGGTATTTTTTCATGGCCGGCGAGGATGTAGCCTTCTCGTGGATACCGCGGTAGATGCGCCGGTACTCCCGGTCGTCAGCCACCGGCAGGGAACGCTTGCCGGAGACGGTTATCGCCTTGAGTCTCTTGCTGCCGAAGACCGCTCCCAGTCCCAGCCGGCCGAAGTGCCGATAGGTCTCGGCCGACACGCAGGCGTAGGTGACCATCCTCTCACCCGCCCTGCCGATGCGCATGATGGTGCGCAGGCCGGTGCCCGGCTCCCTCTCCCTGATGATGCGGCCGACGGTGAGGCTGCTGCTCATTCCCCACAGGGTGGAGGCGTCGCGAAAATGAACCTCTTCACCATGCAGGGCCAGATAGACCGGTATCTCGCTCGCTCCCTTGATAACGACGGCGCCGTAACCGGCCATTCTGATGGCCACGGCGCTCC
>JBFFDD010000027.1:0-19622 GCA_041559575.1 bacterium
AAAAAAACGGGCCCGCTTCTGGCGAGCCCGGCCGCTTTAACGACCTCTCCTTTCCAAAAGCGGGAGGCCCACCCGTTTCCAGGTGAACCCGTCGGCCGGTAGCCATAGCGGGGCAGGGGCCTGCCTTAGGCGGACGGCTCGGAGAGCATATGTGATCCTGATGCGTTTCCCCCGGCCCCGCGGATACGGGGTGGGGGATATGCTTCCATTATATAATCCAGAACCCGAAGTCCAAAGTCCAAAATGGAGATCTTTGACCAAGGTACCCTGAAGTTTTTTCCTGACTAATCAGGATCGCTTTTTACTTTGAACTATAATCTTGGAACTATCCCTATTACAGCATCAATATTCGGCTCTTTAAGATCAGGACCTCCAAAGCCACCGAGGCCTTCTTCATGATCCTGACCAGAAATTCAATCTCTTCATCGTCCAGATTCCGATCCCAGCAGAAGCCCAAGACCGCTGAAACAGTGTGTTTTCTGAGGACAAGAGGGCAGGCGATGATCTCGTTGGGTGCCTTCACGGAAAAGTCATCCAGCCAGGGGTTTGCGGCGTACAGAGCCTGACCAGCGTCACGTTGGACCGCCCGGGCCTCACGGATGACCCCGAAAACGTCTCCCGGTTCTATGGTCCTCTGCCAGGCCCCGAAATGAGCCGGGGGGGCCAGGCTGCCTCCAGCCATCCAGCCGAGGGCGCTGTCGCCTTTCAGGATGAACATGAAAGCGTCATCCATCACCCTCAGGCATGCGCGGATAAGGGCCTGTGCGACATCATCACGGTTCTGAACGGCCCAGAGGGCTTTGTTGATCTCGGTCACATCCAGGGGGTTCAGGGGCTCGATATGAATCTCCGCCAGTTCCTGGATTTCCTCGGGAGCAAGGTCCTCCTCTCGCAGCTCGACAAGCTCTGCCGCGTCGGGGGCCGGAGGGGAGGAGGGTAAAGGACCGGCCTGGATAAAGCGTGCCTTGCGCCGGATGCCATAGTAATGCTCGAGGGCATATGTGATCCTCAGCTCACTGGCCACCACCGGTTTGATGACCTTGTCAACCTGAAAGCCGACTTCGTCGACGACATCGAGGCGGGTGGGATCCTCCATGGCCAGTGTAATCGTGTTCTTCTCCATCTTAATGGGAATTATCCTGAACTTCTCCAGCAGATCGTTCGGGATCGAGTTCAAGGTGGCCTGGGGGATGTGGTCAAAATGTTCAGCCGTGGCATAGGGGATGCCGTGCTGGGATGACAGAAGCTTCAGAACGGCCTCCTCGGAAACGGCCCCCATCTCGATGAGGTTTGTTCCCAGGCGACCACCGAAGATAATCTGACGCTGGAGGGCCTCGCTGAGGACCTTCTCGGAGACCAGGTTTCTGTCAACCAGCAGGGTGCCGAAGTTCTTCTTCATCCACAAGGTCTCCTTCTTTGTCTGTCAGCGGTTTTCTCCCGAAGATCTTGGCCACCAGGATGCTGATCTCCAACAGGATGATCAGGGGGCCGGCCATCAGCACCTGGGTGACCACATCGGGCGGCGTCAGTGCTGCGGATGCTATAAAGGCCAGAACGATGAAGTAGCGGCGATTTTTCGCCAGCGTCCGATGGGTGATCAATCCCGCCTTGGACAGGAAGTAGGTAACAACGGGAAGTTCGAAGACCAGTCCGAAGGCAATAAGAAGTTTGCTGGCAAAGGACAGGTATTCCCCCATGGATGGCATCGCCCTGAGGTTCTCACCCCCGAACCCCATGAGAAACTTGAATCCGTAGGGAAAGACGACGAAATAACCGAAGCTGGATCCGACGACAAAAAAGAGGGTCGAGAAAATAACAAAGGGCGCGACGACCATCTTCTCCTGCCGGTGAAGACCGGGGGCGATGAAGGCCCATAGTTGATAGAAGATGACCGGGAGAGCCAGGAAGAATCCGGCGAGGAAGGATACCTTCAGGAGGGTGAAAAAAGCCTCCGGCACCTTAATGAAGATCATTGTGGAGTCTTCGGGAAGTGAGGCGTAAATTGGGATGGCCAGCAGGTCGTAGATCTTTTCCTTGAAGGCGTAACAGGGCAGAAAACCGACAGCCACGGCGATGAAACAGATGATCAGGCGTCGCCTGAGCTCCTCAAGATGGGTGGTAAAGGGGAGCCTCTCGTCAGACATCCTTGCCTTCGTCTTCGTAATCCCCGCCCTCGATTTCCTGGGGCGAATAGGAAGAGGCACCTTCACCCTCGGCCGAAGAGTCCCCGGGCGATCTGTCAGCCTCCTTTTCCGGGGGGGCCTCCTGGCCCATTTCAGCTTCGGCCCTTTTCCTCTCCTCCTCAGGGATCAGATCGGGATACTGCTGGGTGAATTCCTTCTGGCGTTCAAACTCGAGGTCTTTGCGAACCGTCTGCTCGAGATCGTCGGCCGCTTTTTTGAATTCCGCGAAACCCTTGCCAAGCGTCTTGGCCAGTTCAGGGAGCCTCTTGGGCCCGATGACGATCAGGGCGACCACGAGGATGATGAGGATTTCCTGCATTCCGATTCCAAGCATGGGGTTCTCGCGCTAGACGATGGCTAGAGGTTGAGGCCTACACCTTGACCCTGAATGGATGGCTTGTCGAGTCAACATTGTTAAGATTCAGGATCCCCGCCTTCAGGTGAACAGTGTCCACAGCAGTATGCGATGACCGAAAACAATCTCTCGATACCACTTGGAAGTATGGGGTTTTATATGTTATTTACAGAACCCTGTCAACGAAACCGGGGGTCACTTATGGACGATGAAATACTGAAGAAAGAGATCAGGGATCTGCTAAAAAGGCGGCGGGCTGTGATGCTCGCCCACAATTACCAGCGGGACGAGATCCAGGAGATGGCTGACCACACGGGGGACTCCCTTGGTCTGTCACAGATCGCCGCTGAGGCGGAGGCGGATGTTATCGTCTTCTGCGGAGTTCATTTCATGGCCGAATCCGCCTTCATCCTCTCACCGGACAAGAAGGTCCTTCTCCCGAGGATGGAGGCCGGATGTCCCATGGCTGACATGATCACACCCGAGGGGGTCCAGGGGATGCGGGAGCGGTATCCCGGAGGCACGGTTGTCGCCTACGTGAACACCTCAGCGGCGGTGAAGGCCCAGAGTGACATCTGCTGCACGTCCGGCAATGCTGTCAATGTCGTCCGTTCTTTGAAGGATGAACCCGGTCCGATGATCATGATCCCCGATAAGAACCTCGCTAAATACGTAGCCACTCAGGTGGACCGGGAGATCGTGTGGTGGGACGGTTACTGCCCGATCCATCACCAGTACACAGCTCAGGATGTCCGGGAGGTTAAAAATGCCCATCCTGAAGCGGTATTCGCCGCCCATCCGGAATGCCAGCCCGAGGTCCTCGAACTGGCCGACCACATAACCAGCACCTCCGGGATGTATGCTTTCGCGCGCGAGACGGATGCCGGGGAGATCATCGTCGGCACCGAAAAGGGGGTTCTCTACCGGATGCGCAAGGAAAACCCCGGCAAAAAATTCATCCCACTGTCCGAAAACATGATCTGCCCCAACATGAAGCTCACCACACTGGAGGACGTCAGGGAAGCCCTGGATACCATGGACCCCGTGGTCACCGTGCCGGAGGAGGTCAGGGTCAGGGCTGTCAGGGCTTTGGACAGGATGTTAGCCGTTCCAAGGGATTAGCTAACATTATGCGGCGCGCGATAACGGGCAATCTGCTGCGTTCTCGGTCGCACGTGATCCTCGAAGTACTAGCAGCGTACGTCTCCGGTCCCGCGCTCCCTGCGGCCTTGCATCTTACCCATTCTCCCGCACCTCCTAAAAGTATTGTTTTTATGGCTTGATAGCTTTTGGGGTCATCGTCCCAGGGAAATCCTCAGCCTATTGCATGGAATAAATTTGTGGATTTGGAATTAAACTGAAAGCCGGAAACGGGAAACTGAAAACAATACTTGCCGGGCTACTCAGCCCGGTACGTTCCGCTCTTCCCCCCGTCCTTGAAGGTCAGGCGGAGACCCGTGATCACGATTCCCCGGTCGGTGGACTTGAGCATGTCGTAGACGGTCAGGGCCGCCACCGAGGCAGCGGTCATGGCCTCCATCTCGACGCCGGTCCTGTCGTGGGTGGTGGCGGTGGCCTCGATGCGGATTCCCGGCAGAGATTCATCGGTGTCAAGCCGGACATTCATGGAATCCAGCCCGATGGGGTGGGTGAGGGGGATCAGTTCAGGGGTTTTCTTTCCTCCCATGATGCCGGCCACCCTGGCCACGGCCAGAACGTCTCCTTTGGTGGCATTCCCTTCGACCACCAGCCTGAGAGTCTTTTGGGACATGGTGACATCGCAGCGGGCCGTAGCTGTCCTCCGGGTGGGTGCTTTGTCACCGACGTCCACCATTCGCGCCCGCCCCTTTTTATCAAGGTGGGTCAGGGGGCTGGTCAAGGATTACTCCTCTTTGAGCGTCTTGGAGATGATCTCGGAATCCCTTTCCGAGATCTCCTCGAAGGAAATGCCGAGGCCGAAATTCCCGTTTTCGAGCTCACGCTGATGGACGATCCTTCCGATGGCCTGAATCACGCTGTTCTTGATGCTGAGGGTGATCTCAACCTCATCGTTGGTCGACGGCAGGGCATTGGGCAGTTCGAGGAGGATGCCCCCCTTGGAGAGATCGAGGGTCCGGCCGACCGATTCCATGTCGGTGCGGCCTTCTTCGTCCCTGTGTGAGAAGGACACCAGGTTGATGGACTCCAGGCGCTTGAGGCGATCCTTGAAATTCTTCTTGGTCAATTTGCTCCCCTCGTCAGGCTTGGGCGAAAATAGGTCTTTGTCCAGAACGAGCAAGGATGATCTTCCCGGGGGGCAACGGCGGCACGTTGAAACGGCTGAACACCCCCAAACGCCGAACGGATCATTACCGCCATTCAAGGCGACGGATATCATATTTTCCTTGTATTTGCAATCAGTTTGCCAGTTTTCTTTGACTTTTAACAGGGGTTTATTTATAGTCAACTCGTTTTCGGAAAGAGCGCAAATGGTCAAATTCAGCCTATCTACCAGACGTCGCGAAGAGCTGCGGGACATCACCGCCGAAGTGTCGAGTGCTGTCAGGAAAGCAGGCCTGGGATCAGGGCTCTGCATCGTTTACTGCCCTCATACCACAGCGGCACTGACGGTAAATGAGGGTGCCGACCCGGCCGTAGCTGCGGATATCGTCTCGGGTTTGGACCGCATCGTGCCTCCCGGCAGCGAATTCAAGCACGCCGAAGGCAACTCCGACGCCCACATCAAGGCCAGCCTCTTTGGGCCGAGCCTGACTCTCGTTGTCGAAGGGGGGGAACTGGTCCTCGGGACCTGGCAGCGAGTGTTTTTCTGTGAGTTCGACGGCCCCAGAAACCGGTCTGTATTCGTTAAAACCATCAGTGGTTAAAAAGGGTGCCAAATGAGCGACATGTTTCCACAGCTTGAGGGATACAGGGACTGTCACGTATGCGCGGTCGAGGAGAAGATGCGCGCCCGGCGATGCCATTACTGCATCGGACAGCTGGGGTTAAGGGACCTGATGTACCTGGAGATCAAGAAGCGTTACCGGAGAAAGGTGGCGCCATATCTTTCCGCCCTCGTGCCGGGGCTCGGCCACTGGTATTCCGGCAGGAGGTACATAGGGACCTATTTCTTCGCCATGGCCCCCCTCAGTTTTGGCCTGGCGATCGCTACCTACCAGAGATGGAACTGGGGCATCGCCATCATGACCCTGGCCATGGTGTTGATCTGGGCTTTGGCCATCATCGATTCCAAAAGAGGACCCCACTACTTCGTACCCCCGTGCCAATCATCCTGTCCCGGAGATGTGCCCTGTTCGAGGTACGTGCACCTGGCCGCCGAGGGGATGGAACAGGAATCCCTGGAGCTGGTCGAAGCGGTGTGTCCCTTCCCCGGGACCATCGGCCGTATCTGCCACCATCCCTGCGAGACCGACTGCAACCGGGGCAAGGACGGAGAACCTGTCGCCATCTGCGCCCTGAAACGGTTTGTAGATGACAGCGTCCATCGGCCCTACAATTTCTATCTGAGGGAGATCGAGAAGGATCCGCTGTCCGTGGGGCACAGGATAGCGGTGGTGGGTGCAGGACCCAGCGGTCTGTCAGCGGCCCTGTTCCTGAGGATTCTGGGTTTTGATGTCTCCCTTTTCGATGCCATGAAATCGGGAGGGGGCACTCCCACCATGTTCGCTCCCGGGTACCGGCTCCCGCACGAGGTCTATCAGCGTGAGGTGGACAGGATCCTGGAGACCGGTATTGACCAGAGGTTCGGAAAGATCCTGGGCAGGGATTTTAACCTCCAGGATCTTCAGGAGGAGGGTTTCTCCGGTGTCTACCTGGCCCTTGGTGCCATGAGGTCCATCAAGTTACCCCATACCGGTGAGCAGTCACAGGGGTTCCTGGATGGGCGGGAATTTCTGGAAAGCGTACTGAAAGGGGATGGGCCGGAGCTCGCTGGCGAGGTTCTGGTCATCGGCGGCGGAAACGTGGCCATGGACGCCGCCCGGTCAGCGGTCCGCTCAGGAGCATCAAAGGTCAGGATTATCTGCCTGGAGAAAAAACCCGAACCCAGGACCCGCGAATTTCACTATCAGGACAATGAGTGGGCCGAGATAAAGCCTGTGGATGCCGGAGAATACATGCCTGCCTGGCCTTGGGAAATAGATGATGCTCTTGAGGAAGGCGTTGAGATCATCGATTCAGGCGCCACCGTATCCTTTGACGTGGAGGATGGAAGGGTGGTCCAGGCTCAGTGCCAGGTGGTCGAACGAATCGATGTGGATGACCAGGGCAGGCTCATCCCGGTTCTGAAAGATGGATCCTCATTTAACGTCAAGGCGGACTGGGTCCTTACGGCGGTCGGCGCATCACCGGATTATTCCTACCTTGACGGCCCTCAACCCGCCCAGTCCCTGTCGGCGGACCTCCCCGTCAACATCCTTTCCTCGCGCAACGGCATTTCCATTCCCGTTCTGACGGGGGGTGACTTTGTCAGGGGTCCCGCTTCGGTCATAGAGGGGATCGGTGCCGGCAGGGAGGCGGCCATGTTTCTTTACCATGAGATTGTGGGGGACCCGCCCATCAGCATCCGCTATCGCCGCCGGATCGACTACAGACCGTGGGCCAATTATCCGGACAGCCTGGACAAGAGAAAGAGACGCAAGCAGCTTGTTGATTCGACGGCACGGCAGAACCGCACCTTCGGTGAGGTCTACCTTGGCCTTGACAGGGTAAAGGCCAGGGAGGAGGCTGACCGGTGTATGCGTTGCGACTGGCCTCTGGTCAGGGAGTCGAAGGTCAGGCATTATCTGCGATCGCTGGAGCGCTCAGGAATAAAGGAAGAAACTCCCGGCCGCCGGTAGCCATTCGAATATCGCCGCTCCGGCGGATTCCCCACGGCCGTTCAGTAAAGATCCTCCTCCTGCCTGTCGACGGACAGGGTAAGGTAGCACTCCTGTGCTTTCTGGGCCCTGACCGGCAACCGGGTTACCTCAATCGTCACCCTTTCACGAGGGTATCTTATCTCCACCTGATCCCCCACCCGCACGGTTTTTCCCGGAGGGGCCTCACGCCCGTTTACCTTGACGTAACCATTGTCACATATGGTGGCGGCCAGGGTCCGTCGCTTGATCAGACGCGACCGTTTCAGGAAAAGATCCAGGCGAAGCCGGTCCGACGTTCCTCTATCAGTCCGGGAAGATCTCAATGAAATATTGCTCCCGGAGTTCCTCGATCCATGCATCGAGGGCCTCATTCCGTTTCTCGCGGGAAATAGCCTGGACCAGTTCGTCGCGAACGGAATCGAGGGAAGGGGGTTCCACGGTTTGCCGTCCCGTAAGCTGAACCAGATGATAGCCGAGCGATGACCGGACCGGACCTTTGATCCCCCCTACCTCGAGGCCGGTAACGGCGGACTCCAGCTCGATCATGAGCTCACCCTCGGTGAAAGTCCCCAGGGCGCCGCCGCCTGAGGAGGTGGAGGTGTCCTCGGACCACTGCATGGCCGCCGTTGAAAAGGGGGTCCCCGTGTTGATCCTTTCGAGGACGTCAAGGGCCCTCGCCCTGACGGTTTCATCTGTTTCGGAAGGCGTCTTCCCGTCGACCTTGAATAGGATGTGACTCAGAGAATACGTGTCGCGGGGCCGATACCGCTGTCTATACTGGCTCTGGACCTCCTCCTCCTCGACCTTGACCCGTTGGGCGACGGCTGCCGAGACCGCCCTGGAGGTGGTTAACTGGTCGCGGATTCTGTCTCTGAAGGTCTCCAGGTCCTGCCCCCTCTCCAGGAGTGCCCTCTCGAACTGTTCGGCGGAAAGCCGGTTCTCCTCGCGGATGGAGTTCACCACATTGTCCACCTGATCATCGGGCACGGTAATCCTGTTTTCCCTGGCCCACTCCAGGACGAGCTTCCTCTCCACGAAGAAATCAAGCGCCTCTTCGTAAGAGAGATCCGGCCTCTCGGAGCGTACGGCCAGGACCTCGAGATGAGTAATGGGTTGGGATTGAACCCGGCCAACAACGCGATCCCCGGCCACAGCTCGTGACGGCGCGGTCGTTAACAGGAGGGCAAGAACCACCAGGAAAGCTTTGCGCATCTAGTTCATATCCTTCATGTTCTCGGGATAGACCGTTATCTGGGCCTGGTCTTTCAGCGACATGAGCCACTCGTTGAAAAAAGATTCCTGGCGTCTCTGAAAGATCCTCTTTCGAATGTCCTCCGATACCTCCTCGAGCCTGCGGGTTCTCGGCGAGATGCGGTCCTCCACCTTAAAGAGATGATATCCGTAAGGGGATTTGACAACCCGGCTGATGGACCCAACACGGTATCGGAAGACCACCTGATCGAATTCCTCCGGCATCTGTCCCTTGCCAAACGAGCCCAGGTCGCCACCCTGCTCGGAATCGGGGCTCAGGGAGTAAAGCCGGGCCAGTTCAGCGAAATCCTCGCCGCGCAGCAGACGGCTGCGAATCGATTTGGCCTCCTCCTCAGTTGCCACGACAATCTGGCGGGCCCTGACCATCAGGGGCTGTTTGAATTCCTCTCTGTTCGCCTTGTAAAATTCAGCCACCTCGTCGTCGCTGACATGAATGACACTGTCGATCTCCCTCTCGATAAGCTTGTCGATGAGCAGCTTTTCCTCCCTGTCCTCCTTCCACTCCTCCAGTTTCATCCCGATGCGTTCCAGTGCCTCATTGAGAGTGTCACTGGGGTAGTCCTGTTTGAGGAGGTCGATCTCCCGGTCCAGTTCCTCAGGGGAAACAGTGAGGCCGCGCACCTCAGCCTCCTGGAGGAGAAGTTCCGTCTCGATAAGCTTGTTCAGGAAGCTCATTTTCAGTTCATCCGCCATGCCCGCCGATTCCTCCGCCGGGAGACTGAAGCGGCGTGCGAACTGATGGAAGCTATCCCTGAAGGATTCAGCGGTTATGGCCCTTCCATTGACGGACGCCACCAACTGGACCTCCGGCTTCACCTCCTTCGGGACAATGGCTGACCTGCCTGTGAGGAGATACAGGGCTATCGCTCCAGCGGCTGTCAGACAAACTGCCGCAATGACAAAAGATCTCTTCATAGAGGGTAGTTAGTATCAGATAGTCACAGTGTCCGCAAGATTTCCTTCAGGTAGAGGATCCGGTCGTTGGCGGTTCTCATCCCGGAAACATCAAGCCTTAGGGTTGCCGGTGGAACGAATCGGGTCCGGCTGTCCGAGGACAGCAGGGCGACAAGGGCATCAGGGGAGATCCTCGCGGAGGGATGCATTGTCAGAATATAGTAGGGGCCGGCGATGTCGATGCGTTCCACCTGGAGCTTTCTTGCCATGAGGATGAGCCCCATCCTGGCAAACAGGCCCTGGACCTCGGGTGTGAACCTTCCGAAGCGGTCTGCCGTTTCCTCCATGAGGCTTTCGAGCTCCTCTTGCGAACGGGCATTGGAGATCCTCTTGTAAAGAGTGAGGCGCTCCCCCACGTCCGGAAGATATTCCTCGGGAAGAAAAGAGGGTATCTCCAGCTTCACGGACGGCTCGGCCATCGGCTCGGAGGTCTGGCCGGAGGCCTCCAACACCGCCTGCTCCAGGAGTTGGGAGAAAAGATCAAGGCCCACCGCTCCGATATGACCGGACTGCTCTTCACCCAGGAGATTTCCGGCACCCCTGATCTCCAGGTCATAGGCGGCGAGCTTGAAACCTGAGCCCAGCTCAGTGAGGTCCCTCAAGCTGGCCAGGCGCTTTTTGGCCTTCGATGACAGGCCTCCGCCCGGCGGAACGAGGAGATAGGCGTAGGCCAGCGTGGGTGACCGTCCTACTCTGCCCCTGAGCTGATAGAGCTGAGCGAGGCCGAATCTGTCGGCCCGGTTGATGATAAGGGTGTTGGCGTTGGTGATGTCGATACCCGATTCGATGATGGCGGTGGTGATGAGCACGTCGATCTCCCCTTTTAAAAAGGAGATCATGACTTTCTCCAGATCCCGTTCCCCCATCTGTCCGTGCGCCACTCCTATCCGGGCATGAGGTGTCAGTCGCTGAACCATCTCCCTCAAGGCCCCAATGCTCAGGACACGATTGTGAACAATGTACACCTGGCCGCCCCGGTCCAGCTCACGGTTGACAGCATCCCGTATAAGGTCCTCATCAAAAGTCCGAATCTCGGTGTGGATCGCTTTCCGGTTGGCCGGTGGGGTGTGGATCAGGGAGAGGTTCCGGAGGCCGGAAAAAGCCTGGAAAAGGGTCCGGGGAATGGGTGTGGCCGAAAGGGTAAGGATGTCCATCGTTTCCCGGATGCTCTTTAATTTTTCCTTGTGTCGAACACCGAAGCGATGCTCCTCATCCACGATCAGAAGACCCAGGTCCTTGAAAACAAGGTCCTCCGACAGCAGTCGGTGAGTGCCGATGACAATATCCACCTTACCGGCGGCCAGGTTGTCCATGATGATACTCTGTTCCTTCCTGGCGATGAATCGGCTGAGCATTGCCACCTCGACAGGAAAGCTCTTTAACCTCTCGGTGAAATTCTGATAGTGCTGCTGAGCCAGCACCGTCGTGGGGACAAGAACGGCAACCTGTTTGCCTCCCAGGACGGCCAGAAAGGCGGCTCTGAGGCCAACCTCCGTCTTTCCATAACCCACGTCCCCACAGACCAGTCGATCCATGGGGACGGGCATCGTCATGTCGGTCAGGACCTCCTGGATGGCTCGATCCTGGCCGGGGGTCTCCGTCCAGGGGAAGGAAGCCTCGAATTCGGCGAACATGGTGTCCGGTTCGGGAAAGGAATACCCCGGTGTCGTCCTCCGTTTCGCGGACAGGCGAAGGAGTTCGCCCGCCATGATCTTGAGGGATCTTTTGGCTCTGGATTTTGCCCTCTTCCAGGCCGCTCCGCCGAGTTTGCTCAGCGATGGAGGGGTATGGGCGGAGCTTCTGTATCGCTGCACCTTCCCCATGTCCCCTACGGGAACATAAAGGGCATCACCCCCGGCAAAGGAGAGGTGGAGGTAGTCGCCTCTGGAGTCGGCGACGTCCAGCTGCTTCAAGCCCTCATACCTGCCGATGCCATGGTCGATATGCACGACAATGTCCCCGTTATCGAGGGTCCCGATGGGCAGGTCCCACTCGGGAAGGCTTACCCCTCTGGTGCGGGCCTCCCGGATCGGGCCGAAGAGGTCGGCATCGCTGATGAAGGTGACTCCGGTGTCGGGCAGGGTGAACCCCCCGGACAGGAGCCCCAGCACAATGCTCACTCCCCTGGCAGGTGAAAGGAGGTCCTCAGCATCGGCCCTGGCAACATCAAGGCCTATCCCGGCCAGCACGGAAGAGATCCGGTCCAGGGCTGACGGAGAGTGGGCGGTTAAAACGGTTCTCCCTGTGGGCTCCGATTCCAGGAGGCGAGCCAGCTGGGAGAATCGGTCGGGAACGGGAGACGGGAAAGAGGACCCTTTGTCAGGGCCTGGATGGATCATCCGATAGGCTGGCAGGGCTTCGAGGCATCGCACCTCGTGACCTTTACCGGACCCAAGGGCGCTGATTTCAATGGTGGGGATCCGGGAAAGGGTTTCCTTGACCGCGTCAGGTGACGCATAGACGGTTTGGGGGTCAGGGTTCCCATCGATGGTCCGGCTCTGGGCGCTTCTGGAAAAAGACCGCAAGGATTCACCGATCTCCCCGGGTTCCAGCAGCACCAGGAGGTGAGAATCTGAAAGGTAGTCACCAGGATAAAAAGGTGCTCCATGGATGAGAGGAAGGAAATGGGAGATGCCCGGAAAGTCCAGCCCGTCGTCCCACTGAACCAGGATGTTCTCCTGCTCAATGGCCGGCATCCCAAGGGCTGAGAGTCCAGCCGACAGTGCCTGCCTGCCTCGGGAGAGTGTTTCCATGTCACGGAAGACCTCCGAAATGGGGAGGGCCAGCAGGGAATCCTCTGGATCAAGGCTCCTCTGACTCTGGGGATCAAAGGTCCTGATGGACTGGATCTCGTCGCCCCAGAGTTCGATGCGAAAAGGGCGTTCGTCGGCAGGGGAGTACAGATCAATTATCCCACCCCTGACAGCGACCTCTCCGACCTCCGTCACCACTGGTACCCTCCTGTAGCCTGCCCCAGTCAGGTGGCTGAGGACCTCATCCCGGTCTATTTCCGTTCCCGACCGGAGGCTCAGCGTCGAGGTGAGGAGGGCCTCCGGAGAGAGGGTGGGTTGGGCCAGGGCGATCGAGGAGAGAACCACAGGTCCGATACCGGCCGAAAGGGCCCACAGGGAACGAACCCGCCGGAAGGATGTTTCCACATCGAGGATCAATTTCTCGAAAGGGGCCCTCTCACTGGGAGGCAGGTGGCAGACCCCCTTGGGTTGCAGGAAGAAAGAAAGATCGGAGGCGAAGGTCAAGGCGCTTTGGAAATCGGGGGTTACCACAACCAGGCGGTGCGGATCGGGCATGCAGGCGCAGAGATAGGCGGCGGCCGATGGCGAAAGACCGAAAACGGAAGAACGCCCGGTGCTGTCAAGATCCTCCTGGATTCCATCGATGGGCAGCATCTTCTAGGAGGGGATCTCCCTGATGCGGCGGATAAGCTCGGTGGTAGAGAGACCGGCGTGAAAGGGGAGGCTGTGAACGGTTCCTCCGTGCGCGGCGACGAATTCGGCTCCGACGATCCGGCTGACAGGCCAATCCCCTCCCTTGACAAGGACGTGAGGCACGATGGCCTCGATAAGGGCCTGGGGGGTGGGGTCCGAGAAGGGTACCACTGCATCAACCCAGCGGAGGGATAGAAGAACCTCGACGCGGTCCTTCTCCTTCAGAATGGGCCTGCCCGGACCCTTGATCGTCCTGACGGATTCGTCGGTATTGATTCCAACGATCAGGACGTCGCCGAGTTGTCGGGCCTCCTGAAGATAGCGAGTGTGCCCGGGATGGAGAAGGTCAAAGCAGCCGTTGGTGAAGACGATCCTCCGGCCTTCCTGTCTCCATCTGTCGGCGGCATCCCTGATCGTCGTGAGGCTGTGTGCCCTCAGTTCGCTGTTCACTGTTTGTCACCTGAGTCGGGTTTTACATACCTGATTAAAGGGTCAATCATCGTTGCGGGTGAACAACATGACCTCTATAAGCTCCGCCAGGATGTGCAGAACCAGGTGGTGCACCTCCTGTATGCGGGGGGTGGAGACCTGATCGACGCTGAGGCAGATATCGCACAGATGGACGATCTGGCCGCACTCCTTTCCAGTGATGCCGATGGTGAGCATGGACTGTGCGTTGGCCTTTTCAAGGGCCCGGATGATGTTTCCGGAGGCTCCGCTGGTGGTCATGCCGATAAAAGCGTCCCCTTCCTTCCCCATGGCCTCGACCTGTTTGCTGAACACCTGATCGAAGGAGTAATCGTTGGATATGGATGTCAGGACAGACGTGTCGGTTGTCAGGGCCAGGCAGGGAAGGGGGCGGCGTTCCATAAGGAATCGGTTGACGAGTTCGGCGGAGAAGTGCTGGGCATCGGCGGCGCTGCCGCCATTCCCGGCAACCATGATCCTGCCCCCCGCCTGGATGGTCTGGACCAGTGATCTTGCCGCCTGGTGAATCCTTTCGGCCTCACTGTTACAGAAATCCTCGATGGCCGCTGAGCTTTCCCTTCCCCTCTGCCGGATCAATTCCTCGAGATTTTTCATCATTTGCTGTGCTTGGTCCTCCCGGTAAAATGGTCGTTCAGGCTCCGGTAATAAATAAAAGCCGGGGGCCGATCTGCGGAACCTGAAAAATACCCCGCCACCGAAACGGCTACTCGCTGTTCAGCTGGAAAGCGATTCCCTCCAGATCGATGGCAAAGTCCACGTTTTTGAGTATGGCTCCCGGCGGCACCTTGATGGTCGTCGGAGTGAAGTTGAGGATTCCCTTGACACCTGAGTCTATCAGGCTGTGGGCTACCTTAAGTGCGTTCTCCGGGCTGACGGCTATGATGCCTATTTTGATGCCGAATTCAGCCACGACCCTCTGCATCTCCTCCATCCCGAAAAGGGGGATGTCCTGGAAGGAGCCCATTTCCACCAGGATGGGGTCTTTCTCGAATATGGCCGAGATCTTAAAACCCCTCTTGGCCAGGGAGTCGGTGCCCAGCAGAGCGAAACCCAGATTGCCGGCCCCGACCAGGGCGCAGTTCCAGGACCTGTCGATCCCGAGGGCCCGCTTGATGTCCGTTTGGAGATTTTCAACGTAGTACCCCACACCGCGGACGCCGAACTCCCCGAAATAGGCGAAGTCTTTCCGGATCTGAGCCGGGTTGGTCCCGCACTTGCGGGCGATGTCCGAGGAGGAAACGATCCTCTTTCCGGACCGTTGGAGTTCCTCGAGGCACCGGTCATAGAGTGACAGGCGTCTGATCGTTGCCTCAGGGATCTTGATGCGGCTTACTTTCTTAAAAACCATATCTCACCTCACTGATTGATAAGGGCTTTGGCTCTGTTAAGGTCCTCAGTTGCCTTATTGAGGATGGCCAAGGCGTAATCGGGGTTGTGGATCGGTTGGCTGGCGCCCACGAACATCAGGTTGTGGCGTGCGTTCTTGAGAAGGCGTCTGGCGGCAATGGCGATCCTGCTCTCTTCGGGAAGCCTGTCCACCGCCCCTTCGATCTCCTGAAGCAGTGCCGCCGTCTCGTCATGGGCGTCCCGGAGAGCGTTTTTCCATTTTCCGACCAGGGGGGCAAAACCGGGTCCGTGGCAGGCATCGCAGGCCTCGGGGATCGCTTTTAGAGTCTGTCCGCTGAGGGCGGCTTTTTCCGGAGGGATGTCCATCGGGACAATATGGCAACCCCGGCAGCTCACCCGCGCCAGAAACATGGAAGATGGCATGGACGTAACACCGAAAGCGCCCGTTCCCTGGTACATGTAAACGATGCCGTTGTGCCGGTCTTCGTGGCAGGATGAGCAATCGAGGTGTTTCTGCTCGATCTGCTCCAGGGTGGAGTGTCGGATCGGTTCATGACACTGGGCACAGGCGACGCTGTGATCCGTGACATGGGTGCGGTGGAGGAGCTCCACAGGCCTTGAGGCGTCCAGTTCCACCGGACGGGTGTGGCAATCTACGCAACGCGCGTCATCCACCTCGGCCTCGCCGCGGATAACGTCCTGATGGCATTTGTCGCAGGAGACCCCCCGGTCAATGTACGGGGTGTGGTCGAAGGACCCAGCCCCGGAGGAGGGTGCGAGATTATCCGTGATGTTGTGGCAAAGGGAGCATCGCGCTGTCTCCTCGCTGGATTCACGGTCCTTTAGATGACAGATATAGCAGGTGTCGGTAACAACGGTGATGTGATTTCCCATGGCCACCTGGGAATGACAGCTGGTGCACCGCAGGATTTTGCCGCGGCGGAGCTGCTGCAGATGGGGTCGATGATCAAACAGGATGTTGCCCTGAAAGGTGACCTTGCCGTCCAGGAGCCGTTTGGAGTGACAGCCGTCCAGGAGGCAGCCGGCATCACTTACCTCAGCCCGGGTATGTTCACCGTATGTCCTGGTGAAGTAGCTGGCCACCTGTGCCAAGGCCCTGAACCTGGGAAAGATCCCGGTGTCCTCCTGCTCGGGGTTGTGACACTCCACGCAAGACACCTGGTTGTGGCTGGAATCCTTCCAGTCCTGATAGTAGGAGCGCATGATATGACAGGTATTGCCGCAGAAGATGGCCGACTCGGTGATCTCGATGAGGCTCCATGCCCCAACCACGACAGCGATGCACAGGAGGAGAACCACCTCATAGAAGCGGAGCTTTCGCATGAGGTTCAGTAGTTTGCCGAACAGCTCCAACGGTTTCATGGGGTTTGTCCTCGCCGCCCACTGTTGGATTCCTTCAGGTCGTTGAGCTTTCTGTCCCGCTCCACCCTCCCGAGCAGACGGAGCTTCGCTGCGAACAGGGCAATCGTGACCAGGCAGGCCAGGGAGATGGCCAGGAGCCAGAGTCTTCTGAAGTAAAGCTCCGCGGACAGGGTCCGAAGGAGACCCTCCGCGGAGTGAACCCTGTCAAGGGCCATGCCGGTCAGTTCTTCGCTCCTCTCCTCGTCCAGGGCATGGAAGGCAGGGATGGTCTGGCTCAACCAGTTTTCCGCGTCCTGAAGGAGGAATTCGACCTGTAAGGTATTGAGACCCCTCAGGGAGATATCCTCTCTCAGGCGCTTCAGGGTGTCAATGGAAAGGATGGCGTTCTCCATCCCACCGACGATAGCCTGTCCCAGGGCCAGGGCCTCGCTCTCCGAAGGGTGGCATTGGGGGCAGGTGATGAGGACATCCCGGGAGGCGGTCGTGGCTGGGGGCGGTTCCATGAGGTGGGCCTCATGGCATGAGGTGCAGCCCGGCTGGCCGATTACATCAAGGGCGCTTCGATGGGGGCTGGCGTTGAAATGCCGCACCTCCTCAACGTGGCAGCGTCCGCAGATCGTTGGTGTGGTTCGGGGAGATGCTACCATGGTGCTGTGGGCGCCATGGCAGGACGCGCAGTTCGGTGCCATGAAATTGAGATCATCGAGAAGCGCCCGTCCGTGAACCCCGGACCGATAATCGTTGTAGACCTGGGGAGGGGCGGATTCCTCTCCGGTGGGTGGTTTCCATCCCGCCGAGCCGTGGCACCTTGCACACAGGGAAGGAATGTTCAAAATGAACGCAGGTGAAAGGGGGTCGTCAGACGAGAGGATGCCATGGGCGTTATGGCAGGTGGTGCACGTCGGCAGGCCCGCTGGCCTCCTGCCGGAGGGTCCGTGGGCGCTTGACCGGAAAAGGTCCTCCTGGTCGATCCTCAGGCCATAGGGTTTCATTCGATCGGCGTCGGAATGGCAATGGACGCACAGGTCCACCGTCCTTTGGTTCTGAGACACGCCCCGAAATCCCCGGTCGGGGTCCATTGCGCCATCCATGATCGTTGCGTCACCCCCATGGCAATGTTGACAGCTGATGCCGGCTTTCCGGTGAACCCCTGTCTGCCATCGGATGACGGGGTCTGACAGCGGTCCGGAAAGCTCCGAATGACAGGCCACACAGGAGGTTGCCCGTTCAGGCGGAGCGCCGGCCCCCAGAGCCGGGATCAGGGACACCAGAAGAAAAATGGCGAGGGAGGCGGGTAAAATCCTCATGGAAGGAAGACCTGTACCGGCAGCAGCCATGTTGTGATGAATATAAAGAACATCCACAGAAGGAAAATAATCGCTACAAACAGATGCCTCAGGGGCGAGTCTTCGCTGTCTCGATCCAGAAAGGGGATGAGGAGGACAAAAACAAAGGCTCCACCGAAGACAAGAAGGGTTATCGTCGGTGCGTTGAGGACACGGTTCATCAGCCAGACCGGCCGCATCAGCCACATGGGAACAGCGGCGGTGTCAGGCGGCAGGGGTGATAGGGTGTCGGCTCTCTGTTCGATGGGCGCCGGGAAAAGGCCGGCCAGCGCAGCCAGAACGGCAATGGCTCCGAGAACGGCCATGGTGTTGCGTATCAGGTGGTGGGGATAGAATGGGTGGCCCCCCTTTTTCTCCCGGATCACCGGCACCCGATGTCGCTTCCACAGTCGCATCTCTACAGGGGCTCCAAGATTCCCAGTTTGCGAACGATCGTGAAATGGAACGCCATGAAAACTATCGTCAGAACAGGCAGAACAGCCACATGCAGAGCGTAGAACCGGGTGAGGGTGACACCTGATATCGTTTCGCCCCCCCGGATAAGGGCCAGCAGCCAGGGTCCAACCAGGGGAACCTGGCCGATCATGTCTGTCCACAGAACTGTGGTCCAGTATGCGGTCTGGGACCAGGGAAGCAGATAGCCGGTGAGGGTGAAGGAAATAGTTAACAGGAAAAGAACCATGCCGACAATCCAGTTCAGGTCTCTCGGTCTCTGGTACGCACCGGTGACAAACACCCGTATTACGTGGACGAAAAGGGCGAACACCATGCCGTTTCCCGACCAGTGGTGGGTGCTTCGTATGAGCCAGCCGAAGGGCGCTGTTCCGCTGAGATAATGGATGCTGTGGTATGCTTCCGGATCGGTTGGCACGTAGAAAAACATGAGGATGACACCTGTGCCTATCTGGACCAGGAAAAGGAAAAAGGCGATACCGCCAAAACAGCCCCACCAGGAAATATGAGGGATGGGCCTTTTCAGGGCTTTTTCCAGGGCCTCCTTTACTGACAGCCTCCTGTCGAGGGGGCCGTAGATCAACCCCAGCAGGCCTATCCACTCCAGGAACCCGTGAAGGATGCCCCTCAGTTCCTTATCTGTCGAATTGCCGGCCAAGCTCACCTCCCGGCGTATATTTTGCCACCCGCGACGCGGATGTTGAGGGTCTCCAGGGGTTTGGAGGAAAGTCCGGAGACGACGTTGCCATGTACGTCGTAGGTCCCGCCGTTGCTCGGACAGACAAGGAGGCGCTTCGGTTCATCCCACTGGATAAGTCCCCCCGTCTCGGAGCAGGCGGCCGACAGGGCGAACAGCTGTTCTCTGACATTGACAGCCAGGTATCGCTGTCCCCTGTATACGAAGGGGAGGGAGGAGCCGGGGAGAAGATCCTCTTCGTCAGCCACAGGAACCATGAGGGAGCTCACAATGGGCTGGTGGGCCCTTGGCCACAGGATCGAAAGGGGAGGGAAAATAAGTATGCCGGTGAGGATGAGGACGGAGATGCCGATCAGATAGTCGATGTTCCGGTAAGTGCGCTCGGCGTTATCCTGATGCATGGATCCCCCGGGAGGCTTTGTGAATAGGTTCCGTGAATGAGATATTTAGCACACCCGAGGAATCTGTGTCAACAAAGATGGGGGTTCATGCCGTTGGAAGGGAGCTTTACGGAGGCCCCGGAGAGGGGAATTCACCCTCTCCGGGGTACAAAGTGTCAGTGGATCTCCATGAGGGCTGAATAGATTATTAGAAGGATCATTATCAGGCCCATGCCATAGGCGGCAAAGCCCACGATACGTGACCATATAAGGGTGATCCTGGTCGGAGCCGTGGTGCGCAGGGTGTCGAGCTTTCCGGTATCAACCAGGCGCTGATACTCCAATGGGCGCTCGTGGATCAGTTCCTCCTCGGTGATCCGCCCGGTGAAGATGACGTAGTCGAGGGGAAACTTCTCGGGCCTCAGGTGGGTGTTGAAGAAGTGGATGGTGAAGATGAA
>JBFFDD010000028.1:0-19010 GCA_041559575.1 bacterium
CCTCCAATGCCTCTAAAAAATACCCGTTCTCCTCCGGCAGTCCGACCGTCACCCTGATCGTCTGCGGCAGTCCATAACCGGCCATTGGCCTTACGATCACTCCCCTGTCCAGGAGTTCGCCATACACCTTCTGGCCGTCCCTTTCTCCGAGATGGATGAGGAGAAAATTGGCCGCCGAGGGCGTAATACGGAGTCCCATATCCTTTACCGCCTCGATAATCCTTGCCATTTCCGACCGGTTCATCTCCAGAGCACGATCGATGAACCCCATATCCCCGAGGGCCGCGGCGGCGGCCGCCTGGGCAATACTGTTGACGTTAAAGGGCTGCCTGATCCTGTTCATCAACTGAGCGAGGGGTTCCGGCATGACCGCGTACCCTATTCTCAAACCGGCCAACCCGAAGGCCTTCGAGAAGGTCCTCGTCACCACAATGGATCGTCCCTCCCGGAACAGGTCCATGCCGTCAGGGTAATCGTCCAGGTGCTCGGCATACTCGAAGTAAGCCTCATCGAGGACGACGAGGATGTCCTCTGGCAGGGCATCCATGAATTTCACCAGTCGATCTCTTCTAACATAAGTGCCGGTGGGATTATTGGGGTTAGCGACGAAAAGGATCCTTGTCCTTGCAGTCACCGCCTCGGCCATCGCCCCCAGGTCGTGCCGCAGGTCGGGGTCCAGGGGGATCTCGACCCCTTTGGCACCATGGGCAAGGGTTGCCAGACGGTAAACGATAAACGCCGGCCAGGCGTAAAGGGTTTCCTCCCCGTCGCCGATAAGCAGCTGAACCAGAAGTTCGAGGACCTCATTGGAACCGTTTCCCAGCACGATCGTTTCAGTCGGGACCCGGTGTTTCTCGGCAAGGAGGTTCTTCAGAACGTAGCCGCCTCCGTCAGGGTATCTGTTCACCTCTGCCGCCGCCTTCCTGGCTGCGTCAAGGGCCCTGTCCGACATCCCAAGCGGATTCTCGTTGGAGGCCAGCTTGATGATCCTCGACAGTCCCTTCTCCCGAGCCAACTCCTCGATCGGCTTACCCGTCTGGTAGGGTACGAGATCCTCGACCGACCTGTGCGCGGGGCGGAAAATTCTCTTTGGCATGGTTGTCCTCTGTTCTATTGGAACTGAGAGCCGGGAACGGAGCACTTAATTCTCAAATCTCTGTTCCTCGCTCTGGCCGCGTGGAACTCACCTTTCCTCCTCCACACGGCCTTTCGGATACGACCCCAATACCTTCATAAACAGACACAGCTCGTTAAGCTTGCCCAGGGTCTCCTTGATCCTGGGGTCATCCCTGTGGCCCTCGAAATCGACGAAGAATACGTAATCCCATGCCTTCTTTTTCGAGGGTCGCGACTCGATCTTGGTAAGGTTGACACCGCTCTCACCGAAGGGCAGCAGGATCTCGTACAGTGCCCCGACTCGATCCTTGATGGAAAAGACCAATGAGGTTTTATCGGAACCGGTGGGAGCCACCTGCCTGTCGGAAAAGATGAGAAAACGGGTGAGGTTTTCCTCCCAGTCGCTGATATCCGTCTCCAGGACGGGAAGATTATAAAGATCTCCGGCAAATTGGCCCGCCACAGCCGCCACTCCCCCCTCTTTCTGACAGATTGCCGCCGCTTCGGTGGTGCTTCTGACCCCGGCCAATTCGGCACCCGGCAGGTTGGTTCGCAGCCACTTCCGGCACTGAGCCAATGCCTGAGGATGGGAGTAAACGGTCCTGATACCGGCAAGGACCGTCTCCCTTGACAGAAGCATCAGGTGGATAGGCAGGATGACCTCGCCTTCGATCACCAATGAGGATTCCACCAGGAGATCCATGGTTGAGGTGACGGCCCCTTCATTGGAGTTCTCCACCGGTACGACGCCTTTTTCGGCCTCGCCGAGCTGAACCATGGTGAAGACACCCTCAATGGTATCAGCCGGAAGATACCGGGCCCCGTCACCAAAGGCTCTCCTGGCTGCCTGATGCGTAAAGGTCGCAACTGGTCCGAGATACGCGACGGTCGGTTCCGCTGCCATATCAGGTTTCCTGAAAAACCCCGATCTTCCTGAAACGGCGCCAACGATCCTCCACTAGCTCCTCGGGGGACATCTCCCTGAGTTCATCCAGATGCCTCTTAACAGCCTCGCCGATGGCCTGTGCGGAAGCCTGATAATCACGATGGGCTCCACCCAGAGGCTCCGGAACGATCTCATCGATGATCCCATTCTCGAGGGCATCCTTGGCCGTAACCTTCATGGCCTCGGCGGCGTCCTTGGCGAATTCCTGGCTTTTCCACAGGATGGCCGCGCATCCCTCGGGGGATATGACCGAATAGATGCTGTTCTCCAGCATCAGCACCCGGTTGGCAACCGCTAAAGCAAGAGCTCCGCCGCTGCCCCCTTCCCCAGTAACCACCGTTACCACGGGAACGGTAAGATCAGCCATCTCAATGAGGTTCCGGGCAATGGCCTCAGCCTGGCCCCTCTCCTCAGCCTCGATTCCCGGAAAAGCGCCTGGCGTGTCGACGAGGGTCAGGATCGCCAACCCGAACTGCTCCGCCAGTTTCATCAGCCTGATGGCCTTCCGGTATCCCTCTGGATGGGGCATCCCGAAATTCCTCATCACTTTTTCCTTGGTGTTCCTTCCCTTCTGATGGCCGATGATCAGCAGAGGATCTCCCCTGAAATGACAAAATCCGGCGACAATGGATTTGTCATCCCCAAAGGCCCGGTCCCCGTGCAGTTCCAGCCAGTCTTCAACCAGAATATCTATGTAATCAAGGCTGTAGGGCCTCATGGGATGACGGGCGATGAGGGTCCTCTGCCATCTATTGAGCTTGGAGTAGACCTCAAGGCGCATCTTGTCCAGTTTCTTCTCGAGCCTGTGTATATCATCGGTCAGATCGACACCTGATTCATCCGTCTCCATGTGTTTCAGCTCGGAGATCCTTCGCTCCAATTCCAACACCGGTTTTTCAAAATCAAGATAGTATTCGACCATCGAAAAGATCCTTCCGTGCTAATTGATTGCCGGGTTTCAAGTTCCCGGTTACAGGTTCAAACCGGTTCTGGTATCTGACGCCTGATTTGCAACCTTCAATAATTATGTAGTCTACCATCTGAAACCGGTAACTTGAAACCTGGAACTTGGAACTATCCTCTAGGCAAGGGTGACTGAAGCGCCGCCGAATTTTCCCTCGATCTCACGGATCATCTCCTCGGAAGATTCGACCCGAAGCTCGTCCCCCGCCTGAATAATCGTCTCCGACTTTGTCGGTATTATCAGCTTAATCTTGACCGCACAGTCCCCTTTGTACCTCAACAGGATGGACTTTAATGCGTCGAGATCGTCCTTGGAAAGGCCGAGGGTGGTGAGGTTGATCTGGACCACCTTGGTCATCTTCTTTTGATAATCCTCCAGCAGATCGATCTTCTGAGCCTTGATCTTGGGTTTTTCGCCGTTAGCGTCGACCACTCCCTGGACGAGGATAGGATGGTCCGAGGACAGGATGCCGGAGGACTCCTTGAACACGTCGGCAAAAATGATCAATTCCGCATTACCGTGCAGGTCTTCGAGGGTCAGGAAGGCCATCCTCTCACCCTTCTTGGTGTTGATCTCCTTGAGGCTCTGCTTGATACCGGCGACGCGGACCTCCTGGCCATCCGCCAGCTCATTCAGCCTTCCCAGATCGGTGGTTGTGTATCTGTCCAGGTCGGTTCGATATTTATCCAGGGGATGGCCGCTGATATAGAACCCGAGGCTCTCTTTTTCGTAACCAAGCCTCTGATGCTCCTTCCAGGGTTCGACATCGGGCAGCAGCTCGGACAGCTCCGTATTTATGGCGCCGCCGAACATGCTGATCTGACCGTTGGCCCGGTCCTTCTGGGCCTTCTGACCCCTCTCCATGGACCCGTCAAGCGCTGCCAGATTCTGAGCCCTGTGCCCCCCCAAACCATCGAAAGCCCCTGATTTTATTAGGCTCTCGACAACCCTCCTGTTCACCTTGCGGAGGTCAACCCTGGAACAGAAATCCTCAATGGAACCAAAGGGACCGCCCTCCGATTCCCGCTGCCCGAGGATCTCATCCAGAGCGCCAATACCCACATTTTTTACCGCCCCCAGGCCAAAGCGAATGCCCTCCTCAACGACAGTAAAGGGAATCTCCGATTCATTGATGTCGGGCGGCAGGAGATTGATCCCCATCTCCCTGCATACCCCGATGTGCTGGGTAACCTTGTCCGAGTTATCCATCTCGCTTGTCAGCAGGGCAGCCATGAACTCCTCCGGAAAATGGGCTTTCAGATAGGCTGTCCGGAAGGAGATCAATGCGTATGCGGCGCTGTGAGACTTATTGAAACCATAACCGGCGAAATAAACCATTGTATCGAAAATCTTCCTGGCCTTGGCCCTCGGTATCTTCTTCCTCTTCGCTCCCTCATAGAAGCGTTCCCACTGCTTCTCCATCACTTCAGGCTCTTTTTTCCCCATGGCCCGCCGGAGAAGGTCCGCCTCGCCGAGATTGTAACCGGCAATCTCACTGGCTATCTGCATCACCTGTTCCTGATAAACGATGACGCCGTAAGTCTCTTCGAGGATGTCCTTGAGCTGGGGAAGTTCGTAGGAGATATCCTGCCGTCCCTTTTTCCGGTTGATGAAGTCGGTCACCATACCGCTTCCCAGAGGTCCTGGCCGATAGAGAGCCACCAGGGCGATGAGATCCTCAAATGAGTTCGGCTTCATCTTGATCAGAAGGTCCTTCATGCCCGAACTCTCCAGCTGAAAAACACCTTCCGTATCCCCCCTGGAGAGAAGACCGTAGGTGGTTTCGTCCTCCAGATCGAGTCCTTCCAGGGAAATAGTGGGTTGTCCGGCCTTCTCCAGCCTCCTGTTGGCCAGGTTGAGGGCATTGTCGATGAGGGTCAGTGTTCGGAGCCCCAGAAAATCGAATTTCACCAACCCGATCTTCTCGAGATCGCCCATGGCGAACTGGGTGAGAATCTCATCGCCCTTCGTGCTCTTGAAAAGGGGCACGTGCTCGTTGAGGGGTTTGTCACTGATCACGACGCCGGCCGCATGGGTGGAGGCGTGCCGGTGGAGCCCCTCGATCTTCTGAGCCAGTTCAATCAGATCGGCTACCCTCTTATCCTTTTTCATTGCTTCGCGAAGCTGCGGCTCCTGCTCGAGGGCTTTATTGAGGGTTATCCCGAGAATCTCCGGCACCATCTTGGCGATCCGGTCCACCTCAGCGTAGTTCATGTCCAGAGCTCTGCCCATATCCCTGATGGCCCCCCGGGCTGCCATGGTTCCAAAGGTGATGATCTGGGCGACCCTGTCCTCACCGTATTTCTCGGCGACATATCTGAGGACCTCATCCCGCCGATCCATACAGAAGTCCACGTCAATATCAGGGAGACTGATCCTCTCTGGGTTGAGAAATCGCTCGAAAAGAAGACCGTATTCGATGGGATCTATATCCGTGATCCCGAGGGAATAAGAGGCCAGAGAACCCGCCGCGGACCCCCTCCCGGGACCGACGGTGATACCCTGTTCCCTGGCATGTTTAATAAAATCCCATACGATGAGAAAGTAGCCCGGGAAACCCATCTCGGTGATGGTCTCCAGTTCCTTACCCAGCCGGGTCTTATATCTTGTGTGCACATCCTCCCGCTCCTCCTCCGGATACCGGGTCAGAACCTTTTCCATGCGTTTCTCGAAGCCCTCCCGGACCTTGCTGGCCAGATAGGCCTGGGGCGTCATGTCGTCGGGAACCGGAAAGTGAGGCAGGTGGGTTTTACCCAGCGGGATCTCCAGGTTGCAGCGCTCCGCCACCTCCAGGGTATTGGCAAGGGCCTCGGGGAGATCCTGAAAACGGGCCGCCATCTCCTCCGCGGATTTGAGGTAGAGCTCCTGGGCATCCATCCTCATCCGGTCCTCGTCGTTGATTGTCTTGCCCGTCTGGATGCAGAGGAGAACCTCGTGCATCCTCTGGTCCTCCTTCCGGAGGTAGTGGACGTCGTTGGTGGCCACGGTGGGGATTCCCAGATCCTTCGATATACTGATCAGACCCTCGTTGGCACGGGATTGCTCATCGAGACCGTTCTTCTGTATCTCCAGATAGTAGGCATCCTTGAAAACATCCCGGTACCATGCGGCGGTGTCGACGGCCTCCTTCTCATTACCCTTGATAAGCCGCCTTGACACCTCGCCCTTGAGGCAGGCTGAAAGGGCGATGAGCCCCTCGCTGTGCTGCTCGAGGATCTCCCTGTCGATCCTGGGTCTGTAGTAGAAACCGCTGAGATAGGATTCCGACGACAGTTTGACCAGATTGTGGTATCCGACAAGATCCCGGGCCAGAAGAACAACGTGATAGGCCACCTCACCGTCAACGTCGGCCTGCCTCTCGGTCCGGCTGCCCGGCGCCACGTAGAATTCCTGGCCGATGATCGGTTTGATGCCGGACTTCAGGGCATTCTGATAAAAATCGACCACCCCGAACATGGCACCGTGATCGGTAATAGCCAGGGCCGGAAAATGCATCTTGGCCGCCAGCTCCGTCAAATCCTTAACACGGCAGGCCCCATCCAGGAGGCTATAGGAGGTGTGGACGTGAAGATGAACGAAATCGACGTGCTTCATAAAGGCAGTATCTGGCGTCTAGAGTCTAGTTTTTGGTTCTGGGGTATAGATCCCAGACCCTGATCAATTTTCATTCCCACTCAATGGTCGCCGGCGGTTTCGAGCTGATGTCGTAGACCACCCGGTTGACCCCTTTAACCTCGTTGATGATCCGGGTCGAGATCCGGTTGAGAAGTTCATGGGGCAGGTGCACCCAGTCCGCGGTCATGCCGTCCAGACTGTGCACGGCGCGCACGGCGATGACGTTCTCATAGGTCCGCTCATCCCCCATAACCCCTACCGTCTTGATCGGCAGCAGCACGGCCAGGAGCTGCCAGATGGTGTCATAGAGGCCGGAGGCCCTTATCTCCTCCCGGACGATGGCGTCGGCCTCGCGGAGGACGGCCAACCTCTCCTCGGTGACCTCGCCGATGACCCTGATGCCCAGTCCCGGACCGGGAAAAGGATGGCGGCCCACGATCTCTTCCGGTATGCCGAGTTCCCTGCCCACCTCCCTGACCTCGTCCTTGAAAAGCTCCCGCAGGGGCTCGACAAGTTCCAGGTCCATCTCCTCTGGGAGGCCGCCGACGTTGTGATGGGTCTTGATGGTGGCCGACGGACCCTTGAACGACACGCTCTCGATGACGTCCGGGTAAAGGGTCCCCTGGGCCAGGAACTTCACGTCGCCGAGTTTTTCCGCCTCTATCTCGAAAAGGCGGATAAATTCGTTTCCGATGATGACCCTCTTCTTCTCCGGATCCTCCACACCCGCAAGTTTCCTCAGAAAATCGGGGCCGGAGTCCAGGACGACAAGGGGGATGTGGAAGTAATCGGAAAAGACCGTCTTTACCCGTTCCCTTTCACCCTTCCTGAGCAGTCCGTTGTCCACGAAGACGCAGGTGAGGCGATCGCCGATGGCCCGGTGGACCAGGACGGCGACCACCGAGGAATCCACCCCACCGGACAGGGCGCACAGCACCTTTCCATCCTCGCCCACCTTCTCCCTGATCTGCTCGGTGGCCATCTCGATGTAAGATTTGGCCGTCCAAACCGGAGAAAGCCGGCAGATCGAGAAGAGGAAGTTTTCCAGGATGTGGGTCCCCCGCGGGGTGTGCACTACCTCAGGGTGGAACTGGACGGCGAATATGCGGCCGTCCCGGCTGCTCATGGCCGCTATGGGGGAGTTTTCCGTGTGGGCGATGGGGACGAAACCCTCGGGGGCCGACTCGATGCGGTCGCCGTGGCTCATCCAGACCTTGGTCTGGTTACCCTCGCCGGTCTCGAAACCCCTGAAGAGATCGGCGTTGTTGTCGATGGTGAGCATGGCGTGGCCGTATTCGCGCTTCTCGGCCTTCCCTACACTCCCCCCCCTGAGGTGGGTGATGAGCTGCATTCCGTAGCAGATCCCGAGGAACGGGACATCCAGGTCGAAAAGCTCCGCCGGAACCTTGGGAGCAAGCTCCTCGGTGACACTGGCCGGTCCGCCGGACAGGATGATCCCCTTGGCTTCGAAATTCCGGATACGGTCCATGGTCACGGTGCACGGCAGAATCTCACAGTAGACCTTCAGCTCCCGTACCCGTCTGGCAATGAGCTGGGTGTACTGGCTGCCGAAATCGAGGATCAGGATCTTTTCATCGTGGATGTCAATACCTGTCACTTCGTTTCCTCAGGGTCAGGGTTCCAGGTTTCAAGTTCCAAGTAATTATTTTTTGATCCAAAAATATTAATCTGATTTAACTTCGGAGTTATTTGGGGTATCGATGGCGACTTGGAACGTGGAACATGGAACTATCTTTATTTGTTATCCGCCCAGTAGTTGGGGGCCTCCTTGGTGATGATCACATCGTGCACGTGGCTCTCCCTGAGACCGGCCGCCGTGATCTTCACGAATTTCGACTTGGTCCTCAGTTCCTCGAGGTCCCGGCTTCCGGTGTAACCCATACCGGAACGAAGACCCCCGATCAGTTGGAAAACGGTCGCGGAGAGAAGACCCCTGTATGGCACCCTTCCCTCGATCCCCTCGGGAACGAGCTTTCCGTCCAGCTCAACGGATTCCTGGAAATACCGGTCCTTGCTCCCCATCTTCATGGCTTCCAGAGAGCCCATACCCCGGTACACCTTATAGGAGCGGCCCTGAAACAGGACCAAGTCTCCCGGGCTTTCATCGGTACCGGCGAAAAGACTGCCGATCATCACCGAGTGGGCGCCTGCGGCAATGGCCTTGACGATATCGCCGCTGAATTTAACCCCGCCGTCGGCAATAATGGGAACACCCGTTCCTCCGGCCGCCCTGGCACATACATTAATAGCTGTAATCTGAGGCACTCCCACACCGGAGATCACCCGGGTCGTACAGATCGATCCTGGACCGACCCCAACCTTGACGGCATCGGCGCCCGCTTCGATCAGGGCCCGTGTCCCTTCAGCCGAGGCCACGTTTCCGGCGATGATCTCCACATCCGGGTAGTTTTTCTTCAGCGTTCTGACAGCTTCGATCACCCCTGAGGAGTGTCCGTGGGCCGTGTCGACGGCCAGGATGTCCGCACCGGCGTCGATCAACGCCGGCGTTCTGATTTCAAGGTCCTCCCCGACACCGACGGCGGCTCCAACCCGCAGGCGGCCCATCCCGTCCTTGCACGCATTGGGATATTTCCTGGTTTTTTCTATATCCTTTATAGTGATGAGGCCGGCGAGATTGTAATCCTCATCGATCACCAGCAATTTTTCAATCCGATGTTCGTGAAGAAGGCTCTTGGCCCCCTCCAGGGTCGTCCCGGGTTGAACAGTCACCAGGTTCTTACTGGTCATAACCTCGGAGATCTTCTTGTCAAAATGCGTCTCGAATCTGAGATCCCGGTTGGTCAGGATCCCCACCAACCTTCCGTTCTTCGAGCCATCAGCGGTTATGGGGACACCCGATATCCGGTACTTTGCCATGACTTCCATGGCGTCGGAGACTTTCATGTCCGGATGCATCGTAATGGGATCGACGATCATCCCGCTTTCCGATTTTTTAACCTTGTCCACCTCGATCGCCTGGGACTTCGCACTCATATTCTTGTGAATGATCCCCAATCCACCTTCCTGGGCCATGGCGATGGCGGTCCTCGCTTCGGTCACCGTATCCATGGCCGCGCTCAGGAGAGGGATATTGAGGGCAACCTTCCGAGTCAGCATGGTCTCGAGGTTGACCTCGGACGGGAGGATGCTCGACTCCGCCGGAAGCAGAAGAACATCATCGAAAGTCAGGCCCACATCAACCTTGTCTGACAGCATATACTTCCTCCTTCTTTCGCCTGGAAATTCCGAAAACCCCGCTCAGCGGCGGGGTTGAAAATCTGATTGTGAGGGGTTTGGTCAAGGTGAATTCATGGAGATTAGTAACTATAAGAGAAAGTGTCAAGCTTGCAGGCCATGTTTCCCTGTCTGCCGCCTGCAAGCTTGACACTTTCTCAGTGCTGAGAGCTAAGAGCCAAGTGCTAAGGGCTGAATGACAGAACAGTTATACTATCCATAAAAAAACGCAGGCTAACACCTGCGCTTTACCTGGTTCCCGGTTTCCAGTTCTCAGTACTTATCACTTAGCAAGTAGTCCTTAGCACCTCGAGTGGCATATTATATGCCCAGATAGGCCTCCCGTATTTCGTCAGAAGCCTTGATAACCTCCGGCTCACCCTCCGCCTTAATGGACCCCTCATGCATGACGTAGACGTAGTCGGCCGCGTCCAGGGAGGCGGCGGCGTTCTGCTCCACCAGAAGGATGGTCAATCCCACTTCCCTCTTGAGCCTCTGGACCGTCTCGAAGATCTCCATGACCAGCTTTGGGGCGAGGCCCTGGCTCGGCTCGTCCATCATGATCAGTTTGGGTTTCGTCATGAGTGACCGGCCGATGGTGACCATCTGCTGCTGACCCCCGGACAGCGTCCCGGACTTCTGATCCCGGCGCTCGGCCAGAATAGGGAACAGCGAATAGATCAGTTCGAGGGTCTCTTCCTTCTCCGCCATGGCCTCCTTACGGTAGGCTCCCATGACCAGGTTCTCGTACACCGTCATCTCCTTGAACAGGTGTTTTCCCTCGGGAACCAGGGTGATGCCCAGATCCACCTTCCTGTGGGCGGGCAGGTCCGTGACATCGTTCTCTTCAAAGAGTACCCGTCCCCCCCGAACCTTGACGGAACCAAGGATGGTCCAAAGCAGGGTGGATTTCCCCGCCCCGTTGGGCCCGAGGATGGAGGTGATCGTGCCAGGTTTAACCTCCAGATCCGGACCCCAAAGAACCTGCATGGGCCCGTACCCGGATTCAAGTTTCTCGACCCTAAGCATGGGTTTCCTCCGGTGGGTGGCCGAGGTAGACCTCTATGACCCGGGGATCACTCAGCGCCTCCTGGGTGGATTCGTCCACCAGCAGAGCGCCCTGGTGCATGACGATGACCCTCTCGGCAAGACCGGCGACGGCCCTCATGATGTGCTCGACCATGGACACAATAGCGATCCCCTCCGTATCCCGGATTTCCTTGATAAAAGACACCATCTCATCGATGTCACGGGGGTTCATCCCCGCCATGGCCTCGTCCATGAGCAGGAGCTTGGGTTTCATGGCCAGGGCCCGGGCGATCTCCACCAGCTTCTTCTCGGTGGGGGTCAATCCTCCGGCCGGTTTATCACGGTGCTCCCTCAGGCCGATGAGATCGATGTAGTGATCGGCAAGCTGCATGGCCCGGTCGACGCTGATCTCGGCGCCGGCCGCCCCGAACATCCCCCCGATGGCGATGTTCTCGCGCACGGTGGCCGAGGCGAAGGGCCGGGGGATCTGGAAGGTCCGCCCGATTCCCAGGTGGGCCCTTTTATAGGCCGGAAAAGTGGTGACGTCCAGATCCTCGAAGATCATTCGGCCTTCGTCGGCCGGAAAGACACCGTTGATAAGGTTGAACATGGTCGTCTTTCCGGCCCCGTTGGGACCGACGATAGCCATCATCTCACCGTGGGTGATCTCGAAGGACATATTGTCGACAGCCACGAGGCCGCCGAACCTTTTGGTGACATTTTCAACCTTTAACAGGGCCATCTCTCACCTCAGATAATATATTTCTCGAGGGGCGTACCGAACACCCTTTTCTTCAGGATTCCCACGGTGCCTTCCGGGAACAGGACGATGATCATAATGATAATAGGTGCGAAGATCAGAAGCTGGAACCCCGGGAGGACTATTGACAGATAGTACTTGGAAATGCCGTAGATCAGCCCACCCACAATGGGACCGAGGAGGGTACCCGCACCGCCGAGGAGAACGATGATGATGGCCTCCACGGTGTAATGGATCTCGAAGACGTCCTCCGGGTAGACATAGGTGAGCTTGAGGGCCCACGCCGTGGCCCCCAGAAGCCCGGCCAGGACGGCGCTGGTGATAAACGCGGTGATCTTGTATCGGGTCACATTGATGCCCATGACCTTGGCCGCGTCCTCGTCCTCGCGGAGGGCCGTCAGGGCATATCCGACCTTGTTCCTCATGTAGATGAGGGTCAAAGCCGCCGCGAGGACAGCCACGGAGAAAACGAGGACGTCCGCCCATTGGGTGGACAGGGCCATGGCAAACTCCCTTCCAAAGGCCTTTCTCAGATGACGGGAGAAGATGATCCCGTCGGCCCCGTTCCAGATGCGGGCCCCCTCGATGAGGAACCGGAAGCCCTCATTGACGCCGATGGTGGCGATGGCAAAGTACGCACCCCGCAGCCGAAGGGCCACGGCCCCCACCGCAAGGGACAGAAGGGTGGAGAAAACCGCGGCCAGGATCAGGCCGATGGCGATCAGACCTATACCTAACCCCTTGTCGTGGAGGTAGAAGATGGACACCGCCATCCCGTAGGTGCCCACGCCGAGGAACGCCACATAGCCGAAATCCACGTATCCCGTCATGCCCATGAACAGGTTGAAGGCCTGTCCCAGGGCGCAGTAGAAAGCCAGCTGGGATATCAGCTGCCACTTGCCGGGCACAAAAATTCCGATCCCTAAGAGGATGCCGTAGCCCAGGAAAACGGGCAGCATCGGATAGTATTCTTTGACCGGCCTCATTATTTCACCCTCAGAAGACCGGTGGGCCTGATGAGCAGGATCACCAGGAGCATGACGAAGGAGAAGAACCGGGTCATGGCGAAGGGCTCAAGTCCGGGGAACTGGGCAAACAGGGTGTAGGAGCCGTTCTCCACCAGGCCGAAGACCAGGCCGCCGAAGAAGGCGCCGTAGGGGGACGCCAACCCGCCGAGGACCGCAATGACGAACGCCTTGAGGGTGTAGGGCCCTCCCATGTAAGGGTTGATGCCCACGGGGATGAACATGGTCAGCAGGACGCCGCTGGTCACGGTGAGGCCGATCCCCAGGGAGAAACTCAGGGCGTACTGCCAGTCCACGTTGACGCCGCACACACGGGCGCCCACATCGTCTTCGACGACACTGCGCATGGCCATCCCGGCCCGGGTCTTCCGGAACCATAGATAGAGGAGGATCGCTATGGCCAGACTGCCGAAACTGGCAATGAGCTTGGTGTAGGGCAGCACCGTGATGCCGAGGTCCAGTTTGCCGATGTCCCAGTGGAAGCCCCTTGCCTCGGAGGTGAAGATCTGTTTGACCACCTCCTCGAGGATGACACCGAGGGAGAAGGTGACCAGCAGGGTAGCCAATTCGGCGGCCTTCTCCTGACGCCGGCCCCCGTAGATGTAGAGCAGGAAGCCGTACAGAAAGATCAGGCCCACGAAGAGGGTGATGGCGAAGTGGAGGTGAAAGGCGGCTGACAAGGCCCTGACGATGACCATCAGGGCGATAAATACCGCTGCTCCGATCCCCATCGCCTTTGGATCGAGTCGCCTTATCCCGGAACCGCTCGGGGAGACCAGGGGCTTGACGGCACCGTAGTAGAAGAGCATTCCCAGAGCCATTCCGATGGCCAGGGCAACGGGGATGGCGAAAATGGGCGGGATGCCCAGGGCCTGGAACATCATCAGGGAGGTAAAGGACCCCACCATGATGAAGGCACCGTGACCGACGTTAACCACCTGCAGGACTCCGAAGATCAGGGAGAGGCCCATGGTGGCCATACCGTAGACCGAACCGAGGACGAGACCCTGCAAAAGGTTTCCGGATAACTGTTCAAAGATCACTTGACCAATCCTCGCATACCCTCAATTGAACCAGGATCTTGAGGGGCCAAGAGCGCTCCGAGGAGCGCTCTTGCCCGGATCATATCATCAATATCCCTGCGTTCATCAGTGACGATGAACCGGCAATGGACCCCCGAACGGGTCATCACCCAGGGCCAGATGGACTATTTGAAGTCAGGCTTCGGGAAAACCGGCTTGGCCGTCTGAGCGTCCTCGGGCCAGATGATCTTCCTCTCTCCCTTCTGCCACTGCACGTTGACCATGGAGTGGCCCACCTGCTTTCCGGTGTCGTCGATGTCCCAGCCGCCGTAGAAGGACATGAAGGTCATGTCCCCCAGGGTCTTTCTCAGCACGTCGGAATCGACAGAGTTGGACTTTTCAACGGCCAGGACCAGGGCAAGCACCTGGGCGCTGGCCTCTGCCGCGTGATAGTCGGGGAGCATGTCCTTGCCCACCGCCTTCTTGAACAGGGCGACGTACTCGTCCTGGCTGGGGCCGATCCAGGTCATCCCGGCTTTCTTGGCGCCTTCCTCGGAGAAGGTGACGCCGTATTCCCAGTGGGACGGACCCATGACGCCCTCCGCCAGATCACCCAGGGCCTCGCCGAAGGCGGGCAGGGTGGCGGCCGCGATCAGGGAAAGCAGCTTGACGTTGAGGTCCAGATCCGCCATCTGCTTGTTGAACAGCTGGCCGTCCTGAAAGTGCCCGCCGCCGATAACGATCTCGGCATTGGAGGCCTTGAGATCTGAAAGGAGTGGTGTCAGGTCGGTCACACCCTTGGGGTAGGTTCGATTGAACACCACCTCGAAGCCCAGTTCCCTGGCCTTGGCCTCCGCACCGTCCCTGACGGACAGGGCGAACTCGGAGTCCTCGTAGGCCAGGGCGACCTTTTTGACATCGGGAGCGATCTTATTGACCATCTCCAGGGTCCCGGCGTGATAACTGGAACCCGGGCCGATGGTCTGTACGACGTACTCGAAGCCCTGCGCGAAGATCTTGTCCGAGGCGCCGCCGTGATCCATGTAGAGGATACCGTACTTCTCGGCGATGGGAGCGCCGGCCAAGGTGAGGCCGGAGCTGTAGGCCGAGAAGGCCACGTTCACCTTGTCCACCGTGATCAGCCTCTCGAGAAGACTGGAGACGGATTCCTTCTTGGACTCTGAGTCATAGTACTTGTACACCAGGGGGACCTTCTTGCCGCCTATCTTGACCCCGCCGTAGACGGAATTGACCCAGTCAACGGCTGCCTGGACTCCACCGACCGCCTGCTCACCGGCTTTGGCGTATCTGCCGGAAAGGGCTGCGGGGTGGCCGATGACCACTTGGTCAACCGCGAGGGCGGGCGCAACGATAAAGGCGACCGCTACCAATGAAACAATAAGTGTGATCAGTGTTCTTCTCATCATCCTCTCCTTTGACTAAAGTATTAACATGAGTATTTGCGGCATACCCAACTAGGATAATGCGGCTTTTATCGAAATTCAACCTCGCTAAGGCATAAACAGCATTTGAATACCCTGACAGAGTAATAGCTGTCCCTGGCTACCCCCGGTAAGATATGGAACTGAAGAAAAAAGCAAAGACAGACACCATTTTGATAACAAAAGCCGGTATCTCAGTCAATAGAAAAGGGGTTGAAGCCGGAAACCGGAGTTGAGGGTTTGAAGTTTGAAGTTTGACGTTTGACGTTTAAGGTCTGAAGAACTGGAAACTGGGAACTGGAAACTGGGAACTGGAAACTGGAAACTGGAAACTGGGAACTGGAAACTGGGAACTGGAAACTGGAAGCTGAGAACTGGAACCCAGACCCCTGACACTTCAAGAAAAAAGCCCTCAAAGAGGGCCATTTTTCTTGCTTGAGGCCTTTTACCGTCCTGCCCAGGACATCACGCGCAGCCTTCGTCGCAGTGAGCGATGCGGGGAACTATAAAGCGCTTCATATCCGATACCTCCTTCCGGAACAGCCTGTTCAAAATCTCAAGCACGAAATCTGCCCTTTTTTAATTGGCACCGTTACAGTTTAACTATATTTGGTCAATTTACAACCCCCTTTGATTTTCTCTTTGGCTCTCTGTTTTAAACTATGGCGAGATTGGCGCGCCGCCCTGCGTGGACGAGAGCTGCTCGCGATGACAAACCGGGCGCGGGCGCGTTGACGGACTTATTCCACAAACCAGGAAAAAGACACTGGAAACCGCAATAAAAAGAGGCCCCATGGAGGGGGTCTGAAGTCCTTCTTCTCTGAATATTCGACGTGACAAAATAAAAAGCCTCCCCTATTGGGAGGCTTTATTATTAATTGGTAGCGGGGGCAGGATTTGAACCTGCGACCTTTGGGTTATGAGCCCAACGAGCTACCGGACTGCTCCACCCCGCATCAAAGGCATCCCTAACTAACACCGGTGCGAAGGTTTGTCAAGGGAGGATCGGGGTGAAAGGTAAAAGGAGAAAGATGAAAGCGGGGGAGTGCAGGATTCAGGGGCCAGGTTTCTGGGTCCGGGGTCTAGGGTTCAGGGTCTATACCCTCACTTTCAACTTTCTACTTTCTAATTTCTACTGATTCTTCCACCTTTCCACTTTCCACTTTTTCATCCGCGGCCCGCCTGGCGACAAGCTCCAGCACGTGCAGGACCTCCACTTCCTCCCGCCCCCTCCGCCGCAGACCGTCCCGGATGTGGAGGATGCAGGCCGGACAGGAGGTCACCACCGCCTGCGCCCCCGTCTCCAGGATCCGGTCCACCTTCCGGTCGTTGATCCTCTTGCTGATGTCGTAGTTCTCGATGGAAAAGGACCCGCCCATGCCGCAGCACCGGTCCGCCTCCTCCATGGGGACGTAGCGCACCCCGGGCAGGGCCTGGATGAGCCGGATCGGCTCCTCCTTGACCCCCTGCAGCCTGCCCAGGTGGCAGGGGTGGTGGTAGGTGACCGTCAGGGGCTCCCGGCCGGGCAATTCCTCCCCGCCCCAGCCCGGCCGGGAGGAGAGCTCCGTTCCGGCCAGGTACTCGTTGATGTCCATGACCTTGGACAGGAAGGCGTCGATGCGGGCCTCCGCCACCCCGGACTCGGCGAGAAGAGCCCGGAAGTTGTCCTTGAGGTTCCCCCCGCAGGAGGCGCAGCCGGTGACAATGGCATCCAGGTCGTACTTCTCGAAGGCCTCCAGGTTCTGCATCGCCAGATCACGGACCGTATCCCTGGCCCCGCCCGCCAGGGCCGGCATGCCGCAGCACACCTGGTCCTCGGGGACGACCACCGCGGCACCGAGCCTGCCGAGAAGATCCACCATGTCCGCCCCGATCTCGGGATAGAAGTAGTTCGTCATGCAGCCGGCGAAGATCCCCACCCGCGGCCCGCTTCCCCTCCGGACCGTACCGGCGAAGAGATCGGTGAAGAAGTCCCTGGCCACGCCGGGAAGGGTCCTGTCCTCCGGAATGAGGGGAAGGGGGAATCTTCGTCTCAGGCCGCTGGACTCGGGAATCCTCCTGAACATCAGTCCCTGGAAGGCCCTACCGGCCTTCAAGGCCAGACGGAATCCCCGCGCCGTCCCCAGGAGGTGGTTGAGGATCATCCCCTTGCCGGTCTTCAATCCCATCCTGCCGGCCAGGCTCTCCCTCGCCTCGAGCATCGCCGTCAGCGTCGGGACCTCGTTGGGGCAGGCCTCCTGGCAGGCCCCGCACAGAAGACAGGCCTCCAGGTAATCCCGGTAACGCCCGGACTCCTCGAGACGGCCCTGGGCAACGGCCTCGATGAGGGCCATCTTTCCCCTGGCATTGTGGGATTCTTCGGGGACGGCAGCGAACACCGGGCACACGGGGTGGCACGTGCCGCACTTGACGCATTTCGAGGAGATCCTGGTCGGAAGGGGATGGCCCTTGCTCTTCGGCATCTGCCTACCTGAACTCCCGTGAGGTGACGGAGGGATCGAAATCGAAGGTCTTGTGGGGATTGAGGATGTTGTTGGGATCAAGGGCCCTCTTGATGCGCCTCATGACCGAGACCATGGTCTCGTCCAGCTCAATACCCAGATAGGGGGCCTTGGCAATGCCGATGCCGTGCTCTCCGGACAGGGAACCGCCCAGGGAGACCACCAGCCTGAACAGTTCGTCCACGGCGCTGTGGGCCCGTGTTACCTCATCATGATCCTCCGGATCGACCAGGAGGTTGACGTGGACATTGCCGTCCCCGGCGTGCCCGAAGTTGACGATGATCAGGTCCCGGTTCCTGGCGATCTCTTCCACCCCCTCGATCAGATCGGGGATCTTCATCCTCGGCACCACCACGTCCTCGTTGATCTTCAGGGGGCGTATCTTCATGATGGCCGGCGACAGGGATCGCCTGGCGGTCCACAGCGACTCCCTCTCCTCCTCCGTCTCCGCCGCCCGGATCAGGTTCGCCCCCACATCCCGGCATACCGACTGGATAGTCTCCATCTGCTCGGTCACGGAGGCGGCCCCGCCGTCCACCTCTATGAGCAGCAACGCCGCGGCATCGCCGGGCAGCTCGATGTCCAGGTAGTCCTTGACGCAGTCGATGGCGGACCGGTCCATGAACTCCAGGGTGGAAGGGACGATCCGGCTGGACATGATCCGGGCCACGGCATTCGAGGCCATCCGGGTCTCGGGGAAGACGGCCAGCAGGGCTCTGACGGTCTCGGGTTTGGGGAGCAGCCGGAGGAGAAGTTTAGTGATGAATCCCAGGGTCCCTTCCGATCCGACCATGAGCCTGGTCAGATCGTAGCCGGTGACGCTCTTTATGGCCGCGGAACCGGTGTGGAGGATCTCCCCGGTGGGCAGTACGACCTCCAGGGCCATGACGTAGTCCCTGGTGACACCGTATTTCACCGCCCGCGGGCCGCCGGCGTTCTCGGCCGCGTTGCCTCCGATGGTGGAGAAATCCATGCTGGCCGGATCGGGGGGGAAGAAGAGGCCGTCCTTCTCCACTGCCGCCTGGAGTTCGCTATTCACGACACCTGATTCGGTCCAGACGGTCATGTTGTCCCTGTCGATGTCAAGGATCCTGTCCAATCGCCTGGTGGTGGCCACCAGGCCCCCGTCCACGGCCAGGGACCCGCCTGTAAGTCCGGTCCCGGCTCCCCGCGGAACCACGGGAAGACCCACCTCGTTGGCCAGCTCGAGAAGATCCGAGACCTCCCGGGTGCTGCCGGGATGAGCCACCATGTCGGGCAGATAGCGGCGGTTCAGGGCATCGTAGGCGTGCAGGAAAAGGTCCTCCCTGCTGTCGGAGCAGTGGTCCCTGCCGA
>JBFFDD010000029.1:0-18921 GCA_041559575.1 bacterium
GATGAGATCCTCCTCGAGGGTTTTCCATTCGGAAATGTCCTCGATAAGGAACATGGCCTCGAGGACCTTGCCGTTTTTAACCAGGGGAATGCCGTCGATATGCAGAACTCTGGGGGCCTCTCCCGCGGTCCGGCGGAACTCGACCTCCTCCACAACCGAGACGGTGCCATCCAGGACCTGGTCTACGAAGGGGCTGAGTTCTTCCCGCCCAATGAGGTCGACAAAGGCATCCTGGCCGCGATCATCTTCCCCGGAAAAGAGCGAGAGGGCCGCGGGGTTCATGAAGGTCACTTCAAGTCCGGGGGACAGGGTGATGAGGGAGAGGGGAAGGTTTCGCTGGATAGCCCTCCCCCTTTCATCCGGGGACAACGGCCCATGGGACGGCTCCGGTGAAGACTCTGTTTCCAGTGCCCCGTCCGAAAAAACGAAATAGGTGCCCAGGGCGGCAAACAGGCCGGTGGCCAGTGGCAGGGCAAGATGCAGAACCAGGGATGTCCTGCCATAGGAGAATACGGACAGACCATGCACGAACTCCTTCAGGTAGGGGAGTTCCAGAGCCAGGGCCGTGAGGATCGTCACGATAAAAAATGCCGGCAGGGGGCGGAAAGCCCTTTCGGCGATCACAGAGAGGGAAGGTTTTTTTCTGTCGCTGTCGCTCATGACAGGAGAACCTAAGGCTTGTGAAAAAAAATTGCAAGCGAATTAAGGGTTAAAGGATTTACCACAGAGATCACGGAGGGAATCTGGTATCCATGAAAAACATGGGGGAGGGAAAAGGGTGTGGAGCAATATGAGTCTGAAAAAGTTATTTTTAAAAAGTAGGAGGTTGCATTACAAAGGTATCCCTGATTAGATTTTTGCATAACATATTAATTCTGTGCCTTCTGTGGGACGGGATTATTCTCTGTGGTTAATTCTATTTTAGGGAGGAATTACGATGAAAAGCTACCGGAAGGAACTCTGGTTCGACGTGCCCACCCGCCGGGCCTTCATCCACATCACCCCCCAGGTCCAGGAATGCCTCCAGGATAGCGGCATTAAAGAGGGCCTGTGTCTGGTAAACGCCATGCACATCACCGCCTCGGTATTCATCAACGACAATGAGTCCGGCCTGCATGAGGATTACGAGGAGTGGCTGGAAGGAATTGCGCCCCACGAACCCATATCGAGATACCGCCACAATCTCACCGGGGAAGACAACGGCGACGCCCACCTCAAGCGCCAGATCATGGGGCGTGAGGTCACGGTCGCGGTGACGGACGGTACACTCGATTTCGGCCCGTGGGAGAGGATCTTCTACGGTGAGTTCGACGGGGGAAGGAGAAAAAGGGTTTTGGTGAAAATAATCGGGGAGTAGAAAATAGAGAATAGAAAATAGAGAATAACGGATTTAAAGCTCATTGATTACTTGGACATGGTACTCAAGATTTTGCATATCGTTTCAATTTTTTCTTCGAAATTCTTTCTTCTTTCAGGCTTTAAATAGCCAAATTTTTCAGCGAGTTCGAGTAATGCGATGAGCTCAAAGCAAGATCCCCTGGCAATAATGAAAAACCGCCGTCTGTCGGCGTGGGATGATCTACCGTTACCTTCTGCTATGTTTATCGGGATTGAAAGTCCTGCGCGTCGAATTTGATCTGACATAGGGTAATGACCAAATTTCCTGATCGAACTGGATAAATTCTCAAGATCATATGCCAGTTGAATGGAAAATTTGTATACATTCAGCTTTCTGAAAATAAAACCCATAACACCATCTCCAATACCTGAATATTACCGCTAACATTTTTATCAGCAATTAGCTTGCCATTGCTCCTTTTCCATTTTCCATTCTCTATTTTCCATTTTCTCAGACCTGATAACAAAAAAGGTTTTGACAAAAAACGGACATTTTGTTATCAGGTCTGTTCATTCGTTCATATGAACATATGTTCATGGGTAAGCCGGGAGGATAGAGTATGTCCAGCGGGGATAAAGGGAGCCGCAAAAAGGATACTTTCAAGGAGGTCCGGAACAGGGAGGATTTCGAAGCTGTTCTTTACGATCTCGCCGAGACTTTCAGGGTCCTGGGTGACCAGACCCGGGTCAGGATCCTCATGGCCCTGACGCAGTCTGAGATGTGTGTCCGTGATCTGGCCGAGGGCCTCGATCTCACCGATTCAGCGGTATCCCATCAGCTGCGGATCCTGAGAAACAGCCGGCTGGTCAAGTTTCGCAAGGAAGGCAAGAATGCGTTCTACTCCATCAGCGACGAGCACGTCACCAGTATTTTCAGGGAGGGGATCGAACATGTGGAGAATATGTGATGGCTTTTGAGCATCAACATCACAGCGGCGGCAACAAAAACCGTCACAGCCATGGCCGTAAAAAGCCGGGTCTCCCGGGTGCCTTCCGGAGCAGAAAACACCGGCACCGGGGGGGTGGTTCTTCGGCCCCGGAAGTGGCCGGTAAGCTTGAAAGAAAGGAACGACGCGTCCTGATGGTTGGCAACCCCAACGTGGGCAAAAGCGCCCTTTTCAACCGCCTGACGGGAAGCTACGTCGTGGTCTCGAACTATCCGGGTACCACAGTGGCCGTCTCACGGGGCAGGATGCGGTACGGTGCCGAGGAGTTCTCCATAGTCGACACGCCGGGGATGTACTCCCTGTTCCCCATCACCGAGGAGGAGAGGGTCGGGCGCAGGATGCTCATGGAAGGGGAGAGCGACCTGGTCCTGCACGTGGTGGATGCCAAGAACCTGGGGCGCATGCTCCCCATGACGCTTCAGCTCCTTCAGGCGGGGCTCCCGGTCATTCTTGTCCTGAACATCATGGACGAGGCCGAGGAGGCTGGCCTGTCCATAGACAGTCAGGCCCTGGCGAGGAAACTGGGGATTCCCGTGGTGCCGACGGTGAGTATCTCCGGGAAAGGCATCCGGGAGCTCAGGGAGACAATTGTGGACTATTCCGGCGCCGGTAACGGTATTCACATCGACAACGGCCTGCCTATTGAAAAGGCCGCCAGGGAGTTGATACCCCTGATGCCGGATTCCGCGTTTACAAAAAGGAGCATGGCCCTTCTGGCCCTCCAGGAGGACAAAGATGTCCTGGGGATGATCTCAACACGAGGATCGGAAACTGCCCAGAAGGCCTTTTCCATTATCAACACCCTCAAGAAGGAGTTGGACAGGCCGGTCAACTATTTCATGACCATGGGCCGTCAGCGGAGGGCGGACCAGATCATGAAGGGGATCATCTCCACCAAAGAAATCGTCCAGAAGGACCTGCGAAGGACCCTGGACCGGTTTCTCATCAACCCCTGGACCGGTGTCCCCATCCTGGCGGTGGTCCTGTACTACGGTTTTTATAAGTTCGTGGGAGGGTTCGGAGCCGGCACCGTGGTCGATTTCCTCGAGGGCCACCTGTTCGAGGAATATTTTGTTCCCTTTGTGGACGGATGGACCGAGAGGCTCATCCCGTGGCCTGTTCTTCAGGATCTGATCGCCAAAGAATATGGAGTGCTGACCCTCGGTGTCCGTTATGCGGTGGCGATCGTCATGCCCATCGTCGGGGCCTTTTTCCTGATCTTCTCCGTCGTCGAGGACAGCGGGTACCTCCCCAGGCTGTCCCTGCTCATCGACAAGATCTTCAAAAAGATAGGACTCTCCGGCAGAGCGGTCATCCCCATGACCCTGGGTTTCGGATGCGGGACCATGGCCACCATGGTCACCCGGACCCTGGAAACGGTCAGGGAGCGTGTGATCGCCACTGTTCTCCTCGCCCTGGCCATCCCCTGTTCGGCCCAGTTGGGGGTGATCTTTGCCCTGGCCGCCCAGAAGCCGGGGATCATTATCACCTGGATCGGAACAGTTATGACCATGTTCCTTTTCGTCGGTTTTCTGACGGCCAGGATCCTTCCGGGCCACGAGCCGGATTTCTTCATCGAGCTTCCACCCCTTCGTCTTCCCAGGCTGGCCAATGTGTGGATCAAGACATCGACCCGGATGCGCTGGTACTTCATGGAGATCCTCCCCCTGTTCCTCCTCGCCTCTGTGCTCATCTGGGCGGGAAACCTGACCGGCCTTTTCGAGGCGGCCCTGTGGCTGATCGGTTTTCCGACCAGGGCCATCGGCCTGCCGGATGAAGCGGCCCAGGCGTTCCTGTTCGGTTTCTTCAGGAGGGATTACGGTGTCGCCGGGCTTTACGACATCCAGACAACAGGGGTCCTGACCGGCAATCAGCTGGCGGTGGCCACCATCACCCTGACCCTTTTCCTTCCCTGCGTCGCCCAGTTCCTGGTCATGATGAAGGAGAGGGGATGGAAGGTGGCTATGACCGTTTCGGCCTTCGTCTTCCCCTTTGCGTTTGTCGTCGGGGGAACGGTAAACTTTATGTTGAACCTGCTGGGGATAGAGCTTTAGAAGATGGAAAATGGAAATCAGAGATTGGGAGAAAGAGATTAGAATATTAGATATTGGATCACTGGAGGTTTGGATGCTTTAATTCCCAATCTCTAATCTCCAATTTCAAATCCTCTGTTCTCCCAACAGCAGGATTGGTCAGAGAACAGGAGAACATCATGGAACTGAGAAGTCACACATACAATATTGAAGATGAAGTCCTGGAGATCCTGTGGATCAAGCTCGAGGAGGGAGGCCTGGAGACGGTTCCTGTGGAAGAGATCCACCTCGAGGAGATGGCTCCCGTGTCCGTGGAGGTCCTCCAATCCCTGAAGGATAAAGGGTTGATCGTTCTGGAGGAGTCACAGGTCAAGTTGACGGATCCCGGTTTTGAAGAGGCCAGGAAGACCATCCGCAGGCACCGCCTGAGTGAGAGGATGTTCGCGGATATCTTCGATGTGGTCCACGAGGACATGGAGGATGCCGCCTGCCGGTTCGAGCACATGCTTATAAAGGCTGACCTCGAGGAGAAGATCTGCCAGATGCTCGGGCACCCCAAGGAGTGCCCCCACGGCCGGGCGATCCCCATCGGAGAGTGCTGCCATCGGGCTGAGAGCATGATCGACCAGGCTGTCGTTTCCATGAACCAGCTTCGGCAAGGTGAAAGCGGTGTCATCGCTTACGTCCACTCCGGCGACTCCGAGAAGCTGAAAAAACTCATGGCCATGGGTATTTTGCCGGGGGAGCCGGTGGCTCTGGAGAGGCGATATCCGTCCTTCGTGTTCAACGTGGGTTACAGCAGGTATGCCATTGATGAGGGGATGGCCGAGGCCATCTTCGTCAGGAGGGACCTGCCGGAGGAGCGTTGAAAAAGGATCCAAATGACTGGGAACTGAGAGCTGGTACGGTCGAACTTACGACTTATCGACTGACCGATTCAACGAAGGATCGGCTCATTCGCCTTGTCGGAAAGTCGTAACCTAATTCAGTCGCCCCGTCGCCCCCTCTCCCTCTCGTCCCGTCTGCCTTTCCCTTCCTCCTCCATCCTTCCTCCTTCTGGTTCTTCTATCCACTGCGCCAAGGGCGCTCCCCCTCTCCCCCCTTTCCCCATCTGGACAATAGATCCGGTGAACATTACAATCACCGGAACCATGAAGATCCACCCCGATTGTTACCCCTGCCTCCTTCGCCAGATGGAGACCACCGCCCAGGCGGCCGGCGCCGATGCTGACACGGTTCATAAGGTCAGGGAGGCCACCGTCGAGGCCCTCGAAACCCTGTGGGACGATGAAACGTCCCCTCCGGCCGTCAGCGCACCTCTCTACCGGATGGCAGGGGAGATGTGCAGGTGCCCGGATCCCTTTCTGGCCAAGAAAGTTCACTTCACCCGCGAGGCCTTGAAGCTCCTGCCCGTCCTCGGCCAGACTGTTCAGGAGGCGGAGGAACCCTTCGATGCGGCGGTCAGGATCTCCATTGCGGGCAACGTCATCGATTTTGGGACCGGTGATGGCAGCAATATCGGGGATCTCGAGGATCACCTGGAGGATTACCTGTCAAAACCCTTTCACCATTCGGATGTGAAAGAACTGAGGGACAGGGTTGAATCCGCCGACCGGATCCTTTTCATAGGCGACAATGCCGGTGAAACCGTTTTCGACCGTCCCATTCTGTCCCTCCTGCCGGAAGGCAGGGTGATCTACGCCGCCAAAGGCGGGCCGGTGATCAACGATGCCACCGTTGCCGACGCCAGGCTGGCTGGCGTCCATCTGCATGCTCAGGTGATCGACACAGGAGCCAGCACTCCAGGGACCATCCCGGAAAGCTGTTCCGATGATTTCCTCGAGGTCTATCGGACGGCCGATCTTATTATCGCCAAAGGTCAGGGAAATTACGAGACCCTCACCGAAGAGCCTCAGGAAGGCAGGATCTTCATGCTCTTTACGGTCAAATGCACCGTCGCGGCCCGATCCCTGGGGGCCTCGATGGGGGATATGGTGGCCATGAAATGGTGATCCGGAGATAACCATGAAAGATGTCGAGGTTCTGGACAGGTATATGCTCCCTGAGCGGAGAAAAAGAATGGAGGAGGTGATCGGTGAGCGCACCTCTTCGATCACTGTGGTCATGGAGAATTTCCACAAGGACAACAATTATCAGGCGGTGCTCAGAACCTGCGAGGCCTTCGGCATCCAGCACGTCCACATCGTTCCCCAGCCCGAGCAGCTCAGGATGATACGATTTATCACCCAGGGCTGTGAAAAATGGCTGACCCTCCACTACCACGACCGGTACAGCCAGTGTCTTGAGGTCCTCCGGGAGGGGGGATATCGTGTGCTGGTCGGATCCCTGGGTGAGGGAGCGGTCCCCCTGGCCAGGGCGGATCTGTCAGGAAAGCTGGCCCTGGTCTTCTCCAACGAGATGGACGGAGCCGGTGAAGAGGTCATAGAAAGCGCCGATGAACTGTTCGTCATACCCCTGCAGGGATTCACCCAGAGCCTGAACGTCTCGGTGGCGGCCGGCATCACCATCCATCACGTCCGTTCTCGGAAAACAGAGTCAGAGGGGCGGCTGGCGGGACTTTCCCGTGAGGAGTCGGGGTCGATCCTCGACGGTTGGGTCAAGGGATCGGTCAAACACGCGGAGGACATCCTGGCCGAGGTGAGGAGAAGGAAGTAACATTTTACCACAGAGGACACAGAGCGAGCGCTCCCAGGCCGTGCCGCAGATTAGAACAGAGAGAAACGGGGAGACTGGGAGAATTAAACAACCTGTTTGGATATTTCGGGGGAGTTGGAGATGGAAATCATATGTCAGGACTGTGGGGGTCGCATTAACCTGGCGGACCGGGTCGGTTTCCGGGAGATATGCCCCACCTGCAGCGCCTATCTGCACTCCTGCGTCCACTGCCGGTTCTACGTGCAGGAGAGATGTGCCGAGCCCCAGGCCGATGAGGTGCGTGACCCGCGGGCCGGCAACTACTGTGAATGGTACAGGGCGAAGGACCCTTCGACCAGCTCCGGGGAGGATGTCAAGGAGGGCCGTACCGAGGCCGAGGCGCTGTGGAGGAAGCTGACAGGGAAGGATTAATCATGAGAAACGGGGTAACGGTGTTACGGAGTAACGGGGCGAAGATCGACCCCGTTTAGACGATGGTGTCTTTCACTCCGATACACCGATACTCCGACACTCCGGGACGAAAGTAAAATGAATAGATACCTGATCTACGGCTCCGGGGCTATCGGCAGCGTCATTGGAGGGATGTTGGCCAGGGGCGGCAACCGGGTCTGTCTGGTGGGCAGACCCGAGCACATGACCGCCATCGAACGTTCAGGCCTGCGTCTCGAGGGGCTGCTCGGTGATCACCGCATTGAGGGCCTTCAGACGGCCCTTTCCCTTGAGGAAGTCCCCCGGGATTTCGAGCCTGAAGCTGTCCTGTTATGCGTTAAATCCTTCGACACCGCCCCGGCCGCGCAGGACCTCGGCCGGTCGGACCGAATCGGCAAAAATACCCTGATCGTCTCTCTTCAGAACGGCCTGGGCAATGTGGAGACTCTTCAGGCGCGGTTCGGGCAGGAGAGGGTTCTGGGGGGGAGGGTGATCTTCGGGGCCGAGATCACCCGGCCGGGGGAGGTCAGGGTCACCGTGTGGGCCGACAGGGTTCTGCTCGGTGGAAGGGACATGGAGAGGGCAGGGATCCTGGCGTTGGAATTCACCCGGTGCGGCATCGAGACCGGTGTGACGGAGGACATCCAGATATCCCTGTGGGGGAAGGTCCTGTACAACGTGGGACTCAACTCCCTTTCGGCCATACTCGAGGTCCCTTACGGTGAACTGGGCCGGAGAGACGATGCGCGCACCCTCCTGGTGGATCTCATCAGGGAGGCCTTCGCGGTAGCGGCAGCCGAGGGCCGGACATCCTGGGACACAGCTGACGATTATCTGGAGGAGTTCTTCGGACGCCTCCTGCCGGCTACGGAATCCCACAACAGTTCCATGCTGCAGGATATCACCCGGGGCAGGAGCATAGAGATCGAGGCCATCAACGGGGAGGTCATACGGCGGGGCAGAGGCCTCGGTGTGCCGGTGCCGGTCAACGAGGTCGTGTATCGGCTGGTGAAGGCGAAAGAGAATCTGGGGAGACTTTGAACCACAGAGGTCACAGAGGAAAATCAGGGTTCGGTTCGCAGAATAAGTAACAATATCTTGGATTGGGATCTAGAACCAAGATCAAAGACCCAAGACCCTGGAACCTGACCTTCCCTCTGTGTTCCCTGTGTTCTTTGTGGTAAAGGTTTTTGACTTTGGATTTTGGACTTTGGATTTTGGATTTCACGGACTGAAACACGAACCTACTCTCCCGGAGGTAATCGACAGATGAGCAGAATCAGCAAAATGATGCTATACGGGTCCATACTCATGCTGGTGGGCGGGGTTTTCTTTTCATCACCCACCCATGCGGACAGCGACAAGGAGATCCCCGTCAAAGGGGGAAAGGATGGCAAGGTGAAGATCAAGATCGTCACGACAGAAGGAACCATAATGGCGGAACTGGATGCCGAAAAGGCCCCCCTTACCGTGGAGAACTTCCTCGCCTACACCAGGGACGGCCACTACAACGGGACCATCTTCCATCGGGTGATCGATGGCTTCATGATCCAGGGTGGAGGCTTCACCGAGAAGATGGAGATAAAGAAAACAAAGGCGCAGATCAAAAACGAGGCGGACAACGGGTTGGAGAACGCCAGGGGAACCCTGGCCATGGCCAGGACCTCTGTGGTGGACAGCGCCACATCGCAGTTTTTCATCAATCTGGTTGACAACGGCTTTCTGGACCATAAGAGTAAAACACCTCAGGGTTACGGCTACGCCGTTTTCGGAAAGGTTGTGGAGGGACTGGATGTGGTGGACGCCATCGGCAAGGTGAAGACCGGAAGGGTTAAGGGCTTCCAGGATGTCCCCCTGGAGCCGGTGGTGATGGAGAAGGTGACGGTGGTGGGGGAATAGGCTCCGTTGCCTGTAGTGGAAAGTGGAAAATGGAAAGTGGAAAGAAAAGAAGCTGGGTCTTTGGATCCGGCATTGAGGGTCTTGGGACTGCCGAATTCCAGGCGTCTTGAGTGAGCGAAGCGAACGGGCGAGAGAACAAAATGGATTCAAGCAATGGCAAAAAGAATTCCTTAAGTCTCAGGTCCCTGAACCCTGTCCTCCTGGTGTTAACCGTTTTGGTGTGGGTCCTCTCCGGCTGTGCCGGCAAGCCGGCCAGACCGGAGGTGTCCGGTAAGCAGTACGTCGTCCACGGAAAGCGGTACACGGTCCTCGGCACCTCCGATGGATACGTCCAGAGAGGGCTTGCATCCTGGTACGGGGGAAAGTTCCACGGCCGCCTCACGGCCAGCGGAGAGGTCTACAATATGGAGGCCATGACAGCGGCTCACCGGACGCTGCCCCTGGGCACTTACGTCAGGGTCCGGCGGGTGGACGGGCGCGGCGGCACCGTGGTGAGGATCAACGACCGGGGTCCCTTCATCTCAGGCCGGATCATCGATCTGTCCCGGGCCGCCGCCAGGGATCTTGACATGCTCGACTCCGGTGTGGCGGAGGTTGTCGTTCAGGCCCTGGGGGAGAGGCAGAGAGGTTCGACCAGGGAGGACATGGTACTGCGGCCGAAGCCCGATTACAGTACCGGCTCCTTCTCGGTACAGGTCGGCGCCTTCACAGTGAAGGAGAATGCCCTCCGGCTGGCTGTCAGGATGAAGACCAGCTACCAAAGGGCGGACGTCTCCCGGTTTGATCGAGGGGACGCCGTTTTCTTCCGTGTCCGGGTGGGGCGGTTCGAGACCGAGGGTGAAGCGGAGAGCTTCCGGGACGGCCTTCTCGCCAGGGGCGAGTTCGACGAGGCATTTGTTGTCGCCAGATAAGAGAATTTACCGCAGAGTACGCGGAGGACGCAGAAAGAATTAAAATTTGAATACAGGTCTTTTCCAGGCGTGGGAGAATGGGTGAGATGCAAGGCCGTCACGCCAAGGGCGTGATCGAGGATTTCCGATCCCGCGTGCCGCGGGATTGTCGCGCGCCGTGTAGAGCTATTCCGTGAAAGTTCTCTGTGCAGGCAACCTCAACTACGACATCCTCCTGCCGGTGGACAGGATGCCGGACCATCACGAGAAGATGGACTGTCAGGACGCTGTTCTGGGATTCGGTGGTTCGGCGGCCAACACCGCATACTGGCTGGCCCGTCTCGGGTGCCGGGTGGCCGTGGCCGGAGCCGTGGGTGATGACGCCCCGGGACGGGAACACCTCGCCTCCCTTACCTCTGTGGGGGTGGATACAGCCGGTGTCGACACGGTGGATATCACGAGTGGGACGGCTGTGGTCCTTTCCATCGGCCGGGACAAGAGGATGATCAGGGCGGCCGGGGCCAACCGGGCGGGCCGGTTCCACGAAGAGGTCCTGGAGGGCTGCGGCGTTGTCTTTCTGTCCGGCGCAAATGGACCTCTCCTCGTGCAATATGCCCAGGCCGCCCGCAAAAGAGGGATCATGGTGTTCTGCGGGTCAGGATGCCTGGGAGAGGAATCGATCCTTAAACAGGCCGATGGATTTCTGATAAACAGTGACGAATTGGAGGGTCTGACGGGCCTCCACGATCTCGAGGACGGGATCATGGCCCTGGACGCCCAATCTGCGGCGGTGACCCTGCCGACGGGGGGTTGTCTGGTTTCGGAGAGGATCCACCTTGCCAAGGTGGAGGCTCCGTCCGTTGAGCCGGTGGACAGGACCGGGGCAGGGGACGCCTTCGCCGCCGGTTACCTGGCCGCCTACGGAAGAGGAGAATCCCCTGAGGTGCGGGGACGGTGGGGCAACCTCCTTGCCCGGGAGGTTCTCATGGGCCGGGGAGCGAGGCCGGAGATCGAAATCCCGGAAGAATTGCGATCCTGGTGACCGGAATTGAACGGAGGGCTGGAGTCAGTTGAAATCAAAATCAGAAATTGAACTGAGAACTGGGAGCTGATACGCTCGAATTTACGACTTATCGACTAACCGATTCAACGAAAAATCGGCACATTCACATGGTCGGAAGGTCGTAACCTCTTTCAGTCGTTCCTCTGACCTTTCCCCTTTCCATTGATATTTCCCATTCTCCATTTTCTATTCTCTATTCTCTATTCTCTATTCTCTAATTCTCCCTTTCCACTGTCTCTTAGTCCTCCGGACTGGAAAAAAACTTCTTCGGCACCCGGAACTTGCCCGGCGGGATGCTCATGTCCAGAGCCTGGCGTATCATCAGGATATAGGCCATCTCGTTCATCTCCGCGGTAGGGGCGATGCCCTCCAGGAAGACCCGGTCGTTGACCCAGGTCTTGGGCACGACCACCACATCGTACTTCTCCCCCTCCTCGGGGAATTCGTGGGTGCCGATGACGTGGGCGGTGACCTTTTCGCTGGATGCCGCCAGGGTGTATGCGAGTCGAACCGACTCGGGGCAGTATTTTCAGTCCGGGGTTACGAAAACTTTGATAACCACATCCTGGTCCAGGTTTTCCAGGGAGGCCCGGCTCCGGTCCATCAGGGGCGGCACTTTCCCGGAAGCGATGAGGATCGAGTCCAGGAAGGGGGCGAGCTCAAGCCTGGTGGGATATCCATCATAGCGCATCCCGTAGGCTTCCTTGCCCTCCATAACCATCACCGGCCCACGGGTGATCCCGGGCGGTTGGGCTCCCTGCGGTTGGGCCTGGATATTGTGCTCCTCCACCGAAACCATGCCACTGGCCTGGTCGATAAGCCCTAAAAGCTTCCTGGTATTTTTGACCCCTTTGTCCTGGTCGCCGCGGGAGTAGAAGTGGATGGTCACAGGGTCGGTAACCTGTCCGACCTTCTCCCTGATCAGGGCCCTGTCGTCCTGGGATATTCTTGTGGAACGGTCTGCTTGGGTGGGTGTCTCTCCACCCGGTGCCGGGCAGCCCGGCAGCAAACCGGCCAGGAGGATCAGGGCAGGAATGATGAGAAAGCGACGGTTGTCCACGATTATCCATTCTCATTAAATAATGGAGAAAGGCAAGCGTTTCGGTGTGAGGCGTTCTTCTCCTCTCGCCCATTTGCTTGCCTCTCTGAAGGCGCCAGGAATTAGGCACTTCCTGGACCTTGGACCCTGGATACTCGGTTCTCCCTTTGCGTGCTTTGCGTCTTTGCGAGAGTCGCTAAATTTTTCTTCCCTTCGCCACAACGGCGACATGACCGACTTCCGCCGCCGCTGATTTTTCTCCATCTGCGGCGGGCAAGCAGGGCGCCAAGGTGTTAAGAGGGGTGTATAACTTATGCTGAAATTCCACTGGTTAACCCGGCGTCACCCTGCGTACTCTGCGGTAATGATTATTTCTTTGAGTGCTCTGCGTCTGTGTGAGGCACCTTTATCCCGCTCTACTGGAACATGGGTGTGGACAGATAACGCTCGCCGGTGTCGCAGATAATGGTGACGATCACCTTGCCCTCGTTCTCCGGTCTTTCAGCCACCTGGACGGCCGCCCAGACGTTGGCTCCGGCGGAGATGCCCATAAGCACCCCTTCCTCCCTGGCCAGCCTCCTTGAGGTCTCGAAGGCGTCTTCCGCGGTGACGGTGATGATCTCATCGATGATCTCGGTGTTCAGAACGTCAGGCACGAAACCTGCCCCGATCCCCTGGATCTTGTGGGGTCCCGGAGGGTTGCCGGACAGGACGGCGCTGTCCACCGGTTCCACGGCGATGGCCTGGAAATCCGGCTTCTTCTTCTTGATAGCCTCCCCGACCCCGGTGATCGTCCCCCCGGTCCCGACCCCGGCGACGATGATGTCCACCTCACCATTGGTGTCGTCCCAGATCTCCTCGGCGGTGGTTCTCCGGTGGATGTCCGGATTAGCGGGGTTCTCGAACTGCTGGGGTATGAACGAGGAAGGATAGCTTTCGGCAACCTCCCGGGCCTTTTCAATGGCACCCCTCATTCCATCGGGCCCCGGAGTCAGGACGAGTTCCGCGCCCAGGGCCTTGAGAAGCTGGCGCCTCTCTACGGTCATCGTCTCCGGCATGGTGAGGATGAGCCGATATCCCCGGCTGGCGGCCACGAAGGCCAGGGCGATGCCGGTATTACCGGAGGTGGGTTCAACGATGACCGTGTCCTTCCCGATCAATCCCTCCTTCTCGGCGGCTTCTATCATATTGAGGCCGATGCGGTCTTTCACGCTGCCGAGGGGATTGAACGACTCCAGTTTGCCCAGGACAGTCGCGTTGATCCCCTCGGTGATCTTGTTGAGCCTCAACAGGGGGGTCCGTCCCACCAGCTCTGTTATGTCGTTGTAGATCCTGCCCATCACTTCTCTCCTTGATCTCCCCTTGGGATTTCTGGCCAATACCCGGCCGGTATCTATGGGTTATTATAACATTGAGAAGGGCCCGTTACTTGTTCCAGGCGTTATCTTAAAGGGTAATCAAAACAAAACCTACAATAAAAGTCAAAATAATTGTCGGGAAAATAATAATATACCCATAGTTTGCTAGGAAATTGGATGATGGGGATTAAATATTGGAGATTGGAGAACGGATCGTCCCATGTACCAGGTCCCAAGTCCAAAGTCTGTGTCAAGGTAGCGTCTCGATGTTAGATTCCAAACAATATACTCTGGACCCTGGACTCCGCTTCTTTCCTCTGCGTTACCCTGCGAACTCTGCGGTAAAAATCTTTTCTATTGGAATCTGAAATTGGTCATTACCGGATCTTCCCCAGATCCTCCGGCGTGTTCAGGTTGAGGAAGGGGTCGGGGTGGCCGGCCTCAACGGTGATCTCCGGGGTCACCACCGTCAATTCGGCGAGGGCCTCGAGGACCCTGAGCTTTCCCCTCTGGAGGCTCTCGAGCATGCTGTCCCGGCAGGACCGGCCGTAGACGGCGCAAAGGGGCTCTAACCCCCTCGGCCCCCTGGGGATGACGGCATCGGCGCCGAGACGGTGGGAGGCGATGCGGACGATCACATCGGTGTCCAGGAAGGGCATGTCGGCAGCGACGGCAAAGATATAGGGGGTTTCAGCGGCAGCCAGGCCGGTGTAGATCCCGCCGAGGACCCCGGTGCCCGGAATAAGATCGGGCGTGGCATTGATGCCCAGGGCGTCGAATTCCGTGCGGGAATGGCCGACGAAGAGAACCTCGGGAAAAAGGGAGGACATCCTGTCCTGGATATCCATGATGATGGGGGTGCCCCCGATCTCCAGGAGGACCTTGTCCCTGCTCATCCGCCGGCCCCTGCCGCCGACGAGGATGACACCGGTGGTGTCCGAGAGGTCACCGGCTGCGGTCATATCTTGTCCGACTTGGTCACCAGCCAGTAGACGACGCCCAGGATCAGAAGGGTGCCGACCTTGCTGGCGAAGGCGAAGATTTCCTCATGGGCCAGGGAGGCGATGAGGACCTTGCGGAGGAAGGCGACGATGACCACGCCGACAAAGATCTTGATGGGGATCTTCCTTCCCTTGAGATGGGCTATCTCCGTGTCCAGCAGCTCGATCATCATCCAGATGATGAGCATGGATCCGAAGGCGGCGATGATCCCGTTCTCCGGGTGGTCGAGGGTGAAGATCTTGCTGACGTCGAAGAAAAACAGCCCGACAACGGTCAGGGACACGAATCCGAGGGCCAGGGCAAGAACGAGGTTCAGACCGTGGGTGAACCGCTCCAGGCCGCCGATGAGCTTGTTCTCCACCCGGAAGGACAGAAAGTATTTCTTCAGTTCCTCCTGCCGGTAGCTGCTCGTCAGCACATCCAGGTTGATATCCAGGATCTTGTTGACCGCGACGAGAGCGGCCGCCCTTTCCTCCGCCGGGACGTGGTCCCCGATCACCCCGAGGACGACCCGGCGCACCTCGCCCATGGTGGAGTTGACGAAGTGGCCGTCGAGTTTGATGTCCACGTGCACCTTTCCCACCTGCCGGAGGTTGCGGAAATAGGCCTCGTCGTAGGTGCCGGAAAAAAGCCTCATGAACCAGCCGGCAAAGACCATGCTGTGATGTTTCTGCTTATCGGGGGCGGGGAAGAACTCCGCCATGTCGCTGTGCCCCATGATATAGTCCATGAGAGTCTTGCCCAGGCTGTCCCTGTGTTCCTTCATCAGGGGACGGAGATCCTGAAGTATCTGCTCCTCCTCGGGCGTGAGACTGTAGTGAGCCTTGATCCTTTCAGCTGAGAGCATGACCGTTCCTTTCCTCACGTACCGGGGAAGCCGGGACCGGCCTCCGGTTCTTCCCCGATGATAAATATCCCTCGGTCGTCGCGGGGATATTCAAGTCCCTCCAGGTCCTCCGGGCAGTTGATCTCCACCAGTTCTCCCATCACGGCCTTCTCCTCGGCGGTCATGTGCAGCAGGTGGATGTCCAGGAGCAGGAAGTCGGGTTCCACGCCCACGCCCCTCTTGATGTAGAAGGGAAAGTAGTAGGCGTCCACCTCGTTCCCCGGACACCGGGCTATGGGGATCTCGCTGCTCGTCATCTCAACGGTCGCTCCTTCGCGAAATGAAGATATCATAGCCTATGAAACGGATGTTTGCCAAATAACTTAAGAAAGCGCAGAGAACTGGGAACTGAGTCCTGATACGATCGAATTTACAACTTGTCGACTAACCGATTCAACGAAGAATCGGATCATTCGCTTTATCGATAGGTCGCATCATCGCCCAGTCGTTCCTTTGTTTCTTCCCCTTTCCCCTTCTATTCTCAATTCTCTATTTTCCATTCTCCATTTTCCATTCTCCATTCTCCATTCTCTATTCTCTATTCCCTATTACCCCCATAATAGGGGGAATTACTCCCTGCCGGATGGAAGAAAAAGCTTGACTTAAGTACTAGGAGTATGCAAATTTACTCTTCCCTTATCGAGAGTGGTGGAGGGACGGGCCCTGTGAAACCACAGCAACCGGCTGCGACTGAACCGTGGCGCCTGGTGCTAACTCCCGCAAGAGGATTCTTGGAAGATAAGGAGACGGTGCCGCAAAGCCCCCTCCTCTTTCAGGAGGGGGCTTTTTTATAAACCTGTTTAAGGAGAGTGCAGCATGGCTGAGGTTAAGAAGACATTCGATGAAATCAACGAGAAGATCAGGGCCGGCAAGGCCGTCGTCCTGACAGCCGATGAGATGTCCGATCTCGTGGAGGAAAAAGGTCCTAAGGCCGCCGCCAAGGAAGTGGATGTGGTGACCACCGGGACCTTCGGCATGATGTGCTCTTCCGGTGCCATGATCAATTTCGGGCACGCCACCCCCAAGATCAAGGCGTCCCACGTGTGGTTGAACGACGTTCCCGCCTACGCCGGTTTCGCGGCGGTGGACATCTATATCGGGGCCACCGAGTCCAGGGTGGATGATCCCCTCAACCGGGTCCACCCGGGCGCCTTCCCCTACGGCGGCGGGCACGTCATCGAGGACCTGGTGTCGGGCGAGACGGTCACCCTCAGGGCGGACGCCTACGGCACGGACTGCTACCCGTCCAAGAAGTTCGAGAGGGATTTCACCCTTGAGGATCTCCCGTACGCGGTCCTTCTCAACCCCAGGAACGCCTACCAGAATTACAATTGCGCCATCAACATGGGTGAGAAGACCATTTACACCTACCTGGGGGTGCTCAAGCCGGATGGGGCCAACGCCAATTACTGCAGTGCCGGGCAGCTCTCGCCCCTGCTGAACGACCCCTATTACCGTTCCATCGGTGTCGGGACCAAGATCTTCCTCGGTGGAGGACAGGGTGCCGTCATCTGGCACGGTACACAGCACAATCCCAATGCGGAAAGGGGTGAAAACGGCGTGACCAGGGCTCCGGCCGGAACTATTGCCGTTATCGGGGACCTCAAGGATATGGAGAAGAGATATCTGCGCGGGGCCAGCATGCTGGGCTACGGACTGAGCCTCTTCGTAGGACTCGGGATACCCATACCGATCCTCGACGAGGAAATGGCGCGGTACACCGGCGTCAGGGACCGGGACATCTACACCAAGATCGTCGACTACTCGGTGGATTATCCGCAGGGAACCGGCAAGGTCCTCGGTGAGGTCAACTATGAGCAGCTTCGCAGCGGCAAGTTCAGTTTCAACGGACGGGAGGTGACCACCGCTCCCCTGTCGAGTTACTCCGTGGCCCTGGAGATCGCAAAGGAGTTGAAGCGGTGGATCGAGGAGGAGAAGTTCACCCTCGGTGCACCCCAGATCAAGATACCCGGGACACCATGATCACGTCCGGTTTCTCAGAGAGGTTCTACCGGGAGGAGACCGCCCCCCAAGGACTGGTCTCCTTCCGGGTCACCGTGGAGCAGACCGACCTGTGGATCGCCGCTGACAGGGACCTGACCGAGGAGGCCTACGCTTCCGTGCGCAGGAATCGCCGGGAGCTGGAGATCTTCATCGCCGATCATCCCGGTTTCCTTCACTCCCTGAAACCGTTCGACACCGGTCCCGGCACTCAAGGCATTGTCCGGGAGATGGCTTTGGCCGGTATCAGGGTCGGGGTCGGTCCCATGGCGGCAGTAGCCGGAGCCATCTCGGAAAGGGTGGCAAGGGACCTGTCGTCAGGGACTGAATCGATCATCGTGGAGAATGGCGGCGACCTTTACCTGATCGGCAGAGGTGAGAGAAAAGTGGGCATCTGGGCGGGAGATTCGCCCCTGTCCAACCGTATCGGGGTCAGGGTCTATCCGGGTAACGGACTGGCCGTCTGCACATCGTCGGGGACAGTGGGGCCGAGTCTGAGCCTGGGCGGTGCTGACGCCGCCACCGTCATATCCGAATCCGGGGCCCTGGCTGACGCGGCCGCCACGGAACTGGGGAACTTGATCAGGACCCAGGAGGATATGGAGGACGCCCTGGACAGGATCATGTCCATCGAGGGCGTTCTGGGCGCTCTGGCTGTCATCGGTGGCGCCGTGGGAGCGAAAGGGAACATTGAACTCGTTCGGATCAATAACGAATAGAGAAGAGGGAAGGAGGAAGAAGGAAAGATATGGGATCATTAGAGCATTGGATATTAGAGGAATGGAAATCCTAATCTCTAATCTCTAATCTCTAATCTCTAATTTCCAATTTCTATTCTCCATCCTCCGTCCTTCTGTAACATTTAAGGAGAATTTACCATGGAAAAGAAAATCATTCTCAAGTTCACGAAGCACACCTGGCGCAAGCCGATCATATACGGTCTGTCGAAGAACTTCGACCTGGTCTTCAACATCCTGGAGGCCAAGGTTCTGCCCAGGCAGGAGGCCTATGCCATCATGAGCCTCGAGGGCCCCGAGGAGGAGTACCGTAAGGGCGTCGAGTACCTCAGGGAGTGCAAGGTCATCGTCGAGGAGGTACCGGAACAGATCAAGCGGGACGATGACAGCTGTACCCACTGTGGGGCCTGCACAGCTGTCTGCCCCAGCGACGCTCTCTATGTCGGTGGAGACGAATTCGCCGTGGTATTATGGGACGATCCGTATGTCGGGCCCCGGGCTATGGGTGAAAGTCATCGTCCGGCGGAGGACCGACGTTTGGCATCCGCCGACCATCCGAAAGA
>JBFFDD010000030.1:0-18229 GCA_041559575.1 bacterium
CGTCTGATCTTCACTTCGTCTTCGTCTTACTCCTTCGTCTGGCTTTCTCCCCTTCGCTCCCTCGCCCTCTCGCCGCCTCGTGTTGGACTCCGCGTCCCCGCGTCTGATCTTCACTTCGTCTTCGTCTTACTCCTTCGTCTGGTTTTCTCCCATTCGCTCCCTCGCCCCCTCGCCCCGTCTCCGCGTCCCCGTGTCCCCGCGTCTGATAGTCACTTCGTCTTCGTCTTACTCCTTCGTCTGCCTTTCGCCCAGTCGCCCTCTCCCAGGGCGCTCTTCTTTCCACTTCCCACTGCGCCCGGTGGGCGGTCCCCCTTTTCCCTTTCCACTTTCAACTGCGCCTGTAAGGCTCCCGCCTATTGACGGCCACCCTCGCCCCTCCTATACTCAATCGGGCCCGTTAAGGGTTTTCCAGGCCGTGTTGAATGCAAGGCTGACCGCAACAAGTGGGGCTATGAATTTTTTTCATACTATATCTGATATATTTACGAATTCAAGCCTCTTTTCAGACTCGATGGAACTTTCCCTTTAAGGGGCTCTATGTTTCATTCACGGACCAGCCGAAGACTAACCGAGGAACTCACCGGTTTTCTGACGGCACCCGCTTTCCCGGTCCGGTCCAGCCCGCCGGATGACATCTCCTGGCCCAGGATCAGCATTGTCACCCCGTCATTCAATCAGGCGCCTTTCCTGGAACGGACCCTCCTTTCCATCCATAACCAGGGCTACCCCGATCTGGAACATATCATCATCGACGGTGGGTCCACGGACGGCAGCGTCGGCATCCTCGAGAGATACAGCGATGCGATCTCCTATTGGCACAGCCGGCCCGACCACGGACACTGCGACGCCATTAATATCGGAGCGGAGAGGGCCACGGGTCGTTTCATGACGTGGATCAACTCCGACGATATCCTCCTGCCTGGATCCCTGGAGTGCGTTGGCAGGGCCATCTCGGAAAATCCGGATGCCGACCTGATCTACGGCAATCAGGTGGAGATCGATGACCGGGACCGGGTGACCAAGAGGGTTTTCACCATCGACTTCGATATCGGTGACTTCCTGTTCGAGGCAAACATCATCGTCCTTCAGCAGTCCTCCTTCTGGAGGACCGATCTGTTCCGTGAGGTCGGCGGCGTCCATGACTGTCCCTACGCCATGGACTACGATCTGTTCTACCGCTTCTTCCGGCGGGGTGCGGTTTTTCAGCGCCTGGACGCGTTCCTGTCCGGCTTTCGCGTCTATCCCGAATCCCTCACCGGCTCCGGGGAGGTGCGGCGGGGTCGTAACCCGACCCTTGACGCCATATTCCGGGACCACCTCGGCAGGGAAAGGACCATCCTGGACAGGACAGTTCTGAAAGCCTTTTACAAGGCCAGAAGATTCATAACAGAACCGAGAGCGTTCGCGGCGGCAGTTGAGCACCGAATGGGAGGCATGATCAGCGGTTATCGGACAAAGCAGAGTTAATATGCCTGATCCTATTTCCCGTCCTCAAGCAGGCTACTCCGCCAATCTCAAAATCCCGATCCTTTCAAAAAGCATCATCCTTCCTCTTCTCTGCATTACCTACACCGCATATGCCTTTTCCCTGATCTTCAGGTCCTCTTTCATCATTCTCGACGGTACGAGAAGGTTCTGCCTTTTCGATGACGCCATGATTTCCATGCGTTATGCATGGAATCTCTCTCATGGGAACGGCCTGACCTGGAACCCGGGCGAGCAGGTCGAAGGGTTCACCAACTTTCTGCAGACGCTGTTCATGACATTGGTCACCGGCCTTTTCGAACGCGAGGCAGCGGTTGTCGTCGTCCATTTATCAGGCATCCTCGTCATGCTCATCGTGGCATTTCTCAGCATGCGTATTGCCGAATCCGTTTACCGGGATGAGATTTCGACCTCCGGGAGCCTGATCCCGCTGCTCGCCTTTGCCTCTCCCCTCCTTTACTATCCCCTGTCCTACTGGACCCTGATGGGAATGGAAACAGGGCTTTTGGCCGGGCTTCTTCTCGCTGCCGTTCTGGCTCACCTGAATGCGGAGCAGGACGGTCGAAAGGGAACCCTTGTCCCCATAATTCTGGGCTTTGCGTTCTGGGCACGTCCGGACGCCCTCCTCTACATTATTCTCATCATGGGATACAGGTTATGGTCCCGGCGGCAGACGGATGGATTCACCGGGACGGTGATCCGTGAATTTCTCATTCTGGCGGCATTCGGACTGGGTCTGACCGCTTTCAGGCTGCTTTACTTTGGGAACATTCTCCCCAACACCTTCTATCTGAAGATCACGGGAATCCCCCTTGCCTTCCGGCTGTCAAACGGCCTGATCTACTCACGGAAATTCATACCGTTTGTATTACCGGCCTTTTTCATTTCCATGGCCTGCTGGGTCCTGTTTCGCAGGAAGATTACCGGCCTGTTTCTATCCATTTTCATTGTCGCGTCGGTCTACCAGGTGTGGACTGGCGGTGATGCATGGCCGCTGTGGCGGTTTACCGCTCACGTTATACCCTTTCTCCTTCTTGCCATGATGGAGCCTGTATTCCGGATCCTTCGCTGGAACCATGGATATCCTGGCCGATTGGCCGTATTCTGCCTCGTCACAGTCTGCCTGCTGACCTTGAATCTGAAATTCCTTCCAGAGGCCGTAGGGCTCGATCCGGTGTCACAGAGGGAGTGGAACAGACAGAACGTGAACACATCCTTTGCCCTCGAGGTACTCTGCGGCCCGGACGCATCGGTGGCGGTTATGTCAGCCGGCGCCATCCCCTACTTCACCGGACTGAAGGCCTATGACATTCTGGGGAAAACCGACCCGTACATCGCCCGCCTGAGGGGCGCGGTGGACCCCGAACCGTCACCTGGAAAATATCACTACCTTCCGGGCCACAACAAACACGACCTCAATTACTCCATCGTTGACCTGAGACCCACCTTTGTCCAGATATTCGCCACTCCTTTCAGCCCGAATCATGAGGACGTCTGGTATTTTGCACAGGACGGGTATGTTTTTCTGCCACTGCGGGGAACGGGGTTTGATAAGCGCGGCATTTACCTGTTAAAGGACTCGCCGGACGTGAACTGGAAACTGTGGAAGGAGATATCCGAGAAGCCGTGACCACAGAGGTCAATGGAGAAAATCGTCCTTGCCTGATTACAGGGGGCAATAAGCGAAACTGATCTTCAATTCCCGCTTGCCCCCTCTGCCGTAATTCCGCCGAGGGCATCCTCGGCCACCTTTCGAAGAGGGGGATCGAACCGCGCGAGGATGACAACCTTCCGCAGTTCATCAACGGCCTCATCGGTCCTCCCCATTCTCAGGAGAGCTTCCACCCTGTCCAACCTGACACGCGGCGAGGTGGGGAATCTCTCCAGTGCCCGATCGAGATGTCTCAGCGCCGCGCCAGGCTTACCCTCGGCGAGGTCGAGTCTGGCCAGTTCCCACGGTGGATAGGGACTGGCCGGCAGCTGTTCCTGGGCCCGGTTGAGGAGGGACCGGGCCCGGTCGAACCTCCCGGCCTGACCGAGGGACCTTCCCTCCTCCAGGGTCAGCCTCCCGGCGAAAGGGAGAAGGGATCTGGCCCTGCCGAAATATCCCCCCGCGTTTATAAAATCCTGTCTCAATGCGGCCTGCCTGCCCTGAAAGGCGAAAAACTCCGCCTGAAAAACGATAAACAGAGGCAGACAGAGGGAGAAAAAAAACCCTGCGGCCATCCTTTTCCGTTTGGGATCGTGCGGCACCGCTTCATCACCAGATCCATCTTGCCGGAGAGCCCATCCCGCAGCCCCGCCCATGACCGCCCAGCCGAAAAGGACCACTTCGGGCATCCAGAAGTTCATATCGATCAGGGAATGAGCCAGGAATGCCGCGGAGGAACCGATGAATCCGGCACGAAGGCGTCGACCTTTTGGATCTCCCCATTCCCGGCCAATCTCTCGTCCCCAGCTCAGTAGAAATCCGAGCAGGAGACCAAGCCCCACGGCACCCCAGGTCACCCAGGCCCGGACAAGGAAGTTGTGAGGATCGTTCACCGGTCTGATTTCGGAAGAAACATAAGCCATGAGGGCGCCTGGAACGGAGCCGGTTCCCCAGCCCTTGAGGGGATGAACCAGCCCCATTCTCAGACCCGCGGCCATGTAACCGACCCGCTGGGTCAGGGAACCGTCCGGACCGAGGAGAAAATCCGCCCCTCTTACCGAGAACAGGGGTAACAGCAGCACACCGGCTATGATCAGGGTGGCGGCAGCGTGCCTCCACCGAATCCCGCCTGACAGGAGAAAGTACAGAAAAACCCCGAAAGCGACTGCGAGGCTGCCACCCAATGACCCTGTAAGAATGACGGTCACAAAGAGCAGGGCAACAGCAGCCCCCGAGGTCATTCTGCGGGGCAGATCTGATTCCCCACCGACCAGAGCCAGCCCCACAGGAATCATCAGGGCACAGAACCCGGCCAACATGTTGGGGTTGAGAAAACCGGCAAACACCCTGCCGGAGGCAATGTGAGCTGCCAGGTTGCCCGCCTCCTGCCCCGACACCGCCATACTCTCCAGTGCCTCCCGCAGGGCGTTCAGCCCCCACAACTTCTGATAGATGGCTCTCAGTGAAACAAGCAGGGCGACGACCAGGAATAGAACACGGACAGCCGGGTACGCGTTCCCGCCATGCCGGACAAGATAGGCCGAGAGGTGGAACGTCCCCAGTCCCGCGGTCAGGATGACCAGTTCCCTGACCCCCATGCCGGCATCGGTGCTCCACAGGACAGACGCAAGACACCACAACCAGAGGGCCGCGGTGAGGTAGACCAGAGAGGCCCCGGACCGGGGTGCTCCTCGAACTCCTCTGTTTTCGATGCAGACCAGGCCGAGGGCAATCAGGACCATAATGGTGACCAGGCTGTCCATAAACGGATAAGCGGCCCCCGAAACAAGGAGCCTGAAAATGAGGGTCCCTGCCAGAAGCAGGGCCGCTGATCGGGAAACGCCTTTGCTGTTGTATGGACTCATGGGGACCTTTCTACCATTAAACGTTCCTTAAAAAAACAGACGGCGGCCGGAAGCCGCCGTCTGCCATAATCATGTCGCCCAAACGTCTTTAGGGTGTGTAGGTGCCCGGCTGGATGCCCTGCGGTGTGCCGGTAAGCGTGATGTTGCTTCGGGTCATGGAATCGACCGTGATCGTGAAATCGAAACCGTTGGCGCTGGCATAAGTGAAGGTGGACTCCACGAACTTGGCCTCGGAACCGTCAGCAGGCAGGTTGGCCGCTGGAATGTAGCCCCTCAACTCGTCGTAGGTCATATCGGACCCGGTTGTGGGATACTTGTTGGACGCGTCGTCGGCGGCATAGGCAGCCAATGAGGACCGGAGCACGTCAACGTTGGCCTTGGCAGTACCGAAGATGGCCTTGTCCTTCAGGTTCAGGAAGTTGGGGATGGCGATGGCCGCCAGGATACCGATGATCGCCACAACGATCATCAGCTCGATCAGAGTAAAACCCTTTTCATTGCTTCTCATTTTCATCATCATCTCTTTTCTCCTCCTTTAACAAAAATGGGTTTTGGAATTTAGCCCTTATTTTTTCAGGCAATCAACTCACGGTGGCTATAGGAGCAAGCCCTGTGCCAAAGGAGAGGAGAGAAACCGTACCCGGCGGTTATTATTTAACCCATTGTAAACAAACTATTTTCTCTTTAAGCTACCTGAATAGTCGGGGACCACAGGATGACAGAAGTGACAATTTGTGTCACCGAAGGTGACCGTTCGTGTCGGAAATGTAAGTGGGGAAAGGAAAGTGACAAGGGGAAAGGGGGAGATTAGAGATTAGAGAATAGAGAATGGAAAGGGAGAAGCGGACGCGGCGACGCGGCGAGGGGGAGAGGGGGCGGTTTGGTGATGGGGCGTTCCGCGAGGGGTCGATAGGGCGACGGGGCGATTTGGACGCGGGGACGGGGGGACACGGGGACGCGGGGAGGTAAAAGCAGGTGTCGGAGTAACGGAGTGTCGGGGTGTCGGGGAGCGCCCGTGGCGCAGTGGAAAGTAACAAGTAACAAGGGGGAAGGGGAAGGCGGACGCGGAGACCCGCCTTCGCCATTTTTCTTCGCTTAGGCTACGGCGTGGCAAGCACGGGGACGCGGGGAGGTAAAAGCAGGTGTCGGAGTAACGGAGTGTCGGGGTATCGGGGAATTATTCGAACTGGAAGCTGTAAACTGGAAACTGAAAACTGGTTTTCGGATAACGAATCACGAGAGTTAATAAAATCAAACCTCAAACTTCAAACGGTAAACTGTAAACTGGACTGGATCGTCCGGTGGGCGATCTAGTCCTCGGCCATCCCGTACTTCTTCAGTCGATACCTGAGGGATCGGAAGCTGACCCCCAGGAGCTCGGCGGCCTTGGTCCGGTTCCCTCCCGCCTGAAGCAGCGCTCTGTCGATGAGCTGCCGCTCGTATCTCTCCATCAGATCGTCCAGGTTTGCCCCCTTCGAGATCTCCTCAGCGGAAAATGACGGCATATCCACTGCCTGGGTAATCTCGGGCGGCAGAAGATCCGCCTCCAAGGAGTCACCCGCCGCCAGAGCCACTCCCCTCTCCAGTATGTTCTCCAGTTCCCGGACGTTTCCCGGGTAGCTGTAGGCCATCAGATACTTCAAGGCATCGGGCGAGACGGACAGAGGCTCCTCACCCTGGCGGTTCGCCAGATCGGAAAGGAAATGATCGATGAGCAGCGGGATATCCTCTTTTCTCTCCCGCAGGGCAGGCACCCTGATATGGATAACGTTGATCCGGTAAAAGAGATCCTCCCGGAACCTGCCCGCCTTGACCTCCTCTGCCAGATCCCGGTTGGTGGCCACCACAATGCGGACATGGACCTTTTTCGGCTGCGTATCGCCCACCGGGACTATCTCCCCTTCCTGTATAACCCTGAGCAGCTTGACCTGGAAAGCCGTCGACGTCTCGGTGATCTCGTCCAGGAAAAGGGTCCCGTCACTGGCCGTCTCGAAAAGTCCCTGCCTGTCGGAGTCGGCCCCGGTGAACGCCCCTTTCCTGTGCCCGAAGAGCTCGCTTTCAAGGAGGGTCTCGACCAGCGCCCCGCAGTTGACGGTGACGAACGGCCCCGTCCTGTGACCGCCGTGGTAGTGCAGAGCCCTGGCGATCAGCTCTTTTCCCGTGCCGCTCTCCCCGGAGATCACCACGGTACTGTCCATTTTACTGACCCGATCGATAACCTCGAAAACCCTGTTCATCCCGTCGCTCTTACCGACGATGCTCTCGAAACTGTACCTCTGTTCAAGAAGCTTCTGGAGCTCCACGTTTTCCTCAGACAGCCTTCTGCGCTCCACCGCTGCGTTGATCCTGGCTTTGATCTCCTCGATGCGGAACGGTTTCGTGATGTAATCCTCAGCCCCCAGCTTCATCGCCTCAACAGCCGAATCCGCCGAACCGTAGGCGGTGATCATAAGCACCGGCATGTCCGGAGCCTCCCTCTGGGCTTCCCTGAGAAAATCGAAACCCGACAGACCGGGCATATTGATATCCGATATGGCCAGGTCAAAGGGCCCATCCGACTCGAGGGTCTCCAGGGCATCGCCCACGGACTCCTGGCAGAATACCGAGTAACCCTCCCGCTGAAGAAAGATCTCAAGCATTTCCCTCATGCTGCGCTCATCATCGAGGACCAGAATCCGTCCCTTCCTCTTTCGCGTCATCGAGACCTCCACTCGGGTAGATATATAGTGAACGTAGCACCCTCATTCTGCACCGAACGCACATCAATCGTCCCCAGATGGGCTCCAACAAGCTGGTAGACGATGGCCAGGCCGAGGCCGGAACCTCCTTTTTTGGTGGTCTTGAACGGTTCGAACACCACCGGAAGGATCTCAGCCGGGATCCCTGATCCATCGTCGGAAACCGATAACAGAGTGGCTGGACCGTTTGTCGTCATACCTCGTTCGACATGGATGGAGATCCTTCCCGACCCGTTAACCGCATCGATGGAATTTCTCACCAGGTTGATAATGACCTGTCTGATCTGGGATGCATCCACCGACAGGACGACCGGCTCATCGGGGAGCGTCACTTGGAGATCCACATCCCGGGAGCGCAGGCTGGTCTGAAGGAACTGGGCTGTCTCCGAGATGACTTCACGCAGATCCACATCCTCGAATTTCGGGTCCGGGGGCCGGGCGTAGGACAGAAAATCCTCCACCAGGTGGTTCAGCCTCCTGGTCTCGGTGATGACGATGTCCATCAATTTCTGATCTTCACCTTCAAGGTGGAGTGATCCCTGAAGGATCTGAATGGATCCGCTCATGGAGGCCAGGGGATTGCGGACCTCGTGAGCGATACTGGCGGCCATCCTGCCGAGGGCCGAGAGCTGCTCTGATCTTTTGACCTTGTTCTCCATTTCCCTGAATTCACTGAGATCCTGGTAAATGACCACAAACCCCTTCTCGGGTTCCTTCAGCTGGGAGATGGACAGACCAAGGGTACGATCCCTGCCGGCAGCATCCCTGAAGGTGCCCTCCCATCTGTTCAGATGCCCACCCTTGGATTTCTCACACAGCTCCCTGATGGGAATCCCCTTGAATACCTCGTTCGGCTCCTCGATCCGGCTTTCTTCACTCATGCCGAGGATCTGAAACCCCGCCGAGTTCAGGGACCTGACACGGCCAAGGCTGTCTAGAACCGCTATTCCGCTGTTTATGCTCTCGAAAACCATGTCTGAGAGGTGCTGGAGCTTCTCCAGATCCACCGTCCGCTCAGTCAGGGCCTCGCTCGTCGACCGATATCTCCTGGCCATCTGGTGACCCAGAAAGGCCACGGCATAGAACGCCGTAATGTGCAGAGCGATCCTGCCCACCACGTCGAAGGGGTTATCGCCGGCAGATATCAGGATCTCCCCTTCCAGGGGAAGAGGGAGTATCCGGTAGTACATAAGGTCGACGACAATCCCATATATGATGGCCGAGAAAGAGGCCGTCCAGTAACCCCCAGCCGGGAAAGCCAGAGATGACCACAGGATGGACAGGAGGTAGAGGAAGGGGAAGGGACTCTCGATCCCTCCGGAAAGATAGATAATGACCGTGGAAAGGATGATGTCAAGGGCCACCTGGAGGGCGGCAAACCGAAACACGTCCCTGACATCATTGAAGACGCTGGCAAGAAAAATCGTCAGGATGTATACCGCGACAACAACCAGATAGACCGAATAGAGGGGAGCGAAGAACAGCGCCTGTGTCCCCTTGACCTGGATCACGATGGTGACCCCCAGGAAAAGGGACACTGTCGCGACCCTGAAGACCATGAGGATCTTCAGGAGGACGCGCAGCTCTACATCGGTCTGTCGAAGGAGTTTTTCAGCCCCGGGGGCCATGGGGGGTCCTAACCTCCCAGAGCGGCCATCTTGAAGATCGGAAGGTACATGGCGATGACCACGAAACCGATGGCACCGCCCAGGAACACCATCATCATGGGTTCCATGAGGGAAGTGAGTGCCTCCACGGCGTTGTCCACCTCTTCGTCGTAGAAGTCCGCGATCTTGGACAGCATATTGTCCAGTGCCCCGGTGGCCTCCCCAACGCTGATCATCTGAACTACCATCGGCGGGAAAACACCCGTTCCTTCTAAAGGCTCGGCGATGGTCTTACCTTCCGTGATGCTTTCACGGGTGCTGAAAACCGCATCCTCCACCACCTTGTTGCCGGCCGTCTTGGCGCAGATTTCAAGGGCGTCCAGCAGGGGAACACCTGAGGCGAGCATGGTCGATAGGGTGCGAGTGAATTTGGCCACGGCAACCTTCCTGATAAGGGGACCGAAAACAGGCAGCCTCAGGAAGATCCCATCGATTCTTCTTCGTCCCGGAGTTGTGGCGTAATATCTCTTGAGGAAAAAAAGGGCGATAGCCAGTCCCACGACGATGTACAGCATCTTGTAGCTGGCGGCAAAATGGCTCATGCCGATGACGATCCGGGTCATGTAAGGAAGTTCTCCTCCGGCTCCCGTGAACATGTCGGCGAACTTGGGTATTACGAAGATCATCAGGATAGCGATGACCAGGACAGCCACCCCCATGGTTACGGCGGGATAGACCATGGCCGTCTTCACCTTCTTCTTCAGGGCGATGGCCTTCTCCATGTAAGCAGACAACCTGGCCAGGATCGTATCCAGGATACCTCCTGTTTCTCCGGCATGCACCATGTTGACGTATAATTCATCGAAGATCTTAGGGTGTTTGCTCAGAGCCTCGGCATAGGAAGCGCCGCCCTCGACATCGGCCCGGATGGTCTCCAGGGTCTTGCCCAGGGTTTTGTTGTCAGACTGGGCCCCGAGTATCTCCAGGCACTGGACCAGGGGTAGCCCGGCGTCGATCATGGTGGCGAACTGGCGGGTGAAGACCACGATGTCCCGGTCTCTGACCTTATCCCCCAACCCGGGGATGTTGATCTTGATCTCCCTGGGCTTTCCCTTCACCCTGGTCGGATTAAGCCCCTGCCGCCTCAAGGCCGCACTCACGGCCTCCGCGTTCGGAGCCTCCATTTCGCCCTTCCTTACATCACCCTGGCGGGTCTGGGCCTGCCAAACGAAAACGGGCATCTGTTACCTCCCAAAGTCAATCCTGATTTCCGGCTCCAAAATTCAGGTTCCAGGTTCCAAGTTCCAGGTCGCCCATGCGCCCCCTCTTCCCTTCCCTGCGTCACCGTGTCTCCGAGTCCCCGCGTCGATCTCTCCTCCTGCATAATCCTGCTGTCTCCGCCTGGCAGGCTCATCACTCCGCGGCGGCGAATTTCGGTCCCAGATCCACCCCCGCCTGTCCCAGCATCTGACGCATCTCCTCGGGGTTGGTCGTCCTGCCGAGGACCTCCTCGAGGGAGATCTGTCCCCTCTGATAGAGGTCAAGCAGCGACTGGTTCATAGTCTGCATGCCGAACTTGGCCTGACCCACCTGCATGCTGGAATAGATCTGGTGGATCTTGTCCTCCCGAATAAGGTTGCGGATGGCCGCGTTGGGCACCATAACCTCAAGGCTAAGGATCCTGCCCCCGGTTTTCTTGGGGATAAGGGTCTGCGACAGAACGCCCTCCAGTACAAAGGAAAGCTGGGCCCTGACCTGAGGCTGCTGGTACGGGGGGAACACGTCTATGATCCGGTTTATGGTCTGGACGCAGCTGTTGGTGTGAAGGGTTCCAAAGACAAGATGGCCGGTCTCCGAGACGGTAAGGGCCGCCTCTATGGTCTCCAGGTCACGCATCTCACCGATCAGGACGATGTCCGGGTCCTGACGGAGAATGTATTTGAGCGCCTTCTGGAAGGAGTCCGTATCGGCGCCCACCTCCCGCTGGTTCACCACGCAGCTTTTATGAGGGTGGAGGAACTCGATGGGATCCTCCACCGTGATGATGTGCTCATGCCGGGAGGAGTTGATCCGGTCGACCATGGCAGCCAATGTTGTGGATTTGCCGCTTCCGGTGGGTCCCGTTACCAGGATAAGGCCCTTGGGCTTTTTGGTCAGATCCTCCACGATCTTCGGAAGCCCGAGCTGCTGGAAAGTCATGATCTCAAAGGGGATGGTACGGATGGCCAGCCCCACCGAGCCCCTGGTATGGAACATATTGGCCCTGAACCGGGAAAGGCCCTTTACGCCGAAGGAGAAATCCAGTTCCTTCTCCTCCTCGAAGACATGTTTCTGGGCATCCGTCAGAAGGCTGTAGGCGACCTTCTTGGTCACAGGAGGAGTAAGGGTGGGCACGTTCAGGGGACGCAGGGAGCCGTCGATCCTGAATTGGGGTGGGGTACCGGGCGTGATATGCAGGTCGCTCGCCTTGTTGTCCACCATGAACTTGAGCATCTGGTGGATATTGGGGATCTCCTGGTCGTTATTATTCTGCCCCGGGTTGTCCTGGTTCGGTCCCTGCATCTGTCTTCTCTCCCTTGAAACGGCTTAAGGTCGCCGAGGTGTTTCGATTCGATATCCGACAGATCATCGGACAGGGTCCCTTTATAAGGGATCAATCGCCAAAAGTAACCCTCAGGATCTCCTCAATGGTGGTGACTCCCTCCTTGATCTTGTTCAAACCACTCATCCTCAGGGAGGTCATCCCCGCACGGATGGCCGCCTCCTTGATCTCGAAGGTTGTCCCCCCCTGGAGGACGACCTCCTTGATCTCGTCATTGACCACCATGGCCTCATAGAGGGCCACTCTGCCCTTGTAGCCGGTCCCTCCACAGGAGTTGCATCCGTTGCCCTTGTAACAGATGATGTCCTTGGCCCCATCTGGTGAGAAACCAATGTCGACAAGGGCTTTTTCCGGAATCTCCACGACCTCCTTGCAGCTCTCGCAAACCCTCCTGGCAAGCCTCTGGGCCACCACCATGATGACAGCCGAAGCTACCAGGAAGGGTTCCACACCCATATTGAGAAGCCGGTTGATGGTCGAAGGGGCGTCGTTGGTGTGCAGGGTGGACAGGACCATGTGTCCGGTAAGGGCCGCCTTGATCCCGATCTCGGCAGTCTCGTAATCCCGGATCTCACCGACGAGGATGATGTCCGGGTCCTGCCTGAGGAATGATCGGAGCGAAGCGGCGAAATTCAGGCCGATCTCGTCGTGCATCTGGACCTGGTTGATGCCCATGAGGTTGAACTCAACCGGATCCTCAGCGGTCATGATGTTGACGTCATCTGTGTTCAACTCCGCGAGTGCGGAGTAGAGAGTGGTCGTCTTGCCACTGCCCGTCGGGCCAGTCACCAGGACCATGCCGAAGGGCTTATGAATAGCCTCCTTGAAGTCCGCCAGAGCCTGCTCCTCGAAACCGAGCTTGGTCATATCCAGCTGAAGGTTGGATTTGTCCAGGAGCCGCATGACGATCTTTTCTCCGAAGAGGGTGGGAAGCACGGAGACCCTGAAATCGATCTCGGCCCGACGGCCGAGTTTCATCTTGATCCGTCCGTCCTGCGGGAGCCTTCTCTCGGCGATGTCCAGCTTGGACATGATCTTGACCCTCGATATGACGGCGTTGCGTATCTTAAGAGGCAGGTTCATCATCGTCTTACATACACCGTCCAGCCGATAGCGGACCCTCATGATCTTTTCGTAGGGCTCGATGTGAATATCGCTCACCTTCATCTTATAGGCCTTGATCAGGATGCCGTTAACGAGTTTGATGATGGGCGCCTCAACCTCCCCGGAGAGGATATCCTCATCCATATCCTCCACCACCTCAACGTCGTCCACCGCACCCTGGACCAGATTGTCGAACTCATCCACATCCAGAAGGGCCCCTGCCTCCATCTCACCATCAAACCCACCCATATCGGATTCGTCGAGATTGAAATCGGTGACGTCGATTTCGGCCTTTCCGCCTCCGAAACCACCCGATTCGTAATACTTCATGATGGCATCCTCGATAGCGGTCTCGGACGCCACGACGGGTTCAACATTGTAACCAGTCATGAACTTGATATCGTCCAGGGCGAAAACATTGGTCGGATCGGCCATGGCCAATGTCAGGGTTCCCCCGGTGCGGCTCACCGGCACCAGCTGGTATTTCTTGGCTGTCTTGCCGGGGATGAGCTTGATGATATTGGGATCGATATCGAATTCCACGAGGTTGATCGAAGGTACTCCGTACTGCTTGCTCAGAAAAGCCACCACATCAGCCTCGCTGAGGATGTCCAGCTTGGCGAGGTTGTATCCCAGTCGCCCTCCCGATTTGCCCTGTTCCTCGAGGGCCTGTTTCAGCTGGTCCTCATCGATCAGTTTGGCCCTGACGAGCATTTCACCGAGTCGAGCTGCTGACATCTGGAATTTCTCCTCCTTCGAGCGGGTTAGTCTGGAGCGGCTATAGGCTATCTTTCAATGGGCGAATTTGTCAAGTTCCATGGCAGGGTTATCTTCCCAATTTTTTTGGCGAATCGGTTGTTGTCATAAAAACCTCAAATTCCTCCCTGAGAAGGAAAAGAGCCCTGTCCGCTGCCTTCGGATCAGCCTTCCTCAGATAGTCCAGGTGGGGGATCGCTGATTCCCTGTCGCCTTTTGCCAGGTAGGACCGGGCAAGGTTGTACCGCACCTTCAGGTCCGAAGGAAAGATCCCGGCGGCTTTTTCGAGAATGGAAGCGGAAAGGGCATACCGGTTTTCATGGTAAAAAATCCCGGAAAGGTTCAGATAGGCCTGGACGAGTTCCGGCGACACGTCGATCGCTTTCAGGTAGGCGGTTTCCGCCTGTCGGAAGCTTCCAAGTTGGGCATAGGAGTTGCCCATGTTGAACAACGCCTGATAATATTCGGGTTTCAGTTCAAGGGCCCTCAGGAAGGACCCAATAGCCTCCTCATGACGACCGAGATCGGCCAGGGCGTTCCCCCGGTTGTAAGACAAATCGGGCAGATCCGGCAGGAGGGCGCTTGCCTTTCCGAACTCCCTGGCGGCCTCTTCCTTCTGACCATTTTTATAATAAAGCCAAGCCAGAAGGTTGTGGACCTGCCCGTTTTCCGGGACGATCCCCGCCAGCCGGGTGTAGACCTCGATGGCCTTGTCGGTCTCACCGGCCTCCTTATAAACGAGGGCAAGGTTGAAATGGGCTTTAACGTGTTCCGGATCAATCGAGATCGTTTTCCGGTAGTTCATCTCAGCCTTACGGGGAAGGCCCCTCATATAGTGGGCGTTCCCGAGATTATAGTGACCGACGGCCACATCCGGATGGACCCGGATAAGGTAGCTGAAAAGATGGACGTCATCCCTCCACACTCCCGAGTACTGGAGGGCCTGGGCGGATAGAGCGACGATAACGGCCGAACCAAAGATCAGGTACGCTTTGGGGACCCTGCCGTTCTGAACCAGCCTGGTGGTCAGCAGCCCCGCCACCAGGCAGAGTCCCACTGAAGGGAGGTAAAGGTATCTCTCGCCCAGCACGGAAACCCCGAGATCAAAAATCCCGAGGACGGGTATCAGGAAAACAAGGATCCACGCCAGGGAGAAGAGGCCCCATCCCCGATTCCCCCTCCCCCGCAAGGGTGCCACACACAGGAGGGGCAGAGCGACAGCGGCCAGTATGGACAGAGGAGTAAAACCTGTGTTCGCCAGGGAATAGAAGGGCTTTAGAGGCCACGGGAACAGGAGCAGGCGGCTGTAGGTCGCCCAGATGCCCGCGGAGACCATTGGCCCACCGGAAAAGGAACCGGATCCGGCCTCAGAGCCCCAGGCTACACCCACCATTTCCGTTCCGAGAACCGCAAACCGGAGTGCGAAAACAATCCCCAGCACCCCGGCCCATCCCAGGAGCCACTTTCCGGGGTTGTTTCCGCTGACCCCGTCCCCTTCCAATCGGCCTCTCACCCGGAGGCTGTGACCGGCCAGCAGCAACAGTGGAAGCGGATAGGCCACCTCCTTGGCAAAACACGCCATCATGAAGGCCCCCAGACTGAGCCACATGAAGAGGAGGCGGCGACCCTTCTCAACCCGGGGCTCCCTGGCCCAGAAGATCACCGACAGAAGGACGAATACGGTGGCCAGCAGGTCGGTCCGGCCGGCAACGAAGGCGATCGGCTCGACGTGGACCGGATGGACGGCGAAGAGAAGGGATCCGGCAAATGCCCCAGCAGGCGGCAGGGACAGGGACGTCATGAGGACAAACACCAGCAGAACGTTCAGGGAGTGGAGCAGGACATTGGTCAGGTGGTAGATGACGGGTTGGCTGCCGGGGACAAGGGAATCGAACCACAGGCTGGAGAGGACAAGGGGCCGGTAGTAATCGGTAGTCACGTCCCCGACCGCGAATTCGGATGTCCACAGACCGGCAATCCCCCTCTCAGATCCGATACGCTCAGCATTACGAACCAGGGGAATGTCGTCCCAGACGAGATCGAAGTTCAGCGTCCAGGAAAACAGTACGACGGCCGCGGCGACGGCGATCAGTACCCATCTGTTATCCTGTTTCCTGTCCGTCAAAATGTGTCAGCCTCCCCGGAGAGACCGAAGAGCCGGGCCGGCCGGCTCCAGATTTTTTCTGGAGCCACCACGGATCTCTGCAGAATTGGACCATGAGAAGGGCACTTTGACGATCACACCGGCACCTCACTGACAGAATTCAATAACCCCAAAGGCGGCCTGAATTGACAAAACTAACTTGGCAAAGGCTATTTCGACTTGCCGACTTTGTCAAGCCCCTGGAAAACAGGCCGGTTTTACCTGATTGCGTCCGTTTCCCTTCCCGATACTTTTTTCCTATTCGGTGGCCAACGTTACTAGCGTCTCAATGGCCTGGCGATCCTCTTGCTTCAGATGCTTCAGATGATCCATGGCGGCATCCTTTTGACCGATCATCAGGCAGGAGAGGATCAATCCTTCCCGCGCTCCCTGATCGGAGGGCGCCAGCACCGAAAACAGCACCGCAAAAAGATCCGTCCTTCCGGAGACAAAAGCGACCGATTTCTCATGGACCGGATGAACGGCGAAGATCAGGCTTCCCGCCAGGGAGGCCCACGGGTCAAGAAGGATTTGAAAAAGGTTGAGGACCGAGAGGCTGACGAGAACATGGAGGAGGATATTGGTCAAAGAATGACCATCGGGTATCCCTGTCCCGGGACCGAGTTAAACCAAAGGCTTATCAGAAGTATCGGCCTGTAATAACCCTTCAGATCACCTCCCCGGTCAGTGTCCACCGAGAACTCAACCGTGACGAGCGATACAGGACCGCCCTGCCGGGCGATCCGGTCGGCGAATTGGATGAACCCCGGGTCGTCCCACACAAGGTCATGGCCCTTGGTGCCCGGGAACGGGATGATAGCAGGCTGCGGTTACCTCAAGGACCATAAGGCCCGGTCTCACAGTGGCACCCCGCTGAGGTCGGAATTCCGGTAGATCTCCGCCGTCCTCGTGACATCCCGGCCGATCTGCTCCCTGAGGGAATCCGCATCGGGAAAGGCCATCTCGTCCCTCAACCTGGCCAGAAAGACCAGGTAGACCTCCCGGCCGTACAGGCTCCGATCCACTCCGACAAGGTGGGCCTCCACGGTTTCAGTCCCGGAGCCGAAGGTCGGCCGGGTGCCGATATTGACCGCTGCGGGCCCCCTTTGATCCCCGCAGGCGAAGGCGGCGGCATACACGCCCCCGGAAGGGTAAAGGACGTTGTTGCCGGTGAGGTTGACCGTCGGGTACCCCAGGCCCTTGCCCCTCCCCTCACCGTGCTCCACCTGCCCGCGGACGAAGTGAGGACGGCCGAGAAGCGTTCGGGCCAGCCCGACGTCCCCCTTGCCCAGGGCCTCCCTGATCCGGGTGCTGCTGATGGGCAGCCCTCCCGACATCTGCGCGGGAACGGCCTGGACCTCAAAGCCCTTTTCGGCTCCATAGGACGAGAGAAGAGCCATATCCCCTGTCCGATCCTTTCCGAACCTCCATCCCTCCCCGGCGACGACCGCTGTGGCGTTCAGGCTCTGCACCAGGACCTGGTCAACGAACTGCCCGGGATCCATGGTGGCCATCCGCGTATCGAAGGGAAGGACCAGGGCGGCCTGAACTCCGGCGCGGCCCATGAGCGCCAGTCTGTCCTCGATCCTCATAATGACGCCGGGTGCCCTGTCGGGCCTCAGCCTGTTAGCCGGATGGACGCTGAAGGTCATGACCAGACTCGGGACATGGCCGGCATCGGCCCGGGTGACCGCCCTTTCCAGGATCGCACCGTGTCCCAGGTGAACGCCGTCGAAGTTGCCGACAGCTACAACGCAGCCCTGTTCGTGTCCGAAGATCTCGTCAAGGGAGTGGTAAAGGCGCAAGGGGTTCTCCGCGTTTTTCGTAATAATAGTTTGAAGTTTGAAGTTTGAGGTTTGAAGTCAATATCTATCCCGTGATCTGCGATTCGCCACGCTCTTCAGGATGTCACCGCGAGGCCTCTGCTGGAGCTGAAGCAGCCTCAAAACCCGGGATTGCTTCGCCTCTTCGTTCCTCGCCATGGCTGAAGCGAATTATACCTGAGTCTTGGGTCCTGGGTCCTGAGACTATACTATCCCCATCGCCCCTTCTCCCCCTCGTCCTCTCCGCGTCCCCGTGCCTGCCACGCCGAAGCTTCAGCGAAGGCGGGTCCCCCCGTTCAAATCGCCCCGTCGCCCCTTCGCCCTATCTCCCCTCGAGACGGCCCCCCGTTACCCCGACACCTGACCCCTCTCCTCACCCACCCGAAGGACCTGCTCCCACAGGCTGTCCTCGGACCGGTAGAAGGTCGCGGGGAGGTGGCCCGCCTCCTTCAGGA
>JBFFDD010000031.1:0-17507 GCA_041559575.1 bacterium
CGGGGCCCACTTCGACACGATCCCCGGCACCCCAGGGGCTGATGACAACGCCAGCGGAGTGTCCGTCCTCCTGGAGACGGCCAGGGTCCTGTCCATGGGTGAATTCGCCGAGCCACCTCAGGTCGTTTTCGCCGCGTTTTCGGCCGAAGAGCCGCCGGCCTTCGCCACCTCTGAGATGGGCAGCCGGGTCTTCGCCCGCTCGTTGCCGGATCTCGGATGGAAGATAAGGGGGGCGTTGATCATGGAGATGGTCGGATACTTCAGATCCGAACCCGGGTCCCAGCACATCCCGATCTCCCTGAAACTGATGGGATTTCCGGATGTGGGAAATTTCATCGCCATCGTAGGGATAGGGATGTCCCGCGAACTGGCGAAAGAGGTTGTCGACGGGATCGTGGGATCCGGAGCTGACCTCCCGGTGCAGAAGCTGGTTGTCCCCGGATCAGGCTATCTCATGCCTGAGGTAAGGCTGTCTGACAACGCCTCCTTCTGGGACGAGGGCGTTCCCGCGGTGATGATAACCGACACCTCCTTCTTTCGAAATCCCCACTACCACCACTTCTCGGACAGGATGAACACCCTGGATTTCGACGCCATGGGAGAGCTGACGAGGGCCTTGGCCTTTATTCTGTCCACAGACAGAAGATCTGGCCCATAATCCCAAGTCCTAAATCCAACATCCAAAACGGGCGACAGTAAAAGCGTTCTACTATTGACCAAATTGGTTTCCACACCACCCTCAAACTCAATCCCGCTGATTTGCCCGGGTTTCCTTTTGGACTTTGGATTCGGGATTAATTGCCTATTCTGACAAGTATTGTCACATCAGTTCCTTTCCATTGCATGCCGCCCGGTCCTCCTCGAAGTCCCTCCGGCAGCCTTCAGGGCCGGAATTCCCCATAAATCCTATTATTTACAATATCTTATGAATATAAAACGCTTTTTATATAAGCCTGTTGTGATTTCTCCCCTGATTACAAATATGGAACAAAATTTGCTAAAATTAATAAGAGATCCATGGAATAGGGATATTGGTTAACTCATCCCCCTTCGGGGAAGGGGGGTACGGGAGGGCTGTAAGTGCCCTGGAAACCTCGTATCATCATCGTATCGCCGGATGCCGCCGAATTGAGCATCCTATCGGCTCAGCTTATGGGGGCCGACTACGACATTATCCAGGCAATGTCCTTCCAGGACGCCGAGGATGAGCTCTACAGGACCATTCCCCACCTCCTGATCATCGATCCTCAACTTGAAGGCTTTACGTCAACGGGTATCAACCACCTCCTGAAGAGGTTCGGCGGCCACGCCCAGGTTCCCATCCTGTATGTTCTCGGCAGGAAGCAGGAAAGCCATGTTACTGAGCTCATTCGAGAGGGGATCGACGACACCCTTCTAAGGCCCATTTTCTCCTTGGAGCTGATCACCAGATCCCGTTCATTGCTCCGCAACCGCCAGCTCCTCGGCCAGATCCGCCTGCAGGAGCTCTTCCTGAGAAGAAGGGGCCTTAAGCCCTACTCACCGCCTAAAAAAACACCCAACATCCTGGTGTTTGAGGATGAAGGGGAGCACCGAAACCGGGTCGGCGACATGGTCAGCAAGCTGGGATGCTCCCTGACCAAAGTCGACAGTGCGCGGGAAGCGCTGGAAACAGTGAAAAGGACCGCCCCTGATCTCGTTATTATGGATATCCTTTTCCCGGAGAAGGACGGATTCGATCTCTGCCGCTTCCTCAAGAGCAATCACACAACCCGCAACATTCCCCTGCTCATGCTCACCTCCGTTCCGGAATTGGACAACCGGATCCTTGGCTTCGATTTCGGACCCGACGACTACCTCGTTAAACCGGCTCCCAACCTGGAGATTCAGACCAGGATAAGAAGGCTCTTAACGAGGCGATCCGGTCACGAAAGACTGGAAGGCAACCACCAGATCCTCGTCGGAGAGGAACTGGCAGATCCGTTCTCGGGTTACTGCGGGCAGGAGTACTTCCGTTTCTACCTTCCCGAGATGGCGCAGTGGTCCCAGGACGCCTCCCTGCCCTTCTCCCTGTCCATATTCAAGTTCAGGACCGTCTCCGAGCTCCAGACGGCATCGAACGTCCTCTCCCGGTCCCTGAGGAATCTCGACGCCATCTTCAGAAGCGGGGATCTGGAATTCTGCCTGGTCCTTCCCGAAACTCCCACCACCAGGGCCAAGAACGCCATCTCACGGATCGTCAACCTCCTGGAGGCGGAAGGTCTCGAGCGCGGATCCTACCTGGTGGGTAACGCCTCAACGCCCGAGGACGGTTGGGATCCGGCCAAGCTCATTTCGATATCGAGCCATCGCGCCACCGTGGACACCTCCGTCCATTACCCGGAGAAAGCAGCCAGAAAGAGCCGGATCATCGTCCTGTCATCCAACGGCTCCGGAGGGAATCTCGCCCTCACCCTGGAGGACAGAGGCCTGCCCGGCGTCGAACCCGTCACACTGATGGACCTTGATACAGCCGACATTCCGTCGGCCGACATGGTCATCCTCCAGGGTGATTCCCAGCGCGCCCACTCCATTCTGACCAGGTTGAGGAAGCTTCCTGGTGGCAGCATGCTGCCCGTCCTTTTCCGGCCCACCGGCGAGATGTCCGAGGAGCAGGAGAGCGCCATGTCCAGGGACGCGGACGATTACGTTCCCGGGGAAACCGGCATCGATTACCTGGTTCACCGCGTCAGACAGCTCCTTTCCACCCGGGAAGATCAAACCAGCCGCAATCAGCTCGAGGGCATCCTTGGCCATCTGGTCAAGCTTGCCGAATCCAGCGACCCAACCATGAAGGGCCACACCCAGAGGGTTTCCAGGGCGTCGGTTGCCTTCGGCATGCGAATCAACCTCAACTCAAGTGAACTGGAAGCCATCAGATGGGGATCCATGCTCCACGACATCGGCAAAATATTTATCCCCGACAGCATCCTTCACAAGACGGGAATGCTGGATCCTGAGGAGTTCGCTGTTATTAAATCGCACCCCAAGGTCGGCTACAATCTCTGTTGCGACATACCGTTTCTGGAGCCTGCCCTGCCGATCATCAAGCACCATCACGAAAGGATGGACGGTGGAGGTTATCCGGAGGGACTTAATGGAGAACAGATCCCCCTGTTGACCCGGATCGTCTCGGTCGTGGATGTATACGACTCCCTGATGATGGAAAGAGCATACCGGCCCGGCTTCAAGAGCAAGGAAGCCCTTGATATCCTTATGGTTGAATCGGAAAAGGGTATGTGGGACAACTACGTGGTCGGGGAATTCGTGGAGATGATCACCGAGGCCAATAACGCGCTGTGAGGATAATAGTAATCTGCCACGGAGATCACAGGGAACACTGAGGAAAAAGCAGTAATTAAGCTATAGCTTTGGAAGTAGTTCTGAGTTCTTTGCCCCTCAAATACCTGATATCAAACTTCAAACCTTAAACTTCAAACCAAAAACCGTCCCTTCACCTCCCCCCATCCTTGACAAGGTCTCTGTTTGCCACTAGTATTTTTCCTGATTCGGGCGCCATGGCCAAGTGGTAAGGCAGAGGCCTGCAAAGCCTTTATTCCCCGGTTCGAATCCGGGTGGCGCCTCCATTAAAAACATGCCGATCGGGGAACCGATCGGCTTTCTATTGGTCAAAATCAGCCTATGTTTTCGGGGTAATACAGATGGTCACGGACCCGGGGGACAGGATCCAATATTTGATCTCGGTCAATGATCCTTTGGCCGAATCGCGATACCCTTAGGACATCAAAATGGACTGCGCGCTCAAACCGATCTCAGGTTGCATCGGGCCTCCGCCCGAAAATTATGAGCGTTCAATTTCACCGCCGCTGAGGGGATGAAAACCCAGGCCGGCTTTCCGGAGGGGGCATGCTGAGGAATATTTTTGTTACAGGAACGCTCCTGATATCGACTTTCTTTCTTCCGGGTCTGGCTGACGCGTCCTGCCGATGTCACAGTGACAACCCCCGGATGGTCAAAATGCACGAGGAGATATCCGCCTCGGGGGTATCGTGCTTTCGATGCCACGGACCCTCCAACGCCCTCCAGGGCAGAAAGATGCCCCCCAACCTTGAGGAAGCAGCCCGTGAACCGCTCTGTCAACCATGCCATAAGCCGCGCTGAACGCCCGGCAGTTTGTCGTTCATAGAGTCTGGTTTTCGGTTTCAAAACCTCAGAATCCAGAGAACCGATACCAGGAACCTTACACCCGCTTCCCCCAAATGGTCGTCTATTTACGAAAGAGGCTTCTCGGGCCTGAGTATCTCATAACCTCTTCCATCCCTTCCTTGAACCTCGGCCTATAGCAGTGCTCAGGACACCTGCGGCATTTGGGCTTGGGTTCCAGGGGGCAGTAGACACGCATCATAATGGCGTGCCTGAGAAGCCGGCGGCAGTCCTCGCACAGAACCGGACCGTCATGGACTACGGCTGGAATCCTATCGTACTCGAAGGAGAACTGTTTCCTGGCGCGCTGCCGATGATGGGCATCGCAAAAAATAGAAAGGAACCGGACCAGTTTTTCCGTGTCCCTCTGGATGTCTTCGGGGCTGTGGATGACGGTTTTCATAGCAGGGAATTGTGTCTGAGGAGGTCTCGGTTTCGGATATTCAGCTTAGCGGGAAGCGACGGGCCTTTCCTTGACACCGATCAAGGGAAGGGATTAAATTCCGGTATTAATGATTCGGTTTTGGGAGGATTGCACTCTGACTTCTCACTGTCCTGTCCGTCGGAGCTCGAAGAGGGAAGTCGGATGGCACCTGAATCCTTTTGATTCGCCCTCATTCGCAGTAGTCCTTCAAAGCTTCCATGTTCAGAACCTGAAGAACACCAGGGGTCGTTTCCTTGATGACCCCCTCCTCCTTCAGCTTTGCCAGTGTCCTGGAGAAGGTCTCCACAGCCATGCCCAGACTGGAAGCGGTCTGACCCTTCCCCATGGTTAACTTTATTGATCCCGTTTCCCTGTCCAGGTTGGTGGAAATATAACGGCAAAAGCGGGAGTTCGCGTCCATCAGCGACAGTTCCTCGACCTTCCGGGTAAGATGATGGAGGAGCTGGGAGAGATGGGCAATGAGATTGGCGGCCAGGCCCTGGTCCTCTTTCAGCTTTTCCAGAAAACCGCCGCGAGGAATAAACAGGAGCGCGGAATCCTCGAGGGCTTCGGCGAAAGCCGGGTAGGTCTGATCCATGTACAGCGCCGCTTCGGCGAAGGAATGACCCTGATCGACAAAATGCAGGATCTGCTCCTTTCCGCCTGCGCTTATCTTGCTCAGCTTGAGCCGCCCCTTGATGAGCAGGTAAAATCCCTTCGCGGCCTCACCCTCACGGAACAGAATTCCCCTTTTCTTGACCTCAACGGGCTTGGCAATGGAAGCCAGATCATCGATAAACCCCCTGTCAAGCCCCGAAAAAATGGGAAATCTCTCCATGGCCTGCGACTTCTTTTCAACTGACCAATCCATTGGGGGCCTCCAAGTCCATGAGAAAGGTGTTCAGTATTCAGGAGAAATGCGCCAATCCGCCTGCCCCTTACTTTGCTGTGAAAACGAACCTGAGTCCAGGGATTTTCTCTCGCTGCTGTCTTCCTTGAGCGAGCCTGGCTTTCCTCGAGATGTTCGTCGTGCTCCACCACCCCGATAATCCGTTACCCCGATACGAAAAAAAAAGGCTCCAGAAAGGAGCCCTTGATGAAAAATTGGAGCGGGAAACGGGATTTGAACCCGCGACATCCACGTTGGCAACGTGGCGCTCTACCACTGAGCTATTCCCGCTTCGAAGGCAGTATATATAGCAAAATAAAGCTCGGTTTTCAAGATCCCTTTTCCACCCCCGGGGCAGGGTAATTCCTTGATATATCAGTTCTTACTCCCTCTCGCCAGAGGACTTGGCGATCTTGGCGTAGTCATCGAAATATCTGTACCCTGACCACATCGTGGCAACGAAGGCAACCAGGAAAAGCACCATTCCCAGTTCACCGAATGGGATTCCCCAGAGCCTGTAATTGACCAGGAGACAGATAATGGCCAGGATCTGAAGGGTGGTTTTGACTTTTCCGGCGGCAGTGGCCGGGATCACGATGTTCATGGAGCCCGCGTAAGCCCTCAGCCCGGAAACGGCAAATTCCCTGGAGATGATAAGGGCGACCATCCAAGCGGGAGCCCTATCAAGGTGGACGAGCATGATCAGAACCGAAGCAACGATTATCTTATCGGCGATGGGATCGAGAAGTTTCCCGAACACACTGACCTGGTTGGTCTTCCTGGCGAGGTAACCGTCAAGAAAATCGGTAATGGCGGCCAGGGAAAAGACGATGGCAGCCGCGACCCCGAAACCTCTCTGTGGGAAGGAGGTCAGAAGCAAAAGGATCGGGAGCGACATTATCCTTCCGATGGTCAGCCAGTTCGGAACGGTATTGAGTTTCAAGAACCACCCCCTTGATCTCGAATTGCGAAACCCCGTCCACGGATCACCCCTTAGGATCCGCGGAATTTGCCTTATCAGACTAGTGATCCTCCATTGCGGCGAACCTCCTGTACCGATCCATGACCTTGACGACGTACCTTTTGGTCTGTGGATACGGAGGTATTCTACCGTAACGGATGACCGCATTGCTACCCGCATTATAGGCCGCGAGGGCAAGGTGGACATTTCCCGAGAAACGGTCCATGAGGCCCTTCAAATACCTGGCGCCGCCCATAATGTTCTGCCGTGGATCCCAGGGGTTGGAAACCCCAAGATGCTTCATAGTCTGAGGCATGAGCTGCATGAGGCCCCGGGCGCCGGCACCGGAGATGGCGTACCGGTTGTAGTCCGATTCGACCTCCATGACCGCCCTGATCAGAGGTTCTTCGATGCTGTAAATCTCTGAGGCCTGGCGAACAACCGTCCTGTAGGGATAATAATCCCGGGCGGGCGAACTCACGGTCTTGCTGTGGGAAGTCTGCCTGATGTGGATCTTGTATCCCTTGTGTTTGGGAACGTCGGTAAAGTTGACAACGCCGCTCTCATCCACAAAACGGTAGATATTGGCCGTGACAGTGGATGGAACGGCCAGGATGAGAAGGCACAGGCAAATATGGTTGAAATATTCCCTCACGTTTGAGCCTTTCAGGGCATCTCCACAAAGAAGTAGGAGTTAAATTCACTGTTCTGGGAGACCTTTTTCCCCTTTCCACGCCCTTTATTCTTATTTTTTCCTTTTCCGCTCGAACCCTTGCCGGGTTTATCCTGTTTGTCAACGGTATCGAAATCCCTGAGCAGCGCATGTGCGGTCTGATTGCCCGAGTCGATCTTCAGGGCGAGCTCAAGACTGTTTCGCGACTGCTCGGTCTGTCCGATCTGAAAATAGGCAAAGGCCTGACTGGTCCTGATACGCGTCCTCAGGGAGAGGTCACCTTCAGAGTACTGGAAGGCCAGATCCCAGGACCTGTTCGCGTCCTCATACATCCCCTTCTGATAATAGATGCCACCGAGGTAATAGTTGTACCAGAAGGTCCTCGAGGCTTTCCTCTCGGCCTTGAGGAGCTCCTTACGGGCTTTGTCGGGCATCCCTTTCTCCATAAAGCGGTATGCGCTCCTGATATGATTACGGGCCGCCTGGTCGAGCCCCTTGCTGGCAGCCGGAGGCCTGGAAGGTGGAGGCGGTACAGATCTTCCCCCTCCGGAACCTATTACAATTCCACCACCGTAGGAGGCACCTCCCGGTGTCTCACACCCTGCGGTGACAGCTGCCAGACCTATCAGGATCAGAAAGAGTGAAAGGCGATTCATGGTTCTCATCCTCCCGGTTCAGTTCAAAAAAACCACATAATATATCGATGGAAAAGATTTTCCATGTCAAGTGACTATTTTCGCCTGAAGGTCACAATTATTGTCAAGGATTCCTCTATTTTCGCCCATTTCAAGGCATAATATGCAAAACAGGGGCCTAAAAAGATGGTCCAGAATCCACCGTCCGAAGTGGATAATGTTCCAGGTTCCACGTTTCAGGTTCCTGGCGACAATCGGACTCGTGCCCCGGCAGGCTCAGGACAGGGTGGACCGGGGACACGGCGAGGGGGCGATGGGGCGCATGGGCGGTGTGGCGAATGCCAAATCACGAATTACGAATCACGCCTTTCAAGTAACCTCTCCACGATAAACCCGCAGATGGCCTCGTGATCATCAACGGGCAGAACGGGAATGTCCCCTTCGAGGGGGACATCGGAGGCAACCGCCAGGTAATTCATGCCCCTGTTGCCCTCCCGGAATAGAGGGGCTTCGCACAAATCCGATCTGAAGACCTCGATCTTGGGAAAACGGGATTCTTTGTAACCTTCCACAATGAGAATGTCTAGGTCCCGGCCGTACTGGTCCACGATCCGCTCAAGGGGGATCTCATGGTCCCATCTCCGGGTGACCATCAGCCCGCCAGGTGAAGCGACCACGGTTATGTCGGATCCGGCCTCTGAAAAACGCCACGAATCGGTCCCCTCCCGATCCATCTCGACCGGATGACCGGTATGTTTTACAGCACCGACCCTGTAATTGCGGGCCTTAAGACAGCTGATGACACCCTCGATCAAGGTGGTCTTGCCGGTATTCGACCGTCCAACGAAAAGAACAACGGGGATCATTGGAACTCCCTTCCTCCGATAACACGACCATGCGACTTGGCGACCAGGCGATTATGAAGGGTCAATACACAGCGATCCTTCTCGTTTAATATTCTACAGTCGCTTTGTCGCTCAATCGCACAGTCGTTAATCTTCTTTGCCTGTGTCGTAATTCAGTTTTTCCTTGATCCGGTCAGCGATCTTCCTGTTGAACCCCCTGAGGGAAGCGATCTCCTCCACCGGCGCAGCCTGGATCTCCTTAAAGGAGCGGTACCGGCTTAACAGCGTTTTTCTCCTCACGGGCCCCACACCTTCAATCCCATCCAACGCACTGACAAGATCTTTTTGTCCCCTTTTTCGCCTGTGCCCCATCAACGCGAATCGATGGGCTTCATCCCTGAGCATCTGGAGAAGATGGAGGACCGTGGAGCTCGCTCCCAGTGAGATGGGATTGGATCGTCCAGGCAAATAGACCTCCTCCGGTGCGCCGGGCCCTTCCCGTCTCCTGGTTGATTTCGCTTTGGAGAGGGCTGCCAGTGCTGGTACCGGCCCCTCCACCCTGGACAGGGCCATCTTAACCCTTGCCAACTGACCCTTACCGCCATCCACGACAAGAAGATCCGGCGTCCTCAACTCGTTGGACTGGGAACCTGAAAATCTCCTTTCCACCACCTCCTCAAGCGCCGCGTAATCGTCACCCCCCCGTGCCTGACGACGGATGATGAACAACCGGTAATCGTCCTTTACCAGCCCCCCATCCTCCCAGGCCACAATGCTTCCATATGCGTTCCGGCCGGAAGTATGGGAGATATCCATGCACTCGATCCTGGACGGCGGGCCTGGCAGGTGAAGCGCCTTCGCCAGATCCTCCTTCAGATCAGACGCTGCTTTTCTCCGGGAGAGCATGGAGCGAAGGGTTTGGTTGGCGTTCTCATTGGCCATCCTGACCAGACGCATCCCCTTACCCCTTGCTGGAAGCTGGATCCGCACGCTTCTTCCGGCACGATCGGACAGAACATCCGCATATTCCTTTGCGAACTCGATTCCCACCGGCAGAAGGATGCGCGGCGGGATCGGAGACCCCTCTTCCTGGTAGTGGGAGGACAGATAGGCCTCAGCGGCCTCCGGGGCCGCTAACGATCCCTCGAGGATCAGATCGTGCCTTCCGACGATGAGCCCGGAACGAACAAACAGACATGTCACCACAGCTATCCCGTCGGCTGATACTGTGCCCAATACGTCGAGATCATCCTGGGGATCTCCGACGACGTTCTGGTCCTCCATTACACTTCTCAACGCCCTGATTCTGTCCCTGACCCGTGCGGCCTCCTCGTAGCGGAGCTCTGCCGAGAGACGCTCCATATCCTTCTCATACTGCCGGATGAGCTTTCGCCCCTTGCCCTTGAGAAAGTCGGTGAGATCCCGGACAATCCTTCCATATTCCTCCCTGCTTACCTTTTCCTCACATGGTCCCAGACAACGTCCCATCTGGAAATCCAGGCAAGGGCGTCCCGGTCGCGACCTGCCGCCCGGCCGGGCACCGCGGCACCTTCTCACGGGAAAAGCTCTCTGCATGTCAGTGAGGAGCTTCCTAGCCGAACCCACATCTGTGAACGGCCCAAAGTACTGACTGCCGTCCCTGGCCAGAGTTCTGGTGATCTCGAACCTGGGAAAATCCTCCTGTACCGTCAGCCGGAAAAAGGGATAGCTCTTGTCATCTTTATGCTCGATGTTGAAACGCGGCCGCAGGCTCTTGATAAGATTGCTCTCCAGGAGAAGCGCCTCCTTCTCCGAGGCTGCGACTATGACCTCTAAGCTGTCGATGGATGACACCAGAATTGAGGTACGCACCTGTTGCTTACCGGTAAAATATTGTCGGACCCTGTTCCTGAGGTTCTTGGCCTTTCCCACATAAAGCGCATTGCCGTCCTCGTCCCGGTAGATGTAGACGCCGGGCGATTTGGGAAGGTGCTTGAGCTGTTCGGAGAGGCCGTTTTTCATGGGATTAAAAGTTTACAGTTTATAGTTTCCAGTTTCCAGTTATCGATGAACCCTTGATCTGTAATTAATCGGGGAAATGCATATTTGTTCAAGAACCTGGGAATTATTCAAACCGGGGCAATACATAAGAATATCGGAAGGTTTTCATGCTTCTGTTTTCAAACCAAACCGCAGACTGGAAACTGCAAACTATCTTTTCCCTTTACCCCCCTTTTTTCTCTTCACCATCCTCACCGGCGCTCCGACCATGATCTGGCGATCCTTGAGCTCCTGGATCCGGTCCCTCAGTTCCGCGGCCCTTTCGAACTCAAGGTTCTGGGCGGCTTCCATCATCTCCTTTTCCAGTCCTTCAAGGGTGCCATCGAGGTCCTTGGGGGAGAGATCGTCATCAATGGCAACGGTCACGTAATCGCTCTCCTCGATGGATGACAGAACATCGTGGATGTGACTCATCACAGACTCCGGGGTGATGCCGTGCTCCCGGTTGTAGGCGCTCTGGGCCTCCCTACGCCGGTTGGTCTCGGAAACGGCCCTCCTGATGGATGCCGTGGTGATGTCGGCATAGAGGATGGCCCTGCCTTCCACATTTCGCGCCGCTCTCCCGATGGTCTGGATGAGGGATGTCTCCGATCTCAGAAAACCTTCCCGGTCAGCGTCCAGGATGACAACCAGAGCGACCTCCGGAAGATCAAGGCCCTCCCTGAGAAGGTTGATGCCCACAAGCACGTCGAACACGCCCATCCTCAGATCCCTGACGATCTGCACCCGTTCCAGGGTCTCGACATCGGAATGAAGGTATCTGACCCTGATGCTCAATTCCTCGAGATAGGACGTCAGGTCCTCTGCCATCCTCTTGGTAAGAGTAGTGACCATCACCCTGTTGCCGCCTGAAACAACCTCCCTGATCTCACCGATCAGATCGTCAACCTGATTGGAGGCCGGCCTGAGGATCACCTCGGGATCAACCAGCCCTGTGGGCCGAATGACCTGTTCAATGATCTCGCCCCCTGTTTTCTCCAGTTCATAGGTCCCGGGGGTGGCGGATACGAAAATGAGCGGACGATCGATGCTCTCAAACTCCTGAAATGTCAGGGGCCGGTTATCGAAGGCCGAGGGAAGCCGGAATCCGAATTCGACGAGATTAATCTTCCGGGAGCGATCTCCATTATACATGGCCCTTAGCTGGGGGACCGTCTGATGGCTCTCGTCGAGGATCATGAGAGCACCTTCAGGAAGATAGTCGAGCAATGTCGGGGGCGGCTCACCTTCCCGGCGCCCGGTGAGATGCCGCGAGTAATTCTCGATCCCCTTGCAGTATCCCACAACCTGCATCATCTCGAGGTCAAAGGCCGTCCTTTCCTCTATCCGCTGCGCCTCGACCAGCTTGCCCAGGGACCGGAAATGGTTGACCCGCTCCCGCATTTCCTCTTCGATACCCTTAACCGCTTTCTTCATCAGATCGTCAGGTATCACATAGTGGCTGGCGGGAAAAATGCTGATCTCATCCGTATCACCGGCGGTCTTCATGGTCACCGGATCGAGCCTGGACATCCTGTCGATCTCGTCATCGAAAAGCTCCATTCTCAGGGCGATCTCATCATATGACGGGAAAAGATCGATGACTTCTCCCCTGACCCTGAAAGTGCCCCGATGGAAATCCAGGTCGTTCCTCTCGTAACGCATATCCACCAGTTTGGACAGGATCTCCTTTCTGGACACCCTGTCTCCGACCCTGAAGGTGGCCAGCATACTCCTGTAGGCTTCCGGGGAACCGAGGCCGAAGATGCACGACACCGAGGATACGACCACCACATCCTGTCTGGTCAGCAGTGACCGCGTGGCTGAATGTCGAAGCCTGTCGATGATCTCGTTGATGGAGCTGTCTTTCTCGATGAAGGTGTCCGTCTGGGGAACATAAGCCTCCGGCTGGTAGTAGTCATAGTAGGAAACGAAATACTCGACGGCGTTGTGGGGGAAAAACCCCTTCAGCTCCTGATAAAGCTGTGCTGCCAGGGTCTTGTTATGGGCCATGAGCAGGGTGGGGCGATTGACCTTCTCGATGACGTTGGCCAGTGTAAACGTTTTTCCCGAACCGGTCACGCCAAGGAGTACCTGATACTTCCTGTTCTCCCTGATGCCCTGAACGAGGGAACGAATGGCCTCCGGCTGGTCACCCCTGGGGGAAAAATCGGAAACTAACTTGAAATCCAACGGTTTATCTCTCTGTACAACGCAGTGGTTGAAGGGCGATTGAGATCCGGAAACTGAGAACTCAGAACAGGGACCTGAGAAAACCTTGAAGCGTTTTCCCTTCGCACTCTTTACGCGAGGACAATAAAGAGTCCAGACTCTGGAACCAAGATCCTGGACACTGAATCTCCCCTACTTCCCCAGGATGAAGATCACCGTTCCATCCTCGAAACCGGCGGCCACATCGACTTTTCCGTCCCCGTTGAAATCACCCGGACAGAGGTTGGACGAGACAGTGCGGTTCCCGATGAAGATCTCCCTGTCCGTAAACCGGTTCCTTTCGAGGACGAAAAGGCTGAGACTTTTCCTGTCCTCATTGGGAGCCAGGATCTCCCGTTTGCCGTCCCCGTTGAAATCACCGATGAGGGCGTTCTCGAGGGTCCTCGTCCCCTTTAGATGGGTCGATATGGAACTGTCGAGGCTCAACCTCGTTGCCGCCAGGTCGGTCCTGAAACCCAACAGATCGCCGCCCCCTGAGGGGTCGGATACGGCCAGGATCAGTTTGCGATCCGAATCGCCGATCACAGCAGCGCCCAGGGCCTGAACGTATCGACCCTCCCGACCAACCGAGCTTCTTCGAACCTCCCTCAACCTGTCACCGGAGTAGGACAGGACGATGAGCTCTGATCCTCTCCCTTCACCGGACACCGTGAGGACAATTTCGCTACCCCCACCGTCGCGGACATCCGCGATAAGGGGGGTAAGAACCTCGAAGAACTCCCCCGTATCCAGTTCGAATTCATCCTCCATATCCAGGAACCGTCCATTAAAGGAGAATACCGCCACCCCCAAAGCCTCTATCCCGTCCCCCAGCCTCTCCGGGGAGAACCCATCACTGGGCCGTGTCAGGGCGACAGCCTCGAGAACCCCGTCAGCGTTCAGGTCACCCACTGTGATCCTCGAGTCAGGGAGGATGTCCACTGCTCTTTCCCTCTCTCTGCTGTTCCGCCCGAGGATCACAGAAAAGAGACCCTCATCGCTGATCGCCAGGAGTTCCTCCTTGCCATCTCCATCAAGATCGGCCGCCACAGGATAAGTCACTCGAGAAAATCCATCATCGGATATTCTGGACGATGATTGCCCTCCCGGTTTGACATACACGAGTTCCCCACGATCATCGATCCCGATGATCCCCCGATCCGCTGCCTTCGTGTCGGTGGTGAGAATAATCGGGGGTACCTCCGGATTAAAATCCTTAACCGAAGAACCGGCTCGAAGAGATCCACGTTCGAGGGCCAGGGATCGCAAGGTGCCGTCATCGAACATGATGACCGCCTTATCAATTCCATCCGAATCCAGGTCTTCGGAGACGATCCATTTGGGGACGTCGTTGAACCTGCTCCTGACGACCTCTCCCTCCACCAGATCGCCCCTCAGGTTGACCACTGGATTTCCGGTTAGGGGCCCCATAACCCTGCCCCAGGAAACACTGACCTTTTCCCGGAGAACGGGTTGATACGCCTCGGACGAGTTTGAACACAGCAGGGTGGTCATAGCCAGCATGAGGATAAGGAAAGCGGGACTCTTCATCGGGTCGATCTCCACGAAACCGGGAAACGTTCCTGAAAACACGAGCGGCACTTATCTTTGCTTGTATTACTGTATTATAACTCGCAGGGTTACCGCAACAGGCCTTGAACGGTCCGGGAAAGGCACTGGGGTCCAGTGTCTGGTGAACAGTGTCTGGGACCCAGTTCTTAGTTCTCAGTTCTCCCCATTACGACCCGTATGACGCACCCAGATAGGCCTCAATGACCTTTGGATTGGAACGGATCTGTTCGGGTTTGCCCTCGGCGATCTTCACACCGTGATCGAGCACCAGGATCCGATCAGAGATCTTCATGATCATCTTCATGTCATGGTCGATAAGAAGGATCGACATGCCACTATTCCTGATGTGGTCGATAAGCTCCATAAGTCCCTCAGTCTCCTGGGGATTCATGCCAGCGGCAGGCTCGTCAAGAAGGAGAAGAAAAGGATCCGTGGCAAGGGCCCTGGCGATCTCCAGGCGTCTCTGGGCCCCGTAGGAGAGGTTTTTCGCCATCTCGTTAACGGTGTCACCCAACCCGACATTTTGAAGGAGCAGGTGACTCTCAGCCACGATGGCTCGTTCCTCAGCCCGGGTCATCGGTCCCCTGAAAATGGCACCCAGGACTCCCGCTTTTGTCCGGCAATGACGGCCCACCATGACGTTCTCCAGAGCGGTCATATTCTGGAAGAGACGGATATTCTGGAAGGTCCTTGCCATGCCCCGGCTGGTGATCCTGTTTGGCTTAAAACCGTTGATCCGTTCCGGGCCTTTGCCGGGTGGGATCAGCATGATGTCACCCTTATTGGGCATATAGATGCCGGTAATGCAGTTGAAGAAAGTCGTCTTCCCGGCGCCGTTGGGTCCTATGAGGCCAACGATCTCGCCCTTTTTGACATCGAGGTCAACCCGGTCGACCGCCTTGAGACCTCCGAAGTTCATGGTCAGGGAGGTTATATCCAGAACCTTTTCAGACATTTCGCTCCCCTTCGCTCATTTCCAGACCAGGATCATGGTATTCGTAACTCCGGCGGACGTTGGAAATGATCCCCTGCGGCCGGAAAACCATCATGAGGACCATGGACGCGCCGAAAATGAGCATCCGGTATTCGGAAAAAGCACGCAGTTCCTCCGGGAGAAGGATGAGAACAAACGCCCCGAGAATGACTCCGAGGATGGATCCCATTCCACCCAGTACGACAATGGACAGGATGATAGCTGACTCAAGGAAGGTGAAACTCGCCGGGTTGATGAAAGCCGTTTTGGCGGCGAAGATGACACCACCCATACCCGCCCAGGTGGCGCCGAGGGCAAAAGCGGCCAGCTTGGTCTTCATCCTGTCGATGCCCATAGCCTGACAGGCGATCTCATCCTCGCGGAGAGCCAGCCAGGAACGTCCCAGCCGGGAGTCCTGAAGACGGTTCACCACAAATATGGTGAAAACAGCCAGGGCGATCATGAAATAGTAGATCAACAAAATCCCCTGACTTCGGGTGACCTCATACCCGAAAAAGGTTGGTCTGGATATCTGGGCGATTCCGCTCGGGCCAAATGAGAATTCGTTCCAGTTCTCAAGGATCAGCCTGATGATCTCGCCGAACCCGAGAGTGACGATGGCGAGATAGTCGCCTCGCAGTCTCAACACCGGAATTCCGAGAAGGATTCCAAACACCGTTCCTACCAGGGCTCCCAACGGAAGGCCGATCCAGAATCCCACGCCGTAATGATGATTCAGGAGAGCATACGTGTAGGCTCCCACCGCGTAGAAAGCCACGTAACCGAGATCCAGCAATCCGGCCAGGCCGACGACGATGTTAAGGCCCAGGCCCAGCAGCACGTAGATCATGGCCGTTATCAGGATGTTGATGCGATATTCGGAGACCATCAGCGGCAGGAAGCATGCCAGGATCAAAAACGCCGCGCTGAAGGGTATGAAGATTTTTTTCTCACTGGTGAGTCTCTGATTCCATGGAACTCTTTCCGACTCCACCGGCCGGTTTTCCCGGCGAACCATCAGGTAGCGCCACACGTAGGACAGAACGAAGGAAATCAATCCCACGGCGAACAGGTTGGACCAGCGCCATTGGACGATCTTCTCCACCGTGTTGACCCGGATCACCATGATGGGAAAGGTCAGCAGCATAAACCAGATTGAGATCAGCAACGATTGTTTGAGATCTTTCATATTCAATGTTCAGCCCGCAATACCCTGGAACGCCATATCAGACCTTATCCGTGCTGGACTTGCCGAGCAGCCCCTGGGGCCGGAAGATCAGGATCAAAACCAGGAGACAGAAGGCAAAAACGTCCTCGTAGTCGCTGGAGACATAACCTGTAGCGAAACTCTCTGTCCATCCCAAAACGAGGGAGCCGAGGACTGCCCCGGGCACGGAACCGATGCCGCCGAGTACCGCCGCGGTAAAAGCCTTGATTCCGGCGATAAATCCTATGTAAAAGTTGATCTGGCCGATATGAGAGGCGATCAGGACGCCTCCCACGGCGGCCAGGGTCGAACCGATCACGAAGGTTGTCGAGATCACCCGGTTGACGTTTATCCCCGCCAGCATCGCCATTTTCCGATCCTGGGCGGTCGCCCGCATAGCCTTGCCCATGCGGGTGAACTTGATGACACAGGTGAGGATAATCATAACCGTGCCGGTCACCGTCACGATCACAACCTGGGAGGAACTGAAGATATGCTCCACCGGCTCCATGAAGCCGAATTCCGGTATCAGGGATGGAAAGGGCAGAAAGTCCGATGTCTGGGCCAGCAGAACGTAATTCTGAAGAAAGATCGACATGCCGATAGCGCTTATCAGCGGGCTCAATCTGGGAGCGTGGCGAAGGGGTTTATAGGCGATCTTTTCCACAGTAAAACCGTAGGCGCCGGCGTAGATGACCGCCACAACCATCGACAGGGCCAGGACCGCCAGTCCCTTGAAGCCGGCCATAGTAAGCAGACTGGCAACGATCAGCGCTGTAAAAGCACCGATCATATAGATCTCACCGTGGGCGAAATTGATCAGTTCGATAATACCGTAGACCATCGTATACCCGAGGGCGATCAGGGCATATATGGATCCGCGGGTCAGTCCACTGAGAAAGAGCTCGAAGAAATA
>JBFFDD010000032.1:0-16353 GCA_041559575.1 bacterium
CGTCACCGGCAACGGCTGGGTCTTCCCCATCAGGGAGGCCACGGCCTCGGTCACCCTGCCGGCCGGCATCCCGAAAGAGGCCCTCCAGCTGGCTGCGTATACCGGCCCGGCCGGCAGCCGCGGTCAGGAATTCGCCTCCGGGATCGGTCCAGAGGGCAGGGTCACCTTCCGGACCACCGGGGCCCTGGGCCCGAGGGAGGGACTGACCATCGTCGTCGGGTGGCCCAAGGGATACGTGACCGAGCCGACACCGGTTGACAAGGCAGTGTACCTTGTGTCGGACAACCGACACGTCATTTTCGCCCTCGTCGGCCTGGCCATTCTTTTCCTCTACTACCTTTTCGCCTGGATCAGGGTGGGCCGCGATCCGGAGGAGGGAACCATCATCCCCCTTTTCGAGCCGCCCCACAACCTGTCGCCTGCCGCCATGCGTTACATCATGGAGATGGGATTCGATCACCGCGCCTTTGTCAGCGCGGTGATCAACCTGGCCGTAAAGGGGTATCTGACCATCACCGAGGGAAGCAGGGCCCTCGGTCTCGGAAAGACCTACGCCCTGGAAAGGACCGGCCGGGAGCCATCGGAGGTCCTATCCAAGGGAGAACGGAAGATCGCCCGGAAGCTTTTTCCCGGAAACAGCATAAAACTCGAACTGGAGAGGGAGAACCACAAAAGGATCTCCGGAGCCATCGACGCCCTGAAGGAACTCCTGAAGACTGAGTACCAGAAGGAGCACTTTCTCAACAACCTTGGCCACTTTTCCGTGGGGGTCCTTATCTCGGCAGCCATCCTGTTCGCCGCCGGGATGGCCGCCAGAAACGGTCTTCCGGGTCCGCCCCTGATGTTCATCGTCCTGTGGCTGATCCCCTGGACGATCGCTACCTTCTTCCTGTGGTCAATTCGCAGGTTTTTCATGGCAGCGACATTCACCTTCTTCCTGGTCATGGCCACCGTATCGTTCGCTATATACACCTCTCTTCTTTTCACCGCCACGATCCTTCTTCTGATACTTCTGAACCTGGTTTTTTACCGGCTGCTCAAAGCACCCACGCGATTGGGCCGCAGGGTCATGGACAAGGTGGAGGGGTTCAGGATGTACCTGTCCACCGCCGAGAAACACCGCCTGAACGCCCTGCACCCCCCCGAGAGGACACCGGAACTGTTCGAGAGGTACCTTCCCTACGCCCTGGCTCTCGAGGTCGATCAGGAGTGGGCCGAGCAGTTTTCCAACGTCCTGGCCCAGGCGACCAGGGAGGGGACCCAGTACCATCCCGCCTGGTATCGGGGTTCCAGCTGGGATACCTTCCGGCCAGGGGAGTTCACCTCATCCCTCGGCTCCTCCCTGACCTCTGTCGTCGCATCGTCGGCGGTAAAACCGGGAAGCTCCTCCGGCTTCGGCGGGGGCGGCTCTTCCGGTGGCGGGGGCGGCGGAGGCGGGGGCGGGGGCTGGTAGGCCAAAATACCTGTTCCGCCCGAAAAGGGGAACCAGGGAGAAGGGTAAGGCTGGGCAGTCTATCCCTCGACAGCCCTACCGGAACGTCAATACCCCTTTGTCTAAAATCAGGGTCCTGTCCACCGACCGGTCCAGGAATTTACGATCGTGGGAGACGATAATCCGGGTTTTGGCATGGCTGTCAAGGACGGACAGGAGATGGTCCACCGAATCCTCTGACAGCCCCGCTGCAGGCTCGTCAAGGATGAGGACCTCCGGGGCCATGGCCAGGACTGTTGCCAGGGCCACAAGCCGTTTCTCCCCTCCAGAAAGCTGGTAGGTCACCCGCCTCTCCAGATGTTCGATCCCCATCATGCCCAGGGTCCGATGGACGATCTCATGAGCCTCCTCCGAGGACTTGCCCAGGTTCCTGGGCCCGAATGCCACATCCTCGGCCACCGTGGGGCAGAACAGCTGGTCGTCGGCATCCTGGAAGACAAAGCCGGTCCTGGCCCGAACCTCCCGGAAATCCTTCTCCGATGCCGGCTGCCGGTCAAACAGGATCAACGATCCGGATGTCGGCCTGAGAAGCCCCATGATTATGTGAAGCAGGGTGGTCTTCCCTGACCCGTTGGGGCCGGTGATGCCGATCCTCTCCCCGGGTCCGCATGACAGATCCAGGCCCTGGAGAACCTCCGTGCCGTTTGGATAGGAGAATCTTATTTTCTCCAGCTGAATCACGGAAACCCTCCCAGAAACTGCAGCAGGATCATCGACCCGATCAGAAGGGACATGCCCGTCAGGGTGATCCAATCCCTGCCGTGCATGTGGAAGTGATCGAGGGTCCAGAAGGTCCCGGCAAACCCGCGCAGGACCATGGCCTGGTGGATCCTCTCGGAACGATCGAAGCTGCGCACGAAAAGCATTCCCAAAAGGAAGGCGAAGGATCGGTAGGTGTGAAGGTCGGTTCGGGGAGTGAAGCACCGAAGCCGCATACTGTTGCGCAGCCGGACGTACTCCATGTGGATGACAGAGATGTACCGGTAACAGAAGAAGAAGAGCTGAACCAGACGTTCGGGCACCCTGAGGTGGATCAGGGCGTGGACAAGGTCGAAGACCGAGCTGGTGCCCAGCAGCGCTATGGTGGCCGCCGCGATGGCGTTGGCCTTCAGAGTAACGGACACGGCAAGGAGCACCCCCTCGGCGGTCAAGGTCAGCCCTCCTATCTGAGCCACCCCCCGTCCGCCGGTGGTGAAGGGCAGGAAGATCCACAGAAAAAGGACGAAACCGTTGACCACAGCCATTCTTGAGGCGACCTTCTTCAAATCCAGTTGAGCCGTGGCAATGGCCCCGAACCCCACCAGAATGGCCACCGCCTGGACGGTGGTGCGGGTGGCCAGCGCCGTTACCAGGGCAAAACCGATGACACCCAGGATCTTGACCCTGGGGTCCATCCGATGCCAAAAGCTCTGTCCCTCCGCGAATTCCTCGAGATGCATGGGTTGGCTCCTAAATCAGAATATGTGATTCAACCCAAAGTCCAAAAAGAAAGCTCCCAGTTTCCAGTTTGCAGCTTCCAGTTTACAGTTCGCCTTATCGCCCTCTCTCCCCGTCGCCCATGCGCCCGCTCGCTCTCTCGCCCCATCGCCCAGTCCCCGTTTCTCCGCGTCCGATCCTCGCCCCCTCTCCCATGCGCCCACTCGGGCAGGTCCCCGTGCCTCCGCGTCCGTTCTCCCCCCTATCTCCCCCTCCCCGTGCTTGCCACGCCGTAGCTATAGCGAAGGCGGGTCTCCGCGTCCGATCCCCCTGCTCACCCCCCACAGGTAGGCCCCCGCCAGGCCGATGATCCATCCGATGCCGCCGAGGATCTCCGACAGGCGGGGCCGGTCCAACTTCCGCTGCAGGGCCTGGAGGGAATCCTGTATTGACCTCAACCTTCTTTCCAAAACCTTTTCCGCCACCTTTCCTGGATCCCCGCCCGGATCTTCATCTGACCCCCCCCTCAGGACGGTCTCGCTCCTGTGTCCGGACGGGGCCGTCATGACGATCCTCAGGTCCCCCAACCTCGGGTCGGGAAAATCGAATGCTCCTGTCCTGTCGGTGACACCCTCGAAGACAACCCGCCCTTCCATATCCTGAGCTGCAACATGGGCTTCTTCGATCGGTTTTCCATCGGCGTAGTAACTGTCCGTGTGGACCTCATCTCCGTCCCAGTGGGCCAAGATGCTGACGCTGTGGGTAAACGCGGCCGTACTACTGCCCATTATGATCGAAAGAGCCAGGGTGAAAGAGTATACCGGTTTCATCGTCCCTCCCGAACGGCACCTGCCGACTGAGATATGCCCAATATCTCAGGTTTGACCTTTCGCAAAAAGGAGATGCAGAAGGCGGTTAAGACGCCCTCCGAGATCAACACCGGAATATGGGCTATCACCGCCACTGTCGCTGCCTCGAAAAACGCTTCCCCTGACAGGGCCAGGGTCCCGCCGATAAACAGCCCGCCCAGAGCGACGGCTGTGGAACCGGCAGCAAAACCTCCCATCCAGGCCAGCCCCGACGACCTGCCCCGCACCACCCCGCGAAAGAGATAGTGAACCACGACAGCGGGCAGAGCCATCACCGCGGTATTGGCCCCCAGGACGACAACTCCGCCAAACTGGAAAAGCAGGGCCTGAAGGATCAGGGCCACCAGAATGGAGGGAAAAGCAGCCCATCCCAGGATAAGGCCGTTGACGCCGTTGAGCATCAGATGGATGCTCACCGGCCCAACCGGGATGTGTACCAGGGACCCGACAAAGAACGCTGAGGAAAGGACAGCCACCCCTGGGATCCTTTCCGGTTTAAGCTCCTTAAGGCCCACGGCCACCCCCGCAGCTGCGACAGCCGCACTGCCGGCAAGGACCGGTGCTGCCAGAACTCCTTCGCTGATGTGCATTGTGTTTATCGCCCTTGTATAAATCCGGAATCCAAAGTCTGGAATCGAAAAATCCAACCCCGATGATCAACCTTCTGAACAGTGGGGAACATGATGGTCAGGATCAAAACAGGAGACATTATTAGCAATCGGCCATCACAGTGCCACCAATAATTGCAATAGTAGCACGAACAGGCCAGAAAAGCACGGAAGAGTAATATTGCAAAATTAGAGATTGGAAATCATAGAGTGGCGTATGGGAATTCGAACTGGAAATAAATTCACTGCTCCAGGCTTTACTCGAGCAGGTAAAGTACGTCTGGGTTTTCCCTATTTTTCATTGCCTATTCTCCGTTTTCAGGCTTCAGCTCTCCGCTCTGCCCTCCTTTGTCACAGCCCTTAACAGGTCGATCATGGTCACGTCCGAGATGACTTTCATCTCCTCGTCCACCACGGGAATCTCCTCCACTCCCTTGTCGATCATCCTCTCCAGAACATGGGAGATCCTCTCGTCCATCCCTGCCTTGCAGACGAAGTCACTCATCAGGTCCTCGGCCCCCTCGGTGGTGAGGATCCTCATAAGATCCCGGGGATGGACCTCGCAGTCGTGGCTGTGGTGAAAGACGTGCCGGACCAGGGACTTCAGAGATATGACCCCCAGCAGCATATCGTCCTCATCCACCACATAGAGGATCCGGCTGTGTCGAAACCACTCCATGGCCTTGACCAGGTCGTCAATGCCCGTCGTCCTCCTGACCACCGGCAGGTTCCGGCTCTGGTGCCTCCTGACAAGGTCACGGACCAGGACATTCCTTGAATCTGGGCTGGTATGGGATTGATCCTTATTCATCTGTCGTCTCCTGTGATAGCAAATCCGGACGCGTCTCACCGGCCTTGACCAGGGCCATCTTCACCAGTGGTGGGGAGATCAGTTCATTCACGATCACTGAAGCCAGGATAGCGTTGACGAGCAGTTCGGCCACCTGTTTGTCCGGAAAAAGGTCCTGTGCGGCAAGCACCAACCCGAGACTGACGCCGGCCTGGGGAAGAAGCCCAAAGGGAAGATATCTCCTCACAGCCTCCGAAGATCCTGAAATTCTGGCGCCTGCAAGGGACCCCAGTATTTTTCCGGCCGACCTTCCAACGATCACCAGAACAGCGAGAGACCCCGCTGCCACCAGATAGTCCAGTCGAAGGTGAGCTCCGGCCAGGACAAAAAACATGGCCATAACAGGTTCCTCTATTTCATTCACCGACTGAAACCATTGGCCGGGCTGGCGGACCAGATTGGCAATCGTGAAACCGAGAGCCATGTTAGCCAGGAGCCCTGACGCGTGAAGGGTTATGGACAGGCCGCTGACCAGGAATATGGAGCCCAGGGCGATCCCCAGCACCGCCGCTGTCCTCCTTATAAAAGGGGCGACAAATCTGATGGCGATCCCGGCAGCCCCACCGATGATCAAGGAGGTTGCGATCTCGATCAGCGGTTTACTTAACAGGGAGGTGACCACAAGCTGATCACCCCCTATCAGGGCTCCGGCTACCCCGGCGCCGATGCTGAACAGAAGGATGGTGACCCCATCATCCAGTGTCACCACCCCGAGGAGGACCGTGGTCAAAGGCCCTCTGGCTCGATACTCGTGGACCACCCCGAGGATCGGACCCGGCGCGGTGGCTGCTGAGATGGCGCCGAGAATGATCGCCAGCGCGAAAAGCCCGCTGCTAGACGCTGTCCCTAAACCCCCCAGCATGGGAAACAACGTCAGAACGATGAGTGCAACGAGGAGGAAGACCGAGAGCGCCTGGACGATGGTGATCAAAAAGATCTGTTTTCCCAGGCGTTTAAGCATTTCCAGCTCCAGGGCGCCGCCGATAGCGAAGGCGATGACCCCCAGGGCGATATCCGTCACCAGAGTCAGATCATCGTGGACCAGCCTTTCCGGCAGAAGGTTCAGAAAGGAGGGGCTCAGGATGATTCCGGCAATAATGTATCCGCTGATTCGGGGAAGCTTGATGGCCCCGGCAATCCTTCCGCCGCCATAGCCGCACAGGAGAAGCAATCCCAGGTAAAAGAGGGGATGGAAACTGAAGGATTCAGGGATCACGGCCATCGCCCGCTGTCTGACAAGGGATGATCATGCCCGTCCGATCCGGATATAGGCAACCACGAACAGAACGGCCATCACCGTGTCTATAGCCGCGAAGGGCTTCCACATCCCCGGCACCCCCTGGGTGAACCAGTACCAGAAGACGGTACCGGCATAGGACACCTTCAGACCGATACCGTAGGGGATAAGATTTCTATTTTTGGCCGGGTTCATGGCGATCCGAAGAAACATGACCGCGAAAAGGATCAGCAGGAGTGCGGGGAACTGGACGTAACCCAGGTGGTTAGGTGGAGTGACGCCGTAGTGGCTGAAGAGAGCCAGGGGCCTGACGAGGAAGAGGACTCCCAAAATCCCGTCGTAAAAGGCAGAAAAGTAGAACAACAGCGCGATCAGGGGAAAACGTTTCATTCGCCCACCGCCAGGCCGCCGGGATGACCCGAAGGACAACAGACCATATTTTCAGGTTACAGTCATCCGGGTCATCTGGCAACACTGAAACCGGGGCCCTTCAACGCGTGCTCCGTTCTTCTCTTCTCCTTCAGGATCTCCTTGAAACGGTGCTGACGCCAATGGGTGAACTCGTCGCTGTAAAGACCCACGGCAAGCGAGCGGAACCCCCTCACCAGCTCGTCAACGGACATTCCCTGGGGCCGGAAGTTCACATCGAACAGAGTGCACTTCTGCCAGGCATTCTCCTCCAGGATCCGCCCCTCCCGGCTCAATCTCTCGTAAAGGGGTGTCCCGGGAAAAGCGGTCTGAATGGTAATCTGGACCTCGTGAAGGTCAATTTCCCGCACAAACTCGAACACATCGTCGAACACCGCCTGATCCTGGCCGTCCAGACCGAGGACGAAACACCCGTTGACGCTGATTCCCTGAGACTGGATGCGCCTGACAGCCTCCCGGTAATAGGGAAACCGCTTGTGTTTCCAGTTGCTCTTCGTCTCCAGCCCGTCCAGGCCCCTCGCCTGAGGGCTCTCCAGGCCGATGAGGACCTGAGCACAGCCGCTCCTGCGCATCATCCGTAAAAGATCCGTGTCCCAGGCTACCGAGATGTCCGTTTCGGTGAACCAACGCATCCTCCTTTTCTCCATCTCGGGCAGGACCCGCTTCCAGAAGGCTGCGTTGACGAAGGTGTTATCGTCGGCGAATTCGATAAACGGATGTTCCCATACCTCGCGTATGGCGTCGATCTCGGCCAGGATCTTTTCAGCGGGCTTCTGCTTGTAGCGGCTGGTCAGAATAACTGAACTGGCGCAGAACTCACAGCGGTGAGGACATCCCCGGCTGGTCTGGATGGTAAGCCTGTTGTACTTCTTCACATCGAGCAGCCAGAAGGCGGGAATCGGGGCATGGCACAGGTCGAACTCGGTTCCGTTTCCGCCGTAGTATGCTTTGAGCTTTCCACGCTCAGCATCCCGAACCACCTGGTCCCATGTGGTCTCTCCCTCCCCGACCACCACCGAATCGCAATGGACCTTGGCCTCCTCCGGCAGAGCGCTGACATGCAGACCTCCCATCACCACCGGCACACCGCTCTCCCGGCAGCGGTCCGCCAGTTCGTAGGCCTCCTGGATCTGGGCTGAATAGCTGGAGATGGCCACCAGATCACAGCCGCCCAGGACCTGACCCGGGTCGCCGAAATCGCTGATATCGTCTACTTCGAAGTACTTAACATCGTGTTTTTCCGGCGTCATCCCCGCCAGGGTAAGAAGGCCGAGGCTGGGCAGGGAGGCTATAACCTTGCTTCTCTCCACGAAACCGGGAAGGGTCAAACCGAGATCGAGAAGTTCCTGATCGCAGCATCTGATACCGCTCATTGCAACAAAGGCGATCTTCATGACATTAACCCCCTGAGGATGAACAGGACAACTGCGGCGATGAGACACCCGGCCGGCACAAAGAAAAGATGGCGAAATCCCTTTCTGAAGGCAGCCAGGTAACACACCATGGGCATGGTGACGGCTCCTACGATCAGCAGGTAGGACGACAATGCCACGTGGGCCTCCGGTCCAAGGGCACTTACCGTCAGGCCGTAGGCGAGGTTGATAAAACCGATCCCGAAGAAAGATATATGCCCAAGCCTGGTCATCCTCCTCGACCAGTTTGCGTAACCGCCCCTCCAGTCCTCCCGGTGGAAGAACAGACCCTCGACGGCGCCGGCCAGAAACCCCATAAGGATGCCCACCCATGCGGCATAGAGATTGATCAAGCCCATAATCGCAACCCTCATCCTCTTTATAATGTTTAATTATAGTTTGAAAAAACGCTCGAAACCAAAACCGACATAGTTGAAAGCATCTCCACCTCCTTAATTGTCCGATATGGTTCTATGGGGTGCCGGACCAGCCAGTGGTCCGGCACCCGGCCAACCGGCCTGCATCATCCACCTGCCGGAAGTCCCCTCGATCCGGTCACCCCGAAATCCTTTAATATTGGCAATCCCACTGCACCCTCCCGATGAAAGAGTTCCCGCCAATACGTTTTCACGCGCACAGGTCATCTGAAGTTGGCCGCCGTGTAACCGGCTATCTCATCGGCACACCGGTCCACAACGGAGTTGAGGGAACCTCCCAAATATACGCTTTTGATCATGCCTGCCGGATTGAAGTCGGCAGACTCGCTGCCATCCTCACCGGAATATATAACCTGTACGGTCACAGTCCCCTCATCCGGGTTGTCCATTCCGCGCCACATGTGGCATGAAAACTGACTGCCGTGATTGAACCGGACAAAGCTGTACACGAGACTCAGGTCGGGACCCTCTCTGAAGAGGGGACCCTCGCGATCCGGCGTCCCGTAGAGCCCCCTCCGCAACCTCCCCTCGAACTGAGACAACACCAACTCCGGGACCTCGACTGTGGACTCACCACGGACGATCCTCACCTCGGATGTGCTGATCTTTCTCGAGGCTTCCGGAACCAGTATCCGTCCGGCACTGCATCCCACAGAGACCGCAGCCAGGAGGCATCCCAGGACGACACCCCAATTCCCTCTCATGACCTGACCTCCCTTCCTCACTGCTCGCTGCCCGCTCAATCCATGACCGAGCCGGGATGCCGGGGTCCATCCCCGGCTTCTGGTAAAGGGATATCAAGAGTCATGCCAGGATGGCGGCAAACTCAAAGGACGTTAAGATATTGATTTTAAAAAAGAATTTTGGGCAGGCGCTCAGGTCGCCCGGAAGGTGGGAAGGTGGGTTCACAGCAAAGGAAAAGGAACTGGGAAGCGGGGTTCCCAGCTGGTTTTTCAGAGAGCGTAATCCTTGATCTTCTTCTGGAGTGTCCGCCGGCTTATGCCGAGGAGTTCAGCAGCCTTGGTCCTGTTCTGGTCAGTCTTCTCCAGGGCGTCCATGATCATCTGTTTTTCAGCCGCCTTGGAAACGTCTCCCACCACACCCTTCAGGCCAGCCCCCTCCTCGGAAACCTCCGGTTTCGCAATCTCCGGCGGCAAATATTCAGAGCCGAGCCTATTGCTATCGGACATCAATACCAGCCTTTCTACCACGTTCTCCAGTTCCCTCGCGTTGCCGGGCCAGTCGTAACTGAAAAAGGCTGTCATGATACCGGTGGGTATCTCTTTGAAATCCCTGCCATGCTTCTGGCTAAATTTCATCAGGAAATACTCCGACTGCTGGATTATATCGTCTTTGCGGTCCCTGAGGGGCGGGATGTGGATGGGCACAACGTTGAGGCGGTAATAGAGGTCGGAACGGAACTCGCCTGATGACACAGCGGCCCGAAGATCCCTGTTGGTAGCTGCGATGATCCTGATGTCCACACTGATCGTCTTGACACCCCCGACCCTTTCAAAGGCCCGGTCCTGAAGGACGGTGAGCAGCTTGACCTGGATATGGTGCGGTATCTCTCCCACCTCATCGAGAAAAAGTGTGCCGCCGCTGGCGATCTCAAACCTTCCCGGTTTACTGGTAACAGCCCCGGTAAAGGCTCCCTTCTCATATCCGAAGAGTTCGCTTTCCACCAGGGTTTCCGGTATGGCGGCGCAGTGGATCTTGAGGAACGGTTTATCCTTTCGGTCGCTGGCCAGGTGAAGAGCCCTGGCTATGAGCTCCTTGCCGACCCCCGTTTCCCCGGTGATGAGAACGGTTGAATCGGTGGGACCGATCTTCTTGACCGTCTGAAGGATCTCCTGCACCGCCGGTGTCGTACCGATAAAATCGACCGAAAAGTCATCGTCCTTCTCGAAGAAGCCGGACACCATCTCCCGGTTCTGATCGGACTCCGAGATCGCCCGGTTGATGGAGTTGATGAGCTCATTGTCGTCAATGGGCTTGGTGATGAAATCGAAGGCCCCGCTCTTCATCGCCGCCACGGCAGCCTCGATGTTCCCGAAGGCGGTGATCATGATGACCGGCACCTCAGGTCTCCTGTCGCGGGTGTAGGCCAGAAGGTCCATGCCACTTTTTCCGGGCATCTTCAGATCGGTTATCAGAACACTGAGGTCATCCCCCTCGATGTAATCCAGGGCGTGTTCATAGCTGTGGGCCACCTGAACCCGAAACCCCTTCCTCTCGAGGAAGTCCCGAAGGACGGTGCAGATGTTGCGGTTGTCATCCACCACAAGGATCTGATCCGCTTTAACCTGTTCGCCGCCCATTGTTACTCCCTCTGGATTCCTGTTGTCACCTGGGAAAATGGATGGTGACCCTGGTACCGGCCGGCGTCACATTTTCCACCGCTACAGTTCCCCCGTGTGCTTCCATGATCCTCTTGATGATCGGCAGCCCCATACCCATACCGCCCTCCTTAGTGGAGAAGAAGGGTTCGTAGACATGGTCCAAAAGATCCTGCGGGATGCCTGAGCCGTTGTCCGTGAACCTTGCCCATACCCATTGGTTGTCGTGTCCGGTCCTTATCTCAAGGCAGCCGTCCTCTCCACAGGCCTCGGAGGTGTTTTTAACCAGGTTGAGAAGGACCTGTTTCAGCAGGGATGGATCCGCGTTGACCTCCGGTTGACCTTCCTCCAGTTTCAGGTCCAGTTTCAGCTCCAGCTCCTGCAGGTTGATCAGTTTAACGACTTTCCTTATCACGCTGTTGATCTCCACACGGCTGCTTTCAACCTCGATAGGCTTGGTAGAATCCCGGAAGGTCCCCAGGATCTCCTCAATTCTCAGGATCTCGTCGTTCACAATCTGCTGGTACTCCCTGAGTTTGCTCTCGTCCAGGTTCCTGAACACATCCAGTTGAAGCCGGGTGACACCCTTGATGGCTGTCAGGGGGTTTTTTATCTCGTGGGCGATCCCCGCTGCCATCTCGCTGAGCAATTCCATCTTCTTTTCGACCTGTGCCAGGACGTCGAAGGCCTTCCGGTGACGGAACACCCCCATGGCCAGGATGATCGGGCCGATGGCGCTTCCCAGGTGGCCCAGGGGCGGCAGGGGAAGTTTCAACCTCTGGAAGAGATCGGTCAACCCCATGAAGACCTGGAGGATCAGGGCCGCGGAAATGAACCTCAGATAATCCCTCTCGTTGGCCTCGCGGCTTCGGTGGAGGGCGGCCAGAACCATCAGGATGCTGGCCAATATGAACGGGAACAGCATGATGAAGAACATCAGGTTCCATCCGACACTGTCCACAAACACCCTCAGGCCGCCGTGAAAAAAGGATGCCGCGGGGCTGAACCCCGCTATTATCGCCAGGATGTAGCAAAGGGTGACCCTGTTGGTCATGAAACGTCCTGGCCTGACCAGGGCATTGGTGAAGTGAAAAAGGAAGGCCACAGCCAGACCGGACCCGGCCGGACCGAAGTATTTCCAGGGGGTTCTGTGGGAGACGCCGGCCGGGAGCCAGGTGGGTTCACCACTGGTGTAGACCATGAAATCGCAAAAGTTCCAGAAAGCCACCGACAGGCAGATGAGGGCAAAGGTAGTGTAGATCGTCTCCCTGGAAGTGCGCATCACGACCATGACCGCAAAGGTGAAGTTGATCACCACTGCGGCCAGGGCGATATAGGCGTTGATGGCGCCGAAACTCAGATCGCTGAAAAGGATTTCATCCCTCCTCCCGGCCTCGATCTGTTTATCGTTACAGGTTACAGGTTATAAGGCGGGAAAATCAATTCGCTTTTGATAACTGAGGGCTGGGAACCGGGGACCGGGATGGGGCACCCGGGAATTGTCTCTATCGGCTTACCGCAACCACATCCGCGGTCAGGGAGGATTGGATGGCTGTTTCATCGACGATCTGGATCTCGTACTTTCCGGTGGTCAGGTCCCAGGGCAGGGCTTCACCGGGGCCCATAAAGTGCCATTCCGGATTGCCCTCAGCATCCTGCAGCCGATAGCCGATCAGATAGCCCTCTATGCCCGGGGTGGAGAACAGGGAGATCATATACCGGTCACTGTTGTCGAATCGGGTGAGACGGATATCACCGTTGGGCGTATCGATGGACCAAGGCCCGTTGACGTCACCCAGACCGTTATTGACTGAAACACCTCTGAATTTGAACACCGTGATCCAGTTCCTGCCGGAGGTGTCGTGAAAGGTCATGAAGGTCGGCCTGGCAAAGTCATCACCCGAGGGGCTGGTGACCCGGGTCAGGACTATCGCCTCCCGATCCTCGGCCAGTGCTGCGCTGGACGCTATCAGTACAGACAGAACGATCAGGCTTATCAACCGGTTTTTCCTGCTCATTTTTACGCTCCACATTTTGCTCTTAGCGACGGCTCTTCACCATCGATCAGCAGTGATTTGAGCAAAAGTAATGCCAGACGGCCAGCTGAGTTGCACATTTGTAACTTATTGATTTTTGATAATTTTTCGCCATTCCTCCGCTCATCGCCCCATACATGCCCTTTGGGGGATGCAAAAACCTGAAATTTAAGGACAATTATCGTCACTTAAGGTCCAATTAAATCCTGGTTGAGTTTATCCCTCCCACCCTCTTTGTTGTTGAATTTGTTGTTTTTTTCCATTATATTTCGATTGCGTACGGCATCAGCCCTCCCTGTACAGGACCCGGATCCCGCACTCAGGGATCGAACGTCTCAGGAGATCAAGGAACAAATGGCGGAGAGCAGACCCGATGAAGGCGTAGCGACGGACAGGAAGAAGATCCTGCTGGTCGATGACGTCGAGCTCTTTTTAAGCCTGGAGAAATCTTTCCTGACCAGAAAGTCCTTCGAGATCCACACCGCAACCTCCGGCAGCGAGGCCCTCGAGAAGGCAAGGAGGATCAGGCCCGAGATCATCCTGCTGGACCTCTTCATGCCGGATCTGGACGGTGATCAGATCTGCGCCGAGTTGAAGAAGGACCCCGATCTGAAAAAGATCCCTGTCATCATCGTTACAGCGGAGCGGGATAAAACTGTCCTCGACAGGTGCATCAGGGCCGGATGCGACCGCCTTATCTACAAACCCTTTTCCAGGGACTCCCTGCTCACTACCGCCAAGGAGCTGCTCTTTATCTCCCAAAGGCAGTTCATCAGGGTGCCCACCGACATTCAGTGCACCGCTTGGGTGGGTGAGGCTGACCTGGACACCACCATCCACGTCCTGTCCCAGGGGGGGGCGTTCATCGAGATCGGCATCCCCCCCGACTCCGGATCGTCGATGGAGATCGGCTTCTGCATCCCCGGATCGAACCACATCATCAAAACAGCGGTGGTCGTTCGCTGGGCAGCCAGCGTCCGAAAGGACGGCCCCGTCGGGGTCGGAGTCCAGTTCACCACCATCAGCGAACAGGACAAACGTCTGATTCAGGAGTATGTCAACACCCGGCTGAAAGAACTCAGAACGGGCCCAGTGGAGGAACAATAGTTCCTGCCACCTGGTTCCTAGTTCTTTCCTCCCGGCTCAAGATTCTCCTTTCCCGGCTCCCAGATCTCCGTCAAAAACCCGGATGACCACCGCCGGTCGGCGCACCTGGACTGGGAACGCCGTTTCGCACCATCACTGATCCGCCGTGAAGCCACCTTCCCGCCGCGGCCCGCCTTGCCAATCCCAGAATTCATAAATATCCCATATTTTCAATGAATTACATCTAAACAATTCTTTTCGGTCCTCTGGCATCCAACTTGCCTTACCAAGGGCATGCAGGGAGGCGGAGGGATGAAGAGGGTTGTCAAGTGTGGTATTTCAGGAGTCGGGTGGTTGATCACCGCCATCATCCTGGCTTTTCTCATGGGGGAGGGATCAGCGGCCGCGTCCTACATCGGACCCGACTACGGGACCCCGGTTCCGGCGGACTTCCAATCCAACCGTGTTAACCAGGAGATCGAAAAGGGAAGCATCGACGACAGGGGACCCACGCAACCGGCATCATCGAGGGAGCCGCTCCTGGGAAGCCGCAACATTCAGACCCTGACCCACATTGTCGGCAGCCACGCCGGTATCGTAACCCAGCCCGTGACCGCTGCGTCCCGGCTGTTCTTTCTCATGTTGGATACCGGTGTGGGAATGGTCAACTGGACAAGGCGCCTCGACAGAGGAGGCGATCGGGAACGGCCGCCGGCAGACAACCGGGGGATGGACCTTGACCGATGGGAAAGAGACCTGGATGACCTGACCGGCAATTCGCCCTCATCCGGGACCATCAGCTATCTGGTCGACGGCGGCCGGTATTTCCCCCGCCTCCAAAAGCAACTCCTTGCGGCGAAAGAGTCCGTTTACATACGGACCTTCATCTTCGATGACGACGATTTTGCCGCACAGGTGGCCGGCACACTCAAAACCCGGTCATACGATGTTGATGTGCGAGTCCTCCTGGACGGACTGGGCACCATTACGGCGACCAAGGATCGAAAGGATTCACTCCCGGCAGGGTTCAAACAGCCCCCTTCGGTAAGATCCGATCTTACGCGTGACTCAAAAGTGCGTGTTCGCCAGCAGTTCAACCCCTGGCTCACCGGTGATCACACCAAGACGACCATTATTGACGGTTCAACCGCCTTTATCGGCGGGATGAACATTGGACGGGAGTACCGATATGAATGGCATGATCTGATGATGGAGGTCGAAGGTCCTGTCGTTGGCAGAATGCAGCGGGAATTCAGGAAGGCGTGGGCTTCGGCCGGCCTTCTGGGGGATCTGGGAAAATTCCTGGAAGGATTGAAACCAAGGAAGAAAAAATCCTCTGACGGCGGCTATCCCATACGAGTCCTTTACACCAAACCGGGGCAGCGCGAGATCTTCTTAACCCAGATCGAGGCCATCCGAAGGGCCCGGAAATACATCTATATCCAGAACCCTTATATTACCGACGACACACTCGTGCACGAGCTGATCCGGGCCCGCCGGAGAGGGGTGGACGTGAGGGTCATCTTCCCTGTCAAGTGCAACTGGGAAATCATGAACGTGAACAACGCCCTTACGATCAACAGGATGCTTAAAATGGGCATCCGCGTTTACAGGTATCCGACAATGTCCCACGTCAAGGCTGCCGTGTACGACGGCTGGGCCTGCCTGGGATCGGCCAATTTCGACCGGTTGAGCCTGCACGTCAACTACGAGATGAATCTCGCCACGTCCCACCCTGCCGCAGTCAGGGGCCTGCTCGACCAACTTTTCATCCCGGATTTCGAGAGGTCCTTCGAATTGACGGACCCGGTCCCGGTCAAGGACCATTACTTCCTCCTGGAGATCGTAGCTGATCAGTTGTAAATGCAGTACTGAGTGCTGAGTGCTGAGTGCTGAGTGCTGAGGTTGAATAAGGCAGCAGTGATTTTCAACCAAGGGGAATAGGTGCCAGGTTTCTAAAACAGGGGGATAAAACCAGGGACAATAGACAGGCCGCGGTCTAGGACCAGGCCTACATACACTTCCTATACACTATTACCATACACTATTCCTTATACTGCTTCCTAACGGGCTTCCTCCAGCACCTGCAGGGCCAGGGTCAGGCCGGCCTCATCGTTCAGAACCACCGTCACGTGGGATTCC
>JBFFDD010000033.1:0-15875 GCA_041559575.1 bacterium
AGGTTTGAGGTTTGAGGTTTGAGGTTTGAGGTTTGAGGTTTGAGGACCTGCCTTCTGACATTCCAAGGTTACCAGGCAGGATAATGTCAGAAGGCAGGGCTGGACCCCGTTCGCGTTTCCCAGACCTGACACCTGGACCTGAAAACAGGTTAAGATAGGGCCATCGAGAAGGAACAGTGGCACCAACCGGGAGTATTTCGAGATGCGAAGGGATATCGATCTGAGTTTCTTTAAGAGGGAGCTCGAAAAACGGCGCGCGGCCATCCTCGCACTTGCCGACGAGCGCAAAGAGGCAGCAGGCACCGTGGAGCTGGACCAGTCCCGGTTGGGCCGCCTGTCGAGGATGGACGCACTGCAGCAGCAGGCCATGGCCCGGGCCACCCGCCAGCGGTCAGCGATGGAGCTGCAGAGGATCGAATCCGCCCTGGCCCGGATCCGGTCCGGTGACTACGGATACTGCGCGGAATGCGGGGAGGAGATCGCCGAGAGACGGCTGAGGATCGACCCGAGCGCACTGATCTGCATCGTCTGCGCCCAGGCGGCCGAGGGAAGATAATTTATAGTTTGAGGTTTGACGTTTGAGGTTTGAATATCCAGGACTTTTGATCCGGTATCCATTCCAGGTCAACATCCATGATTCCAGACGGAAAATGCTCACCAATAATTTTTTATGGTTTTTATGAAAATTTTATCCAGGCGTGAAAACTTCCCCCTCATGATGGTTAAATTAGATACGAGGAGCATAATAACAGGAGTATCGAAAGGACCGGATAAAAGAGTCCGACTTAAGATTGGGAGGTCAACTTGTCATGGGAAGGATAACCATCTACATTATATTGACCGTCGTGGTCCTGATTTCTTTAGGTCTGTTGACGGGAACTGGAACCGCCGACAGAAAATCGGGCGGAAAAGTAAAGGGAGCGGACTCCCCCGAGGGTACGGCTGTGGCTACCTTCGCCGGCGGCTGTTTCTGGTGCATGGAGCCTCCCTTTGACAAGCTGGACGGGGTGATGTCCACAACGTCCGGGTACATCGGCGGCGACAAGGAGAACCCCACCTACAGGGAGGTCTCGGCCGGGGGCACCGGCCATGCCGAGGCCGTCAGGATCGTCTACGATCCCTCGAAGGTCTCCTACGAGAGGCTCCTGGAGGTTTTCTGGCGCCAGATCAACCCCACGACGCCCGACAGGCAGTTCGTGGACGTGGGCAGCCAGTATCGGGCGGCGATCTTCTACCACGACGAGGAGCAGAAACGGCTGGCCGAGGACTCGAAGCGCCGTATGGCAGAGTCGGGCCGGTTTGACGGCCCCATCGTCACCGAGATCGTTCCGGCCGAAAAATTCTGGCCCGCCGAGGACTATCATCAGGATTACTACCTGAAGAACCCCATCCGCTACAAGTACTACCGATGGGGCTCGGGGCGCGACCAGTACCTGGAAGATATATGGGGGAAGATGTAGGTGTCCGTAAAGAGAATGGAAAGTAGAAATTGGAGGATTAGTCCTGAGAGATAAGTGATAAGAGAAAAGGTTTTAGACCTGGTCATGGTCCGCTGACCGGGTTTAGGTGGAAAGTGGAAAGTGACAAGGGGAAGTGGAAGGAGCCGGATTGTACTATGTACTGTGCTCTAAATCCCGGTTTAACCTTTAATCATGAATATTGCGGCTGGAGCCGGATTTCTCCATTTTCTATTTTCCATTTTCTTAGCTCCCTTTCCACTTTCCCCTATTTTCTTGCCACATGCAGCGCCGCCACGCCGCCGAGAAGGCTTTCGAAGTAAACCTCTTTGAATCCGGCCTCCCTCAACAGGTTGGACACTTCCTCAGGACCGAGAAAAAGACGGGCCGACTCGGCAAGGTATCGGTAGGCCCCCGACTGCCCGGAGAGCAATCCCCCAATGTGAGGAACAAGATTTTTCAGATAGGCATGATACCAGAACCTCAGGAAAACTGAGTCAGGCTGGCTCGATTCCACAATGACGATCATACCCCCGGGTTTGAGCACCCTGGATATCTCGGCCAGACACCTTTCCCTCACGGGGTTGCGCCAGACCATGTTGCGGAAGGAGAAGGCCAGGGCCACAGCGTCGAAGCAGCCTTCCGGGAACCCCATATTCGAGACGTCCCCGCACACCAGACCCACCCTGCCGATTAATCCGGCTCCGGCAATTTTCCTCCCGGCCTCCTCCAGCATGGGCTCAGAGAAGTCCAACCCGACGATCTGTGACCCTTTATCCACCTGTCCGGCAAGGCGCAGGATCAGATCCCCCGTGCCGCAGCCGGCTTCCAGGAAACGTCCCGACCCTCCTTCGAGGATCGTCCGGGCGGCCCGGGACCGCCAGCGCTCATCGAATCCCAAGGTGAAGACCCTGTTGACCAGATCGTATCGGCTGGGGACACCGTCAAACATCCCCTTAAGGGGTCTTTTGCCGGTCATTCGGTCATTTCCATAATATTCACCTGTCAAGGACAGAGGCTACCAGATTTTACATTCCTAACCGCCACGAAGACCCCCGTCTCAAGTGACAGTGTCTTATGGGGTCAAGCCCTGCCTTCCGACATTGTCGTACGTGGGCCGGTTGAATGTCAGAAGACAGGGCATGACCCCACTTTCGATACAGCAATAAGGAATCACAACCCTATCACTAAGCACCTATCTCCCGGGAATGTTCCCTTTCGCCTTTATCCTTTCTCCTTTTCCCTTGTAGCTCTTCTTATCCGGGGAAAAAACATGGGAACCCTCTTCCTGTAATCGATATACGGCTGGCCGAGACGCTTTTCCAGTTCCGGCTCCTCGACTTTTTTAAGTTCCCAGAAGTTGAGCAGCATGAACAGCGGGATGAACACGAGGACCAGGGACACCGATCCGAGGTAAAAACCGAGTCCGAAAAGGGCCAGGAAGAGGCCCGAAAGCATGGGGTTGCGGGCATGGGCGTAGGGGCCGTTGTCCACCAGTCGGGGCGGCGGGTTGAAGGGGACCGGCGTTCCCCTGGTCTGGAGAAAGTGGATGACCGACCAGCCGATCAGGAGCAGGCCGGCCCCGCCAAGAGGCACCGCAAGCACCAGGTTCCAGGGATGCGCAAGAAGGGGGCCGAGGGCCAAGGCACGGTCCGCATAAAGTGCCCCTGCCACGAACAGGACCACCACCCCGAGGAAAAATACGGGACCCACAGGTGTCAGGATCATCCGTGCTCTGCGGTTTCCCGTCGCGGACCTGAAGAAGATGTCGATCAGTTTTTTTGACAGCATCCGGGATAGGTTTTCAGTTTCCGGTTTACAGTTTTCAGTTTCCGGTTTCCAGTTTCCGGTTTCCAGTTTTCAAAAAGATACGATCCACTTTGGGTATCTTTCACCCCCCAAAGGTCTCTTTTCTCCTTCTGTCATAAACCCTCCCTCGCTCCTTGAGAAACATTATTTTCGCACAACCCCTGGAGATAATCCTCGACCGGCGTATTGGGAAGAACGCTGTGTTGAGTCGATCCCGGTACGGAGCGCCTCCTAAGAAGCCTCATAACGGACGACCTGGTGTAGCATTCCGCCAATACCGGTGATTCCCACTGATAGATGCCCTGGGAATAACCGCTCTCCTTGCAGAAGGTCCAGCACTTCCGCCGAAAACCCGGCATGCCCGTAATGATGGGGATCGGCAGCAGGGAAAGGACCCTGTTCACCGTGTGAGGGAACCTCGAGAATCTGAACCTTACCTTGAGGACCGCCATGGATTCGTTGGAGGCCGGTTTGCGGCTATCGCAGGACACCTCCCGGAAAATCACGTGCTTTTCTCCGTCCTCCATGGTCAGGACCCTCCCCATACGGTCTCTATGGAACCGGATACGGCCTGAGATCAATAGGCCCAGGGTGACGGCGAGAGCCACCGGCGGAAGGAATCTGGCGTTTTTCATCTCCCCCTCCCAATAGAGGATTTATTCAAGTTTAGTGCATGAAATGATCGAGGGAAAGGGGAAGGGTAGGTCCCGGTTCCCGGTGCTCAGTTCTCAGCCCCGAAGAGCAAACCCCTGTCGGTTACACCGCAGCCCGGAGCCGGCCCCTGTCCTCCACCCGGCAATTTCTGCTAATATTTTATCGATATGGAACCCGAGATTCGGAGGATAGGACCATGATAGGAAGGATATGGCACGGGTGGACGGTCCCGGAGAACGCGGATGTCTACGAGAACCTGCTCAGGACGGAGATCTTCCCCGGCATCGCCTCGAAGAATGTTCCCGGCTACCGCGGGATCCAGCTTCTCCGCCGGCCTGTGGACAAAGAAATCGAGTTCGTCACCATCATGTGGTTCGACTCCTGGCAGGCGGTCAAGGAATTCGCCGGCGAGGACTACGAGCAAGCCTACGTGCCCGCCAAGGCCAGGGAGGTCCTGTCACGATTTGACGAACGGTCACAGCACTTCGAAGTGAGAGAGCGGATCGATTATGGATAACCGGTTCGGCAAGAGAAGAAGTTGAGAGATTGGAGATTGGTAAGTGGAGAAACGATTTGAGAGCCGAGGAAAGGGAACAATCCCATCTTTGGGCCCTCGAGCCTACCGTCTCAGATGCCCCTTCCATTTTTCATTCTCTGTCCTTCATTTCCCATCCTCCGGACAAGCAATTCCGATTCAATTTTCAGGACGGAAATGATACATAAGGGCGGTCAGCATCAAAGTCCGGTTCTTCCTGGCCACCCTTATCCGTCACGAACCTGTCGGTGGGTACCTGGGTAGTGAATTCGGTTTTTCCAAAGAGGTCCTCTCTCCTTGACTGATTTCGAGAGCACATCGCCGGCTGAAAGCTGCGGAACGGAAAAGATAAACCGGTCCGGCACCACCGCCGCGAAGGAGTACCCCCTTCCCCCCTCGGTGACCGGCACCCTCGACACGGCCGCGGGTCCCGTTCCCCAGCTGGCTACACGGCTCGACTGGCGGGACCGCATGGGGATGATCCGGGTGCGCTGGGGCATCGGCCGCATGAACTACGCGATCAGGCCGGGACTCTACGCCGTGGGCCAACCAGGCAGGGATTCGGAGGTCCTGGTCACCGCCAATTACCGCATGACCTTCGACCTTCTGCGATCGGCCCTGAAAGGTCTGGACGTCTGGATCCTCGTCCTGGACACGAGGGGGATCAACGTCTGGTGTGCCGCCGGCAAAGGGACATTCGGCACGGATGAACTGGTGTCAAAGATCCGGGATTGCGATCTGGCTTCGGTAACCGATCGACGCCGCCTCATCCTTCCCCAGTTGGGCGCCCCCGGCGTCGCCGCCCACCGGGTCAGAGAGCTGTCCGGCCTCCGGGTTGTCTACGGCCCGATTGAGGCCAGGGATATCCCCGCGTTCCTGGCCGCGAACCTCAAAACCACTCCAGGCATGCGGGTCAAGTCCTTCCCGATCAGGGAGCGGGCCTCCCTCATCCCCATGGAACTCGTGCCATCCCTAAAGTACGGCGCCGTGATCGCCGCCGTCCTGACAATCCTGTCCGGGTTCCTGGGGCGCGGAACATTCGCCTCCGACGCCCTTCATGCCGGTCTTGTTGCCACAATGTCCCTGGGCCTCGCCGTAGTCGCCGGGGCCGTTGTCGTTCCCCTGCTTCTTCCCTACCTGCCAGGCCGGGCCTTTTCACTGAAGGGCATGTGGACCGGCCTCGCGGCTGCCTCGGGCCTGGCAGCGGCACCATTCCCTTCGGGTATCACCCTAAGCGGCCTGGAGTTGACAGCCTGGTTCCTGCTGATCCCCGCCCTGTCCTCCTTCCTGGGCTTGAACTTCACCGGCTCTTCCACCTACACGTCCCTGTCCGGTGTCCGGCGGGAGATGCGCGTGGCGGTTCCCCTGCAGGCCGGTGCCTCGGCCGTCGGCCTTGCCGTGTGGATCATGGCCATCCTCTTGCCCGGCGGTGGTGCCCTGTGAACACGATGGCCTACCTCATCGACGTGGTCAGCCTGCAGCTCAGTGAGGAGAGATGCACGGGCTGCGGCATGTGCGCCATCGTCTGTCCCCACAGGGTCATGGTCCTCACCAACGGACGTGCCGCTATCTCGGACCGGGATGCCTGCATGGAGTGCGGCGCCTGCGCTCGCAACTGCCCGGAGGAAGCCATCACCGTGCAGGCAGGTGTCGGCTGCGCTCAGGCGTTGATCAACACCGCCCTGGGCCGGTCAAGCGTGACCTGCTGCTCTATGGAAAACGGGCGGGATGAGGACGCCGACTGCTCCCCTCCGGCCAGGTCCGGTTCCGGCTGCTGCTGAGGGAAGGGGTTTCAGGTTTCAGGTTTCAGGTTTCACGTTCCAGGCTTCATGTCTGACATTTCTGGTTCCAAGCACCGCGTTCCGCATTTCAAACTCAAATACCTCCTGCTGTCACTTCAGAGAGGATAGGTGTTTGGAATCCGGATTTTGGAATTTGGAATTCCCTGCCTCCAATTTAATTCTCCATTCTCCATTTTCCAATCCCTAATTCCCAATCTCCACCCCTCACCGATCACCATCCAAACGGCCTTAATTCAAAGACTCCATCTGTGCTATGATCTCCGGGCCAGGGGTGGTGTTCTGGGGACTTACCGTTCGTTTCAGGCAAGGAGGTCCATGACAGCCTTCGGTTTTTCCCTGATCCTTTTTCTGATCGGTGTTCTCGTGGCGGAAGGCAACTTCCGGAGCAGGATACCGGCAGGTATTTCGGCGTCACTCGTGTTTCTGTTCGTCCTCTTAAATTCCGTTTTTCTCCTTTCCCACTACATGACCGGCGAGGGTATCAATGAAGCTGTAGTCTATCATCTCCTCTACGTTATCGAGGGAGCCGGCCTCAAGGAGTATTATCCGACCATCATCGCCGGCGCGCTTCTCGTATTAGGTGGGTTTCTTCTGTCACTCTTTTACTTTTACCGGCTGCATGGCAGCGGTGACCTCGACGGCAGTGGGTCCAGGTTCATCCTTGCCAACGCCTGCATTGTATTCGGCATCCTGCTCAGCCCGGCGACCCATGCTCTCCTTGACTACTTCCATTCAGGCGGCGATCCCACCTATGCTCTCAATTACCCGCGAACCCCTGAACCTGATAGTGCCGATTTCCCCCTGCCGGACCTCGTGTTCAGCCAGTCGGAAGGGGACGGAAAACCCCTTCAGACGGACTTTCCAAACGCCGTCCTGGAAAAAAGGTTTTCGGGGGATTTTCTGGAGGCCACGGGTACAGACACCGTGAGGTTGAATGGGAGCCAACCCGAGTTCAGGGACCATTACCGGCCGCCGGTTGTCAGAAAATCCGATGGTTCTCCACGAAATCTGTTGCTCATCTACGCTGAAAGTCTGGAACAGACCTATTTTGATGAAAACATCTTCCCCGGCCTTATCAGGGGTCTGCGTGATCTGAAAGGCAAAAGCACCTATTTTTCGGACATCCGGCAGATCGTGGGAAGCGGATGGACCGTAGGTGGCATGGTCAGCGGACAGTGTGGCGTCCCTCTGGTCACGCCGTCCCAGGGGAATTCCATGTCGGGCATGAATTCCTTCTACTCGGGGGCGGTCTGCCTGGGGGACCTCCTGCACGGCGAGGGCTACTATCTATCCTACCTCAACGGTGCGTCCATGACCTTCGCCGGTAAAGGGAAATTCTACGCCACCCACCGGTTCGACGAGATCAGGGGACGCGATGAACTTCTTCCTGAACTCGAGGATCCATCTTATGTTTCCCCGTGGGGACTGTTCGATGATTCCCTTTTTGACCTGTCCTTTGAGACATTCACCGGCCTGTCCGAATCGGGGCAGAAATTCGGCCTGTTCCTGCTCACCCTGGACACCCACCATCCCGACGGCCATCCCTCCGGAAGCTGCCAGGACATCCGGTACCGGGACGGCTCCAACCCGATCCTCAATGCCGTTGCCTGTTCCGACCACCTCATCTCCCGGTTCGTCGAACGGCTGCTCAGATCCCCCTATGCCGAAAACACGGTCATCGTTATCACATCCGACCACCTGGCCATGAACAACACCGCCACCGACCTGCTTAATAGAGGTGAGCGAAGAGATCTGTTCATGATCATCGATCCACGCGGAGAGGGGCTCGCGGAGATCAGCAAAAGGGGAACGGTCCTTGATATAGGCCCCACGATCCTTGACGCCCTGGGGCTGGAAGGAGATATGGGTTTGGGCCGCAGCTTAATCGGCGACGATCCATCCCTCGCGGAAGAATTGGAAAACCTGGACGGCAGGATCCATCGCTGGAAACCCGCCATTAAAAAATTCTGGGAGTTTCCCAGTATCGATGGGGGTCTTCTGGTCGATGCGGGGGAAAAATGGATCCAGATCGGGGTGACCAGGTATGACCTGCCCGTCCTCGTTGAGCTGGGTGAGAACCTTGAGACAACACCTTACTTTGAGTTTCGATCCCCGAAGAAACTCACCGAATACCTGTTGGAATTCGGGGAGGACCGCCCCTTTCTCTGGTTCGACAAGTGCCACAAAACCAGGGCCCTGGAGTCGAGTCTCTCAGGAGCCCCCTACTGTTTTGTAGGTGGGAAACTTGGAGGCACCCTCGCGGCTACAGCCCTGGACCGGAACCTCGCCCTCCCCGAAGAAGCTTTCCGACGTATCATGAAGGGCGACACGGATCCGCAGTTGTTCGCGTCACGATACCGTGACCTCCTCGGCCTGTTCGCCGGTCAGGACGCCCTGCGCATGGTGCAAAACAGCCCCGAAAACAGCACGGTGTTCGTCCCCCCGTCCGAGACCGACCGCTACGCCATGGAGTTCTTCGGGCTCCACGACCGCAATGCAACCAACCGGGTTCCCGTGGACGGGGAGTTCTACTTTCTGCCGTCACAGCTCAACCGGAACCAATACGCCCCGTTCTTCGATTTCCGGTCGGCGGACGGCGATGACGGAACGGTGATGAGGGCGATCCCAAAAACGCGGCTCCCGAAAAAACCCAACCGTTTCAAGGTCCGACGGATCGCCCACGGAGGCGGGGCCGTTGCCGGGAAAAGCTACACGAACAGCATCGATGCTCTGAATCAGAACCTCCAGAGGGGATACGGATATTTTGAGATCGACCTCTCCTTCACCAGCGACGGGGAGCTGGTGTGCATTCACGACTGGGGGGACAGCTTCAAACGGTCCTTCGGGATCGAGGCCACGGAAATCCCTACCCTGAAAACCTTCATCGAGCTGGTGAGGGATCGTTCAGAGTTCGAGAAGTGCACGCTGGCCAGCCTGGCGCAATGGATGGGGGAAAACCCCTCTGCCAAGCTGGTCACTGACGTGAAGGGCGGGGATAACATCACGGCCCTCGCCCGGATAAGGGAATCCATCCCCGATTCCTCCGCCAGGGTTATCCCCCAGGTCTACAATCCGAAAAACATGAAGACCGTCAGGGACATGGGATTCTCCCAGACCATCTGGACGCTTTACAGATACGGCGGCGATGCCGACATGGTGTTAAGGTGGACCGATTTCTTCGACGGATCCTTCGCCGTCACCATGCCCGGGGAAAGGGCCGATGCCTTCCTCCCCAGCGAGCTGAAGAGGAGGGGAGTACCGACCTACGTCCACACCATCAACGACCCGGAGGTTATGGCAAGGTATTTCAAGGCAGGCGTTTCGGAGATCTACACAGACAGCCTGGCGCCCGATGATGAAGTTTCCGCGGCGGTTGAGGATGGAGAAGACAATTGGAAATGGAGAATAGAGAATAGAGAATAGAAAATGGAAAAAGGAAAGATGATAAGAAACAGTGCGGCAGTGCGGTAGTACACGCGTGCACCAGTGCAGTAATCCTCAGGACTTATTTTTCATTTCCCCGGTTCTTCGTTTTTTACTTTTAGGTCTGATTTCTCCATTCTCTATTACCCATTTTCCACTTTTCCTCCACATTCCCTCGGAAAAGTGCTATAGATGCTCGGCGAAAATGAGATCTTCGGAAATATCACACCGCCTGAAAAAGATCGCTGCTGCCGGACTGTTCCTTCCGCTGGCGGCAGTGGTTTTTCTTGCCGCATGGTTCGGTTTGGCCGCTTCCTCCCTTCCCTCAGTTGATTTCATCCGGGATCCCTCCGCCTCCTTCCAGATCAAGGTCCTGGATTGGGACGGCGGCAGACACGATCTCACGGTGGGGCCTGCCAACTCCCACTGGACCCCCTTGAGCGAGACCCCAGAATCCCTTCGGCAGGCGATCATCGTGGCAGAGGATTTCAATTTTTACCACCACCGGGGAGTCGACTGGTTCGAGGTCTTTGAATCGGTCAAAAGGAACTTCAGGGAACACCAGTTCGCCAGGGGCGCCAGCACCATCAGCCAACAGGTGGCCAAGAACATCTTTCTATCCAGGGATAAGACCCTGAGCCGCAAAGGCAGGGAGCTGATCCTGACCCGGCGCCTCGAGAAGAGCCTCTCCAAGGACCGGATCCTTGAGCTTTATCTGAACGTGGTGGAGCTCGGCCCCTTGGTGTACAGCGTGGGCCACGCGTCAGACTACTACTTCGAAAAATCCCCCGGAGAACTGACCCTCAGGGAGAGCACCTTCCTGGCGGCCATGCTTCCCGGCCCCAGGTTCTACAACCCCTACCGGAGGATGGACCGCGTCCTTGAACGCTCCGACCGGATACTGGGGATCCTGGCCCGGGCGGGAAAGATTACCGACGCCGAATACATGGCCGCCCTCGATGAGCTGCCAGTGCCCAGAGGACTGGGGGAGTGGGAGGAGACGGTGGAAAGTGGAATCTGGACAGTGGAAAGTCCACCATTCCCGGTCCCCGGGACTTAGGTCCCACTTCCCGCGTCCACCCTCTCGCCCAGTCTCCCCTTCGCAGAACGCTCCCTAGCCCATACGCCCCTCTTCTCCCCTTCCCGGGCTTTCCCGCCGAAGGTTTAGCGAAGGCGGGTCCCCGCATCCCCATCTCGCTCTCCACTTGCTCCAAAGGCGCCCCTTCCTTGACCCAGATCAATGCACCTGTTTGCTAAAAGGACTATTCTTGGGTTCAAGGAGGCATAAAAATGCAGAATTTCATGAACAGGTCCATTAAAGAGGTCATCGAACAAAACCCCCGGATAGGGGAGATCCTCGATGAATATAACATCGGCTGCGTACCCTGCACGGTTGCCACCTGCCTGCTCAAGGACGTGGTTACTATCCACAACCTGCCCAAAAAGGACGAGGCCATGCTCATGTACCGGATGGAAAAGGAGCTCTATCCGGACCGCGACGTCCAGCTCAAGGAGGCGGTGGAGGAGGAGAAGAAGGACGAGTTCAGATTCTCGCCACCCATGCAGGAACTGGTGGACGAGCACGTGCACATCAAACAGCTCGTCGCCTACATATCTGACGTCCTCGAGCTGGTGGCGCAAAACGAGGAGGTCGACAGGGACCTTCTCCTCAACGTTGTCCGGTTCATCCGGGAGTACGCCGATAAATACCATCACGCCAAGGAGGAGGACATCCTGTTCGATTACACAGACCGGTCCCTGGAGGTCATCAAGGTCATCCTCGAGGATCACGTCACCGGCCGTGGCCATATCAAGGCCGTGGTGGACGCCATCGATACCGGCAACCGGGCGGAGATCATCACCCACCTGACGGCGTATCAGGCCCTGCTCACCGAACACATCAACAAGGAGGACGAGATCCTCTTCCCCTGGATCGACAGAAGTTTGACCACCAGCCAGGTGGGAGAACTTTTTCAGAAGTTCGCTCAGGCCAACGCTGAGCTCGGCCAGGAACTGCCCGAACGCAACCTGGGGTTTCTGGAGTCTTTAAACGCCAAATTCGCGCCACAATAAATGGAGGTAACCGAAATGCAGGGATGTCCCGGATCGAGAATGCAGTCTTTTGAAAAAACCGACAAACAGGTCACTGGAAACGAAGCCGGCACAAGACAGTCGGAATTAAGGCAGTGGCCCATCCAGATGCACCTGGTCAGCCCCCAGGCCCCCTACTTCGAGAAATCCGATGTCCTGCTTGCCGCTGACTGCGCGCCCTTCGCCCTGGCCGATTTCCACAAGGATCACCTCAAAGGCAGCACGCTGGCCATAGCCTGCCCCAAGCTGGATTCCGGCCAGGATGCCTACATCGAGAAGATCGCTGCACTTGTGGATGAAGCCAGTATCAACACCTTGACGGTCATGATCATGCAGGTCCCTTGCTGCAGCGGGCTTCTGGCCCTCGCCAAGCAGGGTCTTGAGAGGGCGAAACGCAAGATCCCCCTGAAGATCGTGGTCGTCTCTCTCCAGGGCGAGATCCTTTCCGAGAACTGGGCTTAGAGGAGCGGAACCTGGGGTCCAGGGCCTGGAAACTGGATCCCGGAAACCGTTTTTTCCTCGCCGACGAATGCGCTATACTTCTCTCAACAGGTCCCGATAATTATCATCACCCCGGGACATATGGCGTTAATTGACTCAATTGAGAGGGGATATTACGTATGGACGGAAAGGTCCGCAGGGGATTCCTGAGGCATCTCCTCCCCCTTCCGGGCTCCCTTTTGGGAAAAAGGGCGAAAAAGGGGGGGGAGAGGATCAGGGAAGAGTTCGCCTTCATGACGGAGGATCACCGCAGGGTCCATCACTTCGTCGTCAAGCAGATGCCTTCTTTCGGCTCGCCGATGAGCCCGGGCCTGGTCGCTGAAGGGGTTGATCTTTCCGTCGAACGGGTGACGGCCATCCTGGAGGAACTGGAGGGGCGCAAGATGTTCCTGTTCCGGAACCGGGACGGTGAAGTGATGTGGGCCTACCCCGTCACAGCGGAGACTACACCGCACCACCTTACATTCAGCACCGGAGAGCAGACACACGCGGCCTGAGCGGCCGACACCTTTGCCACGCCCTTCGTGCAGGGGCGCCTGAGGAGGGAAAGGCTGTCGGTGGAGGTCAGGTCCGAGTGCGCCCACTGCTCACAGGCCCTGAACCTGACCATAGACGATGAACTCAACGTAGATGTTCGGGAGGATACGGAACCGCTGATCTTCGTGCCGGAGGTGGATTTCTTCGACCTTGACGAACCCAGTATCGTAGAGGTGTTCTGAAAGAGGAATGTCTTCCTCTGGTCAGAGGAACACGCCAGGGAGTACCGCAGGAAGGAGCACAGGGTGAGGGGCTCCTATCTCACCGTGGATCAGATCGTCACCGTCACCAGGATCATTCAGAGCGCGATCTTCGGGTTCGAGGAAGAGTAGGAAAACATGGTGGAAGGGGGAAAGGGAAAGGGGGAAAGGCCAGAGGGGCGACTGAACGAGGTTACGACCTTCCGACAATGCGAATGTGCCGATTCTTCGTTGAGTCGGTTAGTCGATAAGTCTTAGATTCAAGCCTACCAGCTCCCCATTCTCTTTTTGGAGCTTGGGCTTTGGATTTTGATTAGATCTTAAACGGAACTTCAAATCCGAGCCTTTCCAGCTTCCCCGCCAGCTCCCTCCCCTCCAGAGTCGGTTTCACGGCGGAACCGTCCATGACCGTGAACCCGGCCTCCAGGAGCATCTCGTCGGCATCGTCCCCCTTGCCGGCGTTGAGCAGGGACAGGATCTCGATCTCGTCCTTCGACAGGCTGATGGACCCGAACCGGTAGTCCATGAACGCCTCCCACGTCATGGGCACCCATTTTTGCACGATCCTCTCCCCGATGGCGGCCGCGTACTGACGAATCTCCAATTGGGCCTTTTCGTCCATCCTCAGGGCCAGGAAGTGCAGGAGGTTGTGGAGGTCGATCTTCCAGTAAGCCTCGGTGTAGGTGGACAGGGGAAGGTCCTTCCTCGCCTGCTCCCTGGCCACGCCCAGGTCGATCCTCTCCTCGTAGACCTCCTTGAGGAAGCTCTGGGCCTCGGTCTCCCGCTCGGTCAGGCGCCTGCCGGTCTCGACGTTCACACCACCCTCGCTGCCTTGCCGGTTGATGTCCGACTGCTGCCTCCACTCGTCGGGCCGGGTGGTCCTGGCCGTGTCGATGGCGATGGAGTAGCGGGTTGAATACTCGTTGACGTTGGCCGTCCGGTGCCGGATCCACTGGCGCCAAAGGTCCATGGGGACCCTGACGTGGAGCTTGATCTCGCACATCTCGAAGGGGGTGGTGTGACGATGCCTCATCAGGTACCTGATGAGACCCCTGTCGTCCCTCATCGTCTTGGTGCCCTTGCCGTAGGAGACCCTGGCCGCCTGGACGATGGAATCGTCATTGCCCATGTAGTCGATGAGCCGCACGAAACCGTCGTCCAATACAGGGAAGGCCTCCCCGAGGATCTTCTCCAGCTCAGGTACCCGGACCCGGTCCAGGCGCTCCTTATTCTGGCTCACTTCCGACCTCCCGCCCGTCGAATTAAGATGAAAGTACACTATAACAGGAGAGGGGAAAGTGGAAAGGAGAAAGTGGAAAGGTTAAAGAAGTTCTAAGTGCTAAGTGTAAGTGATAAGTAACAAAGCTGTTCCCTTTCCATTGATTTCTCTATTTTCCATTTTCTATTCTCTATTTCTCTCCCTCGCCCCCTCGCCCAGTCTCCCCCTCGAAGAACGCCCCCTCTTCCCCCTTTTTCATTCGGGCCAAATGTTATAAAAGGAATATCAGAAACCATCCGCATTAACTGGGGCGAGACAGACCCGGACTCCACAACAGGGTCAAAGGAGGACAGACAATCGTGGGACCGGCAAAGATAGTTGTTCACTTTCGTGACGGCAAGCTGATCAAAGGGTTCTCCAACGACTTCTTCCCCAACAAAAGTCACTTTCACATGACCACCGACTTTTCAGAAGAGACCTTCCAGGTTTCCGTGGCGAGCCTTAAGGCGATCTTCTTCGTGAAGGATTTCGAAGGCGACCCCGAGTTCGGCGAGAGGAAGGGATTCATGGAAGGGCAGAAAACCCAGGGCAGAAAGGTGAGGGTGATCTTCCAGGATGGCGAGGCTTTGGTGGGGTCAGTCCTGGGGTACGATCCCAACCGCCAGGGTTTTTTCCTCACCCCGGCTGATCCTCAATCCAACAACGACAGGGTCTTCGTCGTCTCGGCTGCCACGTCGGACATCGAGTTCATATGAGAAGGGTGATTCAGTGTCTAATAAACCCTGGGGTCGTAGCTTGTATTTTAACAAAAGATGAAATACAAGCTACGACCCCAGATCATTTAATGCGCACGGTCACTCGTACTCCTTCGGAACCATGCACATGAAGACCAGGGGCTGGTCGCCCTCGTTGCGGTACTGGTGGGCCTCGCCGGGTTTGACCAGGATGAAATCACCCTGACTGATCCCTCTCGGTGTCTCTCCCTCCATGGCCACCCCTTCCCCGCTGAGGACGTAATTGAGGTGTTCGCTCTCGTGGCTGTGGTACGGGGTGTGCCCGCCGGGCTCTATGGTGAAGACCCGGATGGAGAAATTGGGCGCACCATCGGCTTTGCCGATGGGAACCTGCCGGGATGCTCCAGCAGCTCCCTCCATATTGACAGCGTTCCTCTCGCATTCGTCAAGTCGGGCGATCTTCATCGTGTCCTCCGGGGATCGTCGGTGGAAGGGGTTAAATTCGCTGAGCACATATCACTGAGGGCTGATCTTTCTCCACGCTTGAATCTTAAACCTTCTTCAAAAACATGGTTTTCAGGACGATGGCGGTCTTGCCGTCCCGGCACTCCACCTGTTCGCTGTTGGAGGTGAGCCGGATGTTCTTGAGCACTTTTCCTCTTTTCAGGGTGGTGGAAGAACCTTTTACCTTCAGATCTTTAATGACCTGAACGGAGTCGCCGTCGTTGAGCGCGTTGCCGTTGCTGTCTTTTACAAGCATGGAGTACCTCCATTTGAAATTCAGTAGTCGAATAAACCATGGGGTCGTAGCTTGTATTTTAACAAAAGATGAAATACAAGCTACGACCCCAGATCATTTAATGCGCACGGTCACTCGTACTCCTTCGGAACCATGCACATGAAGACCAGGGGC
>JBFFDD010000034.1:0-15737 GCA_041559575.1 bacterium
AGCCCTTGAGGGGAGCCCTGGAACCACCCATATCGGGCCCCATTCCAGACGATCAATCGGGCTACGGTGTCCCAGGACAGGGGGAGGTTGATCAGAAGGCCGCCGGGGGAAGAAGGCCATCTCCTTTTGTAACCGTGGGCGGCGCCATCCTGTTGATCCTCCTGATCCTGTACGGCGTTCTGACCTACCTCCAGAAAGGCAGCAGATCATCCGCACCCTCCCAATCCCCTGGCAGTGTTACCATGAAAGTGCCTGAAAGACCTGCCGAAACGCCCGCTAACAAGCCAACAGCCGCAAAGAGCGTCGAGGGGAGAGCGGCTCCAGCAGTGCAGAACCAGGCATCAAAGCCTCCCGAAATAACCGCCCCCGAGGAAAAACCGAAGGGCTCCGAAATTCCTCCACAGGAGGAACCTGTCAAGCCGACTCCAGAACCCGCACCAACCGGACAGGCAGTGACAAAAGCCGAACCGGCTCCAGAAAGACCACAAGAGGCAACGGCCAAGGTTCAAGCTCCCGCCGTTTCCAAGCAGCAGCCATTGGCCAGCTTCACGGTCCAGGTCGGTGCCCTTCTGCTGAAATCGAGTGTGAAAGAGCTGGAAAACAAGCTCGCCGGGCTGGGATACGAACCGTTCTTCAGGGAGGGGTCAACGAACGCCATGATGCATTATCTCTCGGTGGGGCCTTTTGCCCAAAGAAGTGAGGCCCAGGATGCCCTCGCTCGCATCAGGAAGGCCGGCTACGAGGGAAACCTGGCGAATCGTTCCGGTGGCGGTGCAGTGATCTTTGCCGGCAGTTTCCTCCTGGAGAAGAATGCCAGGACGGTTATGGACGGTATCAGGAGGCTCGGATATCCGGTGCGTTTAACGAAAAAGGAAACCCGCATGCCCATGACTTTTGTCCGGGTTGGGAAGTTCAGTACCAAAGATAGAGCCGTGGAAATGAGAGCGGAATTGCAGAGGAAGGGTTTTGACGCCATTGTCGTCAAACTCCGTTAGGAAGCGGGGTGACAGACCGAGAGGGACCTCTAAAGTGACAATGTCTGAGGGTAAAAGCAGTTCATCTTCTCTTGACATCAGAACGCTCAGCGTCCTGGTGACCATGCTTCATGACGGAGACGAGGCGGATCGCAAAGTGGCGTCGCGAGCCCTCGATCATGCCCCCCATGAAGAGGTCGCCCGCCTGCTCTCGGACCCCGATCTGCCATCTGAGGTGATGGATTTTTTCGTTGAGCGCTGTCGCAGCAAGGGTGGATGGATGAATGCCCTGCTCAAAAACCCCTCCCTGCCGGGGGCCTTGAGAGACCTGTTGGAAGGACATCCCGCCGGTGGGTCCGGATCAGTTGAAGGTGAAACGACAACATCCTCGAAGGAGTTGTCGAATGAAGGGGTAACAGAAGGCGAGGAGGGGGAACTGCCCCTGACCCAAAAGATCCAGATGATGACCGTAAGCGATAAGATCAAAGCCGCGCTTACCGGCGGCAAGGAGGTCCGGACACTTCTCCTCAAATCCACCAATCGTCAGATTTTTATGTCTGTGTTGGAGAATCCGGGCATCAAAGAAAGCGAAATCGAGATGCTGACCAAAAACACCTCGACCAACGTTGACATCCTGCGCGCTATTGCAAAGAACCGGGAGTGGTCGGCAAACAAGACTATCGTCAAGAACCTGGTTCTGAACTCCAAAACACCTGTTCAGATAGCTTTGCGATTTCTACCCAGGATGACCATGAAAGAATTGGAATATATCGACAAGAGCAAAAACCTCCCCTCAGCGTTGAGGCTTAACGCCAGAAAACTCCTCCTCCAGAAACAGAAAGGGCGGTGACGTATGCCGGTTTTCAACTACGCCGGTAAAGAGGTCAATGTCAAGGTTGTCTATTACGGTCCGGGGTTGTCCGGGAAAACCACTAACATCCAGTACATCCACGACAACATAAAACCCGAGCTGAAGGGAAAACTGGTTTCTCTGGCGACCCAGACCGATCGGACCCTGTTCTTCGATTTCTTGCCTATGGAGTTGGGGTCCCTGGGTGGTTACAAGATCAGGCTCCACCTCTACACTGTCCCCGGGCAGGTCCATTACAACGCGACAAGAAAACTGGTCCTTCAGGGAGTTGATGGTATCGTATTTGTAGCCGACTCACAGAAGACCATGAAGGACGCCAACATCGAGAGTTTCCGTAATCTGACGAGCAACCTGGAATCCTACGGTAAGAACCTTCAGGACCTTCCCCACGTTATTCAGGGGAATAAAAGGGATCTCGATGATCTTCTGACCATGCAGGAGATCAATTCACACTTGAACAGCCACAGAGCACCCCTTTTCGAGGCCGTGGCTCCGGAGGGGACCGGCGTTCTCGAAACACTGAGGGAGATCCTCAGGCTGGTCATGAGGAAGCTGAAGGATAAGTTTCCCATGGGCGAGATCGAAGAGGAGGCGCCCCCCGCGGAAACCGAAGCCGCCAAGACGTCCGCTCCGCCGGTAAAGACCGAAACCACTGCGGTTGAGCCTGAGGAGCCTGCTACCGATGAGCCGGAGAAGGAACCTGAACCTGAAATATCTGAAGAAGATTTTGAGGAAGACGTGGAGTATGAGGAAGATACTCACCCCGATGAACAGGCATCGGATACGGAAGTCCAGCAGCCTGCCGTCTCCGTTTCCGCACCAATGGATATTGAGATTGCTCCCGATGAACCGTTTGCAGGTTCCCAGACCGAGGTCGTTACCGTGGCGGACGTTGACGGTGTCGGGGAGGTGGAGGTCAGGGTTAATATCAAGGTAACACCGATTGAGGTGGAATTGGAGCAGCTGGCAGAGGAAGGGGATGAACCTGCCCGGTCAGAGGTCCTTGAGGACACACATGCTGATGACGAACTTGCCGATCTTCCCGAGGAGCCTCCTCCCTTTGACGGGGCGCCGCCGGACATGCCCGACCTGGATAAGGAACTTCCACCGATTGAGGAACCCGTGGAACTGGCGGAGGATCTCGACGATAAGACCGCCGTTGAGGGGGAGCTCCCAGACGGGAAGAGCGGGGCGGTGGAGGAAGACGTCGGTTCCGCTTACGATCCCAGCTTCGAGGAGATAGAGTTTTCACAGGAGGTGGCTGAAGAGGAGGCCACCGCGGCCAAAGAGGGCAAGAAGAGGGGATTGAGGGGATTGTTTGGGAGGAAGAAGTAGTTAAGTGGAAAGGGGAAAGATTAATCTCAAGGCCCGCTGTAGCGGGCCTTGTTATTGAAAAGGCATTCAGAGAACGTCATCCAGATTCCCTATAAAAAAGCTGCCCTCTGCGACATCCCTCTATCACAGCGCTTTTTTGGGGCAGTTGCCAGAACACCAGACACCAGGCCCCAAACCCATATCTTACCTCTGACCCATCTGTGGTGGAATTATTAAACCGTCCCCGATACGCCGTTGCCTGATGGATTTGTTCACGCTGGCAGGAATTTTGCCTAACAAACTCCATGGTATTGTTAAGGGGAGATGTAAGGAAAAGGTCAGCGTCAAGGAGGTTGGATCCATCACTTGAAGCAGTGCTCCGCCTGCCCGCCGTCCTCTTGGCCATCGGATTCCTGTCCGGATCCCTGACCGGCCGAATCCTCCCGGTAAAATCAGCTTCTGTAATCTTTCCCGCGGTAGTTTCCACCGTTTTGTCCGTCATCCACCCAACGCCGATGGGTTTGATGTCCTTCGGTTTCAGCACGGGGTACCTCTATTGTCAGCGCCCGGAGGGGAAAGCGTCGAAATTTGTCGGAAAACAGGCCGGGGGTACATACGAGGGCCGCGTGATCTCTTCTGAGTCCGGTTGCTTCGGGGGCAGAAATATAGACGTCAGGATCAAAGGTTCAGGGCGTGATCCCCATTTTCCCAGGTCCTTTGAAGCGTCTCTCATCTTTAAAGGCGCGAGTTTCCCAGAGCCGGGGAGCAGGATCCGTTTCCGGTGTGTCCTCAGATATATTGGCGGGGGCAAGACGAGGCTGGCAGCCTATAAGGGGAGGGTGGTGGATGGATCATGGGTGACCCTGTCGAAACCGGGCTATTTTAGACAATTGCGGAATCGGATGGTCAGGGACGTCAGGGAACTGGTTTCAAATGATCCGGATCATTATTCAGGCGTTCTGGCAGCCATCGCCATCGGGGAGAAGGATCTCATTCCCTGGCGGTTGCGGAGGGCCATGCGAAGGACCGGGACGTCCCACCTGCTGGCCATCTCGGGAGTGCATGTGGGGTCTGTGGGACTTATTGTCCTATTGGCGAGCCGCCTGATATCGGCCTGGCTGTCATCGGGGAACCGGGTTCGTCTCCAAAATTTCCAGGTTTCCTTCCTGTGTCTTTTGGCATGGTGGGCCTACATAGCCATTACCGGCCTGAGCACATCCGCTCTGCGGGCGGTCCTTTTTGCCTGCCTTCTGACAGCTGGTCATTGGTTTAACAGGCACCATGTCCCTTTGGTCTCCCTGTCATGGTGTCTGATAATTTTCGGCTATCTTTCCGCTGGTACCGAGCCCGGGGTTGCCCTGGGTCTTTCACTGTCGGCGTGCGTGGGGATCCTTCTCTGTCTGAACACCCCGGGAAAAGCCCCGTTATATGTCTTTAGAATAACGGCTGCTGCCTATCTGTTCACGATCCCCATTTCGGTGATCGTCTTCGGCGGCATGAGCGTAATCTCACCGGTGATGAACATCCTTGTTGGAATACCTTTCTCCGTTCTGCTGATCCCCCTGGCTCTCCTTCTTGACCTTTTAACCCTGATCCATTATCCGACGGCGAATCAGTTTTGCGAACTCTGGTCGATCCTCGCGGACCCCTTGCTGGAATTTACGATCTTCGTCGGTGAGTGGAAATGGGTTTACTTTCCTCTGAGCCACTGGGGCAGGCTGGCCGCTTCCATCTCCGCCATCATCACCTGCGGCCTATGGTATCTTTGCCGACGGTCACTTTCCTTGATCCTGGTTTTGACACTGCTTCCTTTGCTGGCGGGACTGGCCGGACAGAGGGCAGGTGAACATGTCGAATCCGGAACCTTGAGAATCCTCTTTCCGGGCCTGGGTCAGGCCGACGGGATTGTCATTGCCGACGGATCAGCCACGGTTCTCATCGATTGCGGCCCGCCGGGATCGATGTCCTATGGTCCACCGATCGAGAGACATCTGCTGAAAGCAGGAGTAGGACAGATCGATGCCCTTATTCTCACCCATCCTCATCCTGACCATGTCGGGGGAGCGGGCCAGGTACTTTCTATTCACAAGGTGAAAAGGGTTATCCTTCCTCACTCGGAGGACTCCCTGGAGATCTGGCATTCCGTTTTGAGCCATGTCCCTGAGGGAACTGATGTTTCCTTTGTGGCACCCGGTGACAGATTCCGCTTCGGTAATATGGGTTTTGAAGTCAAGTTGATAGGAGCGGAAGGTAAGGCAGCCAGCGATGACAACAACGAGATCTCGCCGATCCTGTTGATGAAGTGGGGGGGGTTTTTGGCCCTGTTTACGGGAGATGCGGGCTGGGAGTCGACAACCAGGGCGGTCGATGGCATCGAAAAACTGGGCCTGATCAAATTGCCCCATCATGGCAGCGCCAGCGGTTTTCAAACATCCTCTGTCCGTGCCTGGATCAGGAAGTTCAGACAAAAGGGCCCTTTTTTGGCTGTATGCACGGCGAATGATGACGGAACACGCCAGCTTCCAGCTGAAGAAGTAATGGAGTTTCTCCGCTCGGAGGGTGTCCCTGTTCACCTGACTGGGTCGGGGTCTGGGTTGAGGATTCACGTTCGGCCTCCGGAACGCCGCGGAAGGGGTGTTGTTGTTGACAAGGTATACCGGTTCTGATAGGCAATAGTGTTATTTTATGCATTGTTATATGGGCTCTCACCCGGGGAGATCATGCGTAAAAACAGACTGCTTGTCGTTGATGACGACCGCTTCTCGAGGACATTTTGCCGACAGATCCTCGAGGAGGAGGAGGGGTTCGAGGTCGAGGAGGCCGCCGATGTTGATGAAGCCCTGGCGATAGTGAAGGGTGGTGGAGTCGATCTCGTCATTTCCGACCTCGTCATGCCGGAGAAATCAGGTTTGGACCTGGTGGAGATCCTTCGTCTTGAATGCCCTGAACTGAAGGTTATCCTGATCACGGGCCATGCCACCATCGAAAGCGCCGTCAAAGCCATGAAACTCGGTGCCCTTGATTATATCCGGAAACCTCTCAATCCGACCGAATTCAAGGTAATCGTCCACAGGGCTGTCGATCAGATGCGACTGGCCAGGGAAAACCAGGAACTCAAGAACAGCCTGAAACTCTTTAACATAAGCAGCAGAATGACCAAGATTATCGAGGTCGAGGAACTTTATAACGCCATTTTCGACCTGATGCTCCAGGAAACAGGGGCCACGCGCGGCTTTCTTTACCTCGTCAACCAGGAACAGGGTGATTCCCAGATCCTGATATCGGAGGGTTTTGACCAGGAGCTTAACGAGGATCTGGACAAGGAGGTATTCAAGGCCTACGGGAAAACGATCTCCGAACTGACGCAACCCCATGTCCCTTCGGAGGTAAAACCCATCCAGGTCAAATACCGCACATCATCTGACCCTATCCTGTCGATCATGTTCATCCCATTGAGAAATAAGAAAGATCTGGTCGGGATGGTGGTTTACTTCGACACGGAAAAGGAACAGACCTTTGATGAACAGGACATCACTGCTGCCTCTTTTCTCTGTGATCACGCGTGCTCGGCCCTCGAAAACGCCCTTCTCTATTCAAAGGCCAAGATCCTGACCATTACAGACGATCTTACCAGTGTTTATAACTACCGCTACCTCAACAATATTCTAGATCGTGAACTGCTGAGGGCTCAACGCCTTAATTCATCCATGTCGGTCCTTTTCCTTGATCTGGACTCCTTCAAGAAGATCAACGACCGCCACGGCCATCTCGTGGGCAGTAAGATCCTCGTTGAAATGGCGGGTATCCTGAAGGAGGCTGTTCGCAAGGTCGATGCCGTCGCCAGGTATGGTGGAGATGAATACACTATCGTTCTCACTGACACGCCTGCCGCTGGCGCGATGATCGTTGCCGAGAGGATCAGGGAGATGGTCGAGGAGTACACCTTTCTCGAGGAGGAGGGTTACGGCATCAAATTGACGGTTTCCATAGGTGTTGCTTCCTACCCGGAGCACGCCAAGAGCAAGGTTGATCTCTTACACCTGGCCGATGAAGCAATGTACAGGGGTAAATACGGCAAGAAGAACGTCGTTTACATGGCCATCCCCGGAATGGATCCGGGTGGCGATGACCTTTCCAGAACCTCTGAGCAGGACGCTGAGTAGAGACGCCCACCTTATGACCAGGGTCATCAAGGCCATTCGCGGTTTCAGGGATATCCCCCCACATGAGGCCTGGAGGTATCAGCACATTGAGGGGCGTGCCCGTGACCACTTCCGGAAATATGGTTACCATGAGGTTAGGCTTCCGGTAGTTGAAAAAACGGAGCTTTTCACCCGGGGTATCGGCTCTGCGACAGATATCGTGGAGAAGGAGATGTACACATTCCTGGACCGAAACGGCCAGAGCCTGACACTTCGTCCGGAGGGAACCGCGTCGGCCGTAAGGGCCTATCTGGAGGGGGGATGGAAGTCCCAGGGGGGGCTCTGCAAAATATATTATACCGGTCCCATGTTCCGTTACGAGCGACCTCAGAAGGGGAGGTATCGCCAGTTCTATCAGCTTGGTCTCGAGGCAATCGGAGGGGAAGCCCCCATTGTTGACGCTGAGGTCATCGACCTCCTGCACGGACTGTTTGTCAGCTTCGGTGTCGATGATGTCAAGATGCTCATCAATTCTCTGGGATGTATCCAGTGCCGCCCCTCTTACCGATCCGAACTGGTTTCCTTTCTCGAGGGTGTTTTCACAGATCTTTGCGCAAACTGCAGAAGGAGGGTCGATACCAACCCGCTGAGGGTCCTGGATTGCAAAGTCCCGACCTGTCGCGAGAAACTCTCTGGAGCCCCCGTGATGATGGACCACCTCTGTGGTGAATGTGAGGAGCATTTTGCCAGGGTCAGATTCTATCTCGATGGGTTGAATGTTCCCTACAGGATAGACCCGAGGATCGTCAGGGGACTCGATTATTACAATCGCACCGCTTTCGAGGCGATCTGCGAGAGGCTCGGCTCCCAGAACGCTGTCGCTGCAGGGGGTCGGTACGATGGTCTGGCGCGCGAAATAGGGGGTGATGTTCCTGGGATCGGATTCGCGCTGGGGCTTGAGCGGCTGTCCCTGATCATGGAATGGGACGGAATGGAGAACCCATCCCCCGATTTCTATGTCGCTTCGGCCACTGAAAACGCCCGGCTGTTCGTTATGGAACTGGCAGACAGACTGCGGTCGATGGACTATAGTGTGGAGTTGGATCTCGAGGACCGAAGCCTGAAATCCCAGTTAAGAACCGCCAACAGGCTGAACATACGAAATGTGGTCATCGTAGGCGACGATGAAATGGATAAGGGGACAGTGGTCTTGAAGGATTTTTCTGACAACACCCAGCAGGAACTCCCCCTTGAGGATTTTCTCGCTCGGACGGCCAAATTCCCCCGTTCGTGAAAGGAGAACTTGAATGTTAACTTCGGGTAGTCTCAAGAGTACCGGCCTGGCCAAGCTCCTTGAACTGGCCGAGAGTAAAAGTTTTACAGGCGCAATCACCCTCAAGGGCAAGATGGGCCTGGCCTCCGTCAACCTGAAGGATGGCAAGATAGTTGACGTCAGGGAACCTCGGGTCAGAAGCCGCCTGGGACGTTATCTGGTGGATAAAAATCTGATTACCGAAAAGGAGCTCCAGGCCGCTTTAAACGCCCAGAAGCAGAAGGGCAAAGGGGTATATCTTGGAGAGGTCCTCATCGAACAGGCCGTTCTGGAAAGGAAGGCCCTCGACGATACGATGAAAATGGTCGTCGAAGATTCCCTGGTTCATCTGCTGAGTTGGGAGGAAGGTCTCTTCAGGGTCGAGGAGAAGGATGACATCACCGGTGAGCCGGTGGGGACCGCTCCCGTCAGCGAGTTGGCGTCCAAGGCCAGCCAACTGGCCACAGCGGTTGAGGAGGAATGGGTCGTTAACGAGTTTCTCGCCGAGAGCGGAGGTATCGAAGGGGTCCGTGGGGAGGTCCTGGAAGCCGTCCGTCGGGTCAGCCAGAAGCTCCGTGAGCTGAAGCCTGAAAAGATCGTCCTGATGGTCGAGGACGAGATGCTCATGAGGGAGCTGTTCAAGGACAAGCTGATCAGTTTCGGATTCGAGGTCGACGCGGTCGATTCCCCCCAGAATGCCATGGAGAAACTCTCGGAATACGACGTCGAAGGAAAACTTCCTATTATCCTTTCGGACATGATCATGCCGACATTGAGTGGAAAGGGTATCTTCGGAGGCCTGGAGCTCCTGGAGGAAGTCCAGAAAACCCACAGCCATGTTCCGGTGATCGTCAACACAGCCTATCCTGATCCTACTGTGAGGAGGCGAGCTCTGTTCCTGGGCGCCACATACTACATCAACAAGCCGGAGCGAAAGGATGTCGCCCCTGAGAAACTGGAGAGCCAGTTGAACCTGTTCATTGAGGAGGTGGCGCTCTGCATACAGAACGTGATCCAACGGCATGAGATCTACTACGAGAGGGAGCAGCAGAACATCCTCAAGGAGGAGCTTCTGTCCCAGCTCATCCAGTCGAGGGAGGAGTTACAGAAGGTTGGCGAGATCGTACAGCGCGATTCAGGGGACATCCACTTTCTGAAGGATACCAGCGACAGGATGGTTCGGGATAAGAGCCTGAGCAAAATGGCGGAGATCATCGTCCAGTTCGCCCTCCGGGAAATGGACCGGTGCGCCATTTTTCTGATCCGGAAGGATAAAGTCTCCGGGTTCTTCGGCAGCGACCGACGGGAAGAGGGGAAGGATTTCAGGCAGAAAGTGGGCAACCTGGTTTTTTCCATCGATGACTCACCTCTGTTCAAGAGGGTTGTGTCGGACCAGGTAAGGGTCATTCAGGAGGATCCCAGTTCGGATCTTGGGGGATCATTCCTGGAGTTTCTGGGTGAACCCGCCCCTCAGCACACCGTGATAATGCCTCTGCTGGTTCAGAATATGGTGGTGGCTGTCCTCTACGGCGACGTCGTGCCCGGGGGCACCCCGCCCAGGGATATCGAATCCCTCGAGATCCTCCTCAATCTGGCATCCATGTCCCTTGAGATCCAGCAGCAGCAAGCGGTCATTCAGAAGCTGCGCAAGCAGTGATGATGTTCCAGGCGAATAGAAAAAACGAAGACGAAGTTGAACAGGTTTACTCAGAGAAATCATATTTCCCCCGAAATGTCACGGGATCGCGCCGGGGAAAAGGAATGGTCTTCGACAGGATCTCCAGGATTAAATCAGTCTGTTGATCCTTTTTTGTTTTTTCATGGGCATCCCTGATCGCTAAATATCGGGCGCTTTTTTGTGTCTGGCCCCTTATCCCGGACCTTTGATCCCTGCCAGAAAGGAAACGCTTAAGCCATGACCGATAAAATGGACCATCTGGGAGATTGGCAGAGAACCCACAATTGCGGCGTTCTAAATGCTCAGGATATCGGCGGGAAAGTCCTGTTGATGGGCTGGGTTCTTCGCCGGAGGGATCACGGAGGACTTATTTTCGTCGATCTCAGGGACCGATGGGGAGTCACCCAGGTTGTTTTCAACCCCGAGAGAGACAAGGAGTCCCATGGGAAGGCGGAGGCACTCAGATCCGAGTTTGTGATTGCGGTTAAAGGTGAAGTCGGCAAACGGCCCAAGGGAATGGAAAACCCGCAAATGACCACCGGCCGGATCGAGGTCATGGTGGATGAGGTCCGCATCCTCAACTCAAGCCTCACGCCTCCTTTTGCCATCGATGAAAGGGAGGGGTTTGAAGCGGCGGAAAACCTTCGTCTCAAGTACAGATATCTCGACCTGAGGAGGGAGAACATCAGACAAAACATGATCCTGCGCTCCACCGTCTCGAAGTGGGTCAGGGATTTTTTCTATTCGGAGGGTTTCCTGGAGATCGAGACTCCATTTCTGACCAAGAGCACACCCGAGGGTGCGAGGGATTACCTCGTTCCGAGCCGGGTGAACCAGGGCAAGTTCTACGCCCTGCCTCAGTCCCCTCAGCTCTTTAAACAACTCCTCATGGTCTCCGGTTACGATCGATATTTTCAGATCGTTCACTGCTTCCGGGATGAGGACCTGCGGGCTGATCGACAACCTGAATTTACCCAGATCGACGTGGAGATGGCTTTTGTCACCAGGGATACCCTTTTCGAGATCATGGAACGACTCATGGCCGATATCTTCAGACGGGTCTTTGATATCGACATCCCCCGGCCCTTTCCCCGTCTCGGTTACGTTGAGGCCCTCAACAGGTTTGGACTTGATCGTCCTGATACCCGGTTCGGAATGGAGTTGGTGGACCTTACCGGAGAGCTGGGCCGGTCGGAAGCAAAATTATTTGCCGAAACCGTTGAAAAGGGTGGGATCATAAAGGGGTTGACCGTCAAGGGCGGAGAAGGCATGTCTCGAAAGGATCTCGATGATCTAACCGAATTTGTAGGAATTTACGGTGCCCGCGGCCTGGCATGGTTTAAAAATACAGACGGAACGTGGAAATCACCTCTGGCCAAGTTCATCAGCGATGATCTTAAAACCGCGATCGGTGATAAGGCGGATCTCGGTTCCGGCGACCTGCTATTGGTCATAGCCGGAGATGAGGGAATGGTCCACGAGGCCCTCGGACAGCTCCGGGTGCATCTCGCTCACAGATTGGGAATCGTACCCGAAGGACACTATGATTTCCTGTGGGTCGTCGACTTCCCCCTTTTCGAGTTCGATCCCGATGCCGGCCGGTTCAACTCCATGCATCATCCTTTTACGTCTCCCGTCGAAGAGGACATCCCCCTGCTTAAAACCGATCCGTCGAAGGTCAGAGCGCGCGCCTATGACATGGTCCTGAACGGGGCTGAGATCGGCGGTGGGAGTATCCGTATTCACCGGCAGGATATTCAAAGCAGGATCTTCGACCATCTCAATATCGGGCCTGAGGAGGCCAGGGAAAAGTTCGGTTTTCTTCTCGATGCCCTTCAGTATGGAGCACCCCCACACGGGGGTATCGCCTTCGGGCTGGACCGTATTCTTATGATCCTGACGGGCGCGGAATCCATCCGTGATGTTATCCCGTTTCCGAAGACCCAGAAGGCAACGTGCCTCATGACCGACGCACCGAATTCCATCGACACCACCCAACTCCTGGAACTCGGTTTGAAGCTCCGAAAATAGAGGAATTCCATCACTCTGAAACCATGGCAGGAAAAGTCTTGACACCAAACTCACGCATCTATATAGGTATACTGTATACAGTATACTAGTAGTTGTTTTTTACACAGGTTTCTCAGGGAATCTGCTCCTTAATATCGCCAGGGCAAAAAATCCCAACAGGCAGGATCGCATAATTGGGGTGTAGATTACAGGATCGCTAAAGAGGTTTTTGGCGGATATTGAGATAGCGAAAGCGATTCAACTCAACGGTATTTAAGCATCGGGAGCCTGAGGTTTTTTCCAGCCTTCCGGATGTCGATGGTTCAAAAGGTCGGTTATGGATGCTGACACTGCTCGTGTGGGATAAGCCATTAACTGGTAAATAGTATGTCATACCTGGAAAATAGACGATTTGACCTGGAAACCGCGAACTAGAAACTGGACGCTGTTTACCGAAAGGGGGGTATTGCACCATGGCTAAGGAAAGAAACAAGATCACGGTTGTGGGTGCGGGAAACGTCGGCGCCACCGCTGTTCACTGGGCGGCAGCTAAGGAACTCGGGGATATCGTCCTTGTCGATATCATCGAGGGTACACCGCAGGGGAAGGCTCTTGACTTGGTGGAAACCGCTCCCGTGGAGGGGTTTGACTGCAAAATCGTCGGAACCAACGGATATGAAGAGACAGCGGGTTCCGATGTGGCCATAATCACAGCCGGTTTGGCAAGGAAGCCGGGAATGAGCCGTGACGACCTCCTCATGAAAAACTTCGAGATCGTCAAAAGCTGCGCAGAGCAGGTAGCCCGGCAATCCCCTGACGCTTACATCATAGTGGTCAGTAATCCCCTTGACGTCATGACATATGTGGCTCAGAAGGCGAGTGGATTTCCGAAAAACCGGGTCGTGGGTATGGCAGGCGTCCTCGATAGCGCCCGATTCAGGGCTTTCATCGCCATGGAACTGAATATCTCCGTTGAGGACACAAGCGCCTTTGTCCTTGGCGGGCATGGGGACAGCATGGTGCCTCTGGTCCGCTATTCCTACGCCGGCGGGATACCCATCGAAAAACTGATCCCTGCGGACCGGATCGAGGCCATCGTTGACAGGACCAGGAAGGCCGGTGGAGAGATAGTGGGGCTCCTCAAGACCGGAAGCGCCTACTATTCACCATCCGCCGCCGCTGTCCAGATGGCTGAGGCCATTCTCAAGGACAAGAAAAGGATCCTGCCGTGCGCGGCCTGCCTCGAGGGCGAGTACGGTGTGTCTGACGGTCTCTATGTGGGCGTCCCGATCATTCTCGGTGGCGGGGGTGTTGAGAAGATCGTCGAGATCGATCTCACCGACGATGAAATGGCAGAGCTTCAGAAGTCGGTTGAGGACATTCGGGAAAACGTGAACAAATTACCACTCTGATGGGTCAAGGAAGACTTTTTTTAGGAGCATTAGGGGGAGGGTTGCCTTCTTGAAAGAGGGTTCACCCTCCCCTTTCTATTTAAACAACGACCCTCGGTGACGGTGCGAGGGCATTTGTGTCGGATACTGCGCAATAGCCGAATTCAAGAACACGACCCGCCCTGATTGGATCTTATTGTGGTAGGGTCAGGTGTTAAAAGAGGGTCGTCCCATGCGAGAACTCAGCACCGAGAAGGTCACGCAGGCTGTCAAAGAGCTGGCCCTGAAAGCAGCCTACCAGTTGGGTGAGGATGTCAGGAAGGCGCTTCAGGAGGGACTTGCTCAGGAGGCCTCGCCAACGGGAAGAGATGTGCTCAACCAGTTGCTCGAAAACGCTGATATTGCAAAAGGCGGCGAGTTTCCCATGTGCCAGGACACAGGGCTGGCGGTGATATTCGTGGAGTTGGGCCAGGATGTCCACCTCGTGGGGGGGGACATCAATGAAGCGATTCAGGAGGGGGTTCGGCAGGGATACGAGGAAGGTTACCTGAGAAAGAGTGCCTGCGATCCTTTTACCAGAAAGAATACCGGCGATAACACGCCGGCAATTATTCACATCAGGATCGTTCCCGGGGAAAAGATCAAGCTGACCCTGGCCGGGAAAGGTGGCGGCAGCGAGAACATGAGCCGGGTCATGATGCTGAAGCCCTCCGACGGAAAGTCCGGCATCATGGATTACGTTGTCCAGAGGGTCAGAGAAGCCGGACCGAATCCATGTCCGCCCATCGTGGTGGGAGTGGGCATCGGGGGCACCTTTGAAAAGGCGGCGATGCTGGCCAAGGAAGCTCTTTTAAGACCTCTGGATGACTCCAATCACAATCCGGAACTGGCGGAGATGGAACAAGAACTCCTCGACAGGATAAACGGAATCGGCATCGGCCCGGCGGGGTTGGGCGGCAGGACAACAGCCCTGGCGGTGAAAGTCGAATTGATGCCCTGTCATATTGCCAGCCTCCCGGTGGCGGTCAATATCAACTGCCATGCCCATCGACATAAAGAAACGATTATATGAAAAGGCGATTGATCTGTTGGCCCCACGTCCCATATCCATCATTTGAGGTCAATGCCGGCGCGTTATGGGTTTGATGTTGGACGTCGGACGAACCGTTAACAGATGGCGAGCTGAGGATAATTATCATGTCTGATCCGGTTACATTGACTCCCCCGCTTACAGAAGAGGATGTCGTTAATCTCAGAGCCGGGGACCGGGTGATGATATCCGGTTCTGTTTACACCGGCCGGGACGCGGCCCACAAGAGACTGGTGGACCTCGTCTCGGAGGGAAAGGACCTCCCCTTTGATATTAAAGGTCAGATCATCTATTTTGTTGGTCCGACGCCGACAAGACCTGGGAAGCCCATCGGATCGGCCGGGCCGACGACGAGCTATCGAATGGATGCCTATTCACCCATACTCATAGAACGGGGACTCAAAGGGATGATAGGAAAGGGTTCAAGGTCCCAGGAGGTCATCGACGCCATGGTGCGGCATAAGGCGATCTATTTCGCGGCTGTTGGGGGGGCAGCCGCCCTCATCTCGAGGCGGATCGAGTCATCCGAGATCATCGCCTACGAGGATCTCGGACCGGAGGCGATCCGGAAATTGGAAGTCAGAGATTTTCCCGCCATCGTTGTGAACGATTGCGAGGGTAATGATCTGTACAGGGATGGCACGGAAAAATACGCCATTAAGTAGTTCCGAGTACCTGTTGCCCGGTACTTAGTGCCTAGCACTTAGAACTTAGAACTTAAGAGCTGATTATTATGAAACGGAGGTCGATGGATGAAAATCCATGAATATCAGGCAAAACAGTTGCTGAAGGATTACGGTGTCCCCGTGCCGGATGGAGGTGTCGCTTTCAAATCCGACGAAGCCGGGGATATAGCCGCCCGACTTGGAACAAAAGTGGTCGTCAAGGCACAGATCCACGCCGGAGGACGAGGAAAAGCCGGCGGCGTTCAATTGGTTGACACCCCTGAGGAGGC